>NZ_CANMPJ010000002.1:0-317259 GCF_947499705.1 uncultured Erythrobacter sp. | reverse complement strand
AAGAAACCCGAAGTACGCCGTCATTCCAACCGCCCCGAAGATCGAGAGATAGTTGGTCACGCTTGGCACCAGGCTTGGGTCGATGGGCTGGGTGAAGCCGCCGACCTGGCTGATCGAATAATCCTCCAAAGCATTGAGGCCCATGACCCACTGGCCTTTCTCAAAGCCTTCCGCTCGGCTCTCTTCAACAACGCCAATCGTGCTCGCCCGCATCGACGTGCCGAGCGGGACCGGCGGCATGTAATTCCCGCCAGCATCCATCCACCCGCGCATCGCCGGATCGAGTGAAGCGTAGTGATTGCGTATCAAGAATTGTCCGTCGGCCAGATCCGGTGTCGGCTCAGTGATCAACTCAAAATCTTCGGGGACCGGCTCGCCATCGGGGCGACGCTGAAGGAGAAAGCGCCGGTTATCGGGCATGGGAATTCCTTTGTGTTGAGTGATATGAAATCAGGCAGCGACCAGTTTCACCGGGATCGCGCTTTGCAGGCTCTGCCCGGTGATCGGATCGAAATCGACGACTTCGCTGGTCAGACGGTTGGTCGAGGAACCACGTGTCCGCACGTCCTCTTTCGACGCATCGGCATCGCCATAGGCATGCGCCATGGAAACCAGACCCCGGCGCACCTTGTCGCTGGCTTTCACCACGCCATGAATGGTCGCATGCGGTGATGTGATCTCGACTATCCCGCCTTCCTCCAGTCCCAGCTGTGCCATATCATCTGGGTGGATATAGGCCGGGTTGGTCGTCGTCTTTTCCTGCAGCTTCTTGAGTGGGTGACCGATCGAGTTGAACCGAGTCTTTGACCGGCGGCTGATCAGTTTGAATCCATAGCCTGCACGCGCGGTCGGGTTGCTCGCATAACGTATCAGCTCACCCGGCATGTCGCCGACATTTAGACCAAAGCGGTTGAGCTCACTTTCTTCGACAGGTCCGACAACGGGATGCTTGTCTTCATAGACCACCGCCGCGCCGCCTGCTTTCTGAGCGTCCTTGCGAACCTGGCTCGGCGGGACAATGCATCCGGCGGTCATCAGATCAAGGAAGGCCTCTTTCGACGGCTTCTCATCCATCGGCAGCGGTCCACCAGCCAGCTCCATTGTTACGCCAAGGTGATGCGCGAGCGTCCAGAACATCTCGTATTCGTCGATCACATCGCCCGGCGGAGTTGCGATGGCCTCGACATACCGGGCGTAAGCTTCTTCGTGCCACCATTCGGAAAGGTTGGTGATGTCTTCGCGTTCAAGGCATTGCGAGGGCGCGAGAACGACATCGGCGCGCTTGGCACTGGCGCTCATCCACGGATCGATCTGGACGAACATTTCAAGATGATCGAGCGCGCGGGTCATCTTTGCCTGATCGGGAAAGCCGACCACCGGATTACCGCCGACAGAGATCAGCGCACGCACCTGTCCATCGCCGGGGGTCAGGATTTCATCGGCCAGCACATTGCACGGCATCTCAAAACCCAGCTGACCAAGCCCTCGAAAGCGCGACTTGGCCATGCCTTCCGCGCCAAACATCGGCACATCCGGTCCAACCTGAGCGCGGCGCGGCCCGTTTATGTTGGTGAAGACGCCGGGGATCGCGGCCTTTTCGCCTTCCTGCTTGAACCGAGCGCACACGGTGTTGAGGCAAGTGACAAGATATTCGGTCAGCGTGCCATTGCCCGCCATTTCAGGCCCGGTTCCCGTGACCGCGCAGCCCTTCGATCCGCCTGCAAACATGCGCGCTGCCGCGACCAATTGGTCAGAGTCGACCCCGGCGCGCTCGGCGGCCACATCAGGCGTGAACGCCTTTACCGCCTCGGCCAGTTCCTCGAACCCGTCGACATGCGCGGCGACGAAATTGCGGTCGTAAAGCTCTTCGGAAATGATCACGTTGAGCATGCCCGCGAGCAATGCGGGGTCTTCCCCCGGCTTCACCGGTAGGTAGATATCCGCGAGCCGCGCCACGTCGCTTTCGCGAGGGTCGGCGACGATCACCTTCATCCCGCGTTCTTTCGCATCGCGGATACGGCGCGAGGGGCTGAACGGTGGGACGCCGCCCGGCGGAGAATAGTGCGAGACGATCGGATTGTTCCCCACCAGCAGGGAAACATCGCTTTCGGAAAAGGTGTTCATGCCGCCCATCCACTTGCCATAGCGCGCGGTGGTGAAGACCTTGGCTGGCTGATCGAGCGTCACCGACGTGTAGAAATTGCGCGTACCGATGGCCTGCGCAAAGCTGAGCGAGGCGGCCATCGCGGCGCTGTTCTGGTATCCGCCCGATCCCATGAACACTGCGACGGAATTGGGCCCATGCTCATCGATAAGGCGGCGAATCTCACCGGCCACATGGGCCAGCGCATCGGGCATCTTCGTGTCCTTGAATTCGCCATTCGCATCTCGCACCAGCGAGTGGTGCAGGCGATGGTCGGCGTTGTGGGAATCCGGAAGTTCGCGCCCCTTTAGGCAGGTGTAGCCGCCGAACGCCGGATCATCGGGATCGCCGCGTACCTCGAGCACTTTGCGTCCCCGCGGCGTGGTCTCGACATCGACCTCCATCGCGCAATTGGCGTGGCAGAAGCGGCAGAAGGTCTTGTGAGTTTCGACACCCATCGGGATTCTCCTTTGAGCGTAGAGATACCACAGCGCCTGAATGCAGCGACTGATACTTTTGTCCGTGGAGGATAGGCTGCGTGCGCCCCATTAGCCTGTTCGTCACCCTGAATTCATTTCAGGGTCCATCCCCTGCGCCAAGGCTGCCAAAAAGGTGGCTTGATGGATGCTGAAACAAGTTCAGCATGACGAGTATTCTTGATGGAGAGACAGTCATGCCCACCACAACTCGCCAATGGCTCTTGAATGGTCACCCACGCGGACGCGGGATCGAGGATGGCGATTTCAAGCTGGCCGAAACCCAGCTTCCCGATCCGGGCGCGGGCGAGATGCTGCTCAAGACGCATTACCTTGGCTTCGATCCGGCGATGAAAGGCTGGATGGAGAACATCGCTGATTACGTCGCACCAATGAACATTGGCGATGTGATGCGCGGCAGCGGAATTTGCGAAGTCGTCTCGAGCAATGGCGGCAAGTTCGCAGTGGGTGACATGGTGTTTGGCACGACCGGGTGGAGCGAGCATCTTGTTTCCAACGGCGAAGGTCTGACCAAAGTCGACACCACCCTCTCACCAACTGCGGTGCTTTCGGTGCTCGGGACAACTGGGCTGACGGCCTATTGTGGCCTGTTCAAGATCGGCAAGCCAGTCGCAGGCGACACCGTGCTGGTGTCCGGTGCGGCGGGCGCGACGGGCAGCGTGGTTGGCCAACTCGCAAAGCTCTCCGGGTGCCGCGCCGTTGGCATCGCGGGCGGGCCGGAGAAGTGCAAATGGCTGGTCGAAGAGGCGGGCTACGACGCCGCGATCGATTACAAGGCGGGCGGCGTGAAGGAGCAGATCAAGCAGCACTGCCCGCGCGGTGTCGATGTGATCTACGACAATGTCGGCGGGGCGATCCTGGACGATATGCTGGCTAACATCGCGACGAATGCGCGTGTTGTGATCTGCGGCGGTATCAGCCGCTATGAATCCGGCGGAACACCGACCGGCCCGGGCAACTACTTCAACCTGATTTTCCGCCGCGCGAGCATGGCTGGTTTCATCGTGCTCGACTGGGCAGCAGAATTCCCTGCAATCCGTAAGCGCCTTGAAGGCTTCGTGCAGGATGGCCGCTTGAACTATCAGGAGGACATTCAGGAGGGTTTTGAGAACGCTCCAGAGACCCTGAAGCGGTTGTTTGTCGGCAAGAACCGCGGAAAGCAGATGCTCAAACTTTAGAGCAAGTCTTCGGGCTGATTCACATTGAGCAGCGGCGGGTCGAGCGTGATCCGCCGCGCACTCACATGATCGGCGAAGCGATAGAGCGAGCGCCTGCCGTCCTCGATGAACTCAACAAGGTCGGCTGCGATTGTAACCGGCCACAGACCAACAACCGGCTGGCTGTCCACGATTGCCGCGCCTTCGCCTGACAGCTGCGCCGCCAGATCGGCAGGGATGTTCGGCGCGTCCACTCCGGCGGAAAGGACATGGATGAAGCCATGCGTTTCCGCGAAACCTAGCGCGGCGTTGAGCCCGCCCAGAGGCCCGATCCCGGCCTCCGGCTGATCCGGGATGCATCCGAAACCCGGCTCTTCACGGCCACATACAATCAGCGCTGTGGTTTGCGTCCCAAGCGCATCGGCCACGCGGTCGATCAGCCGTACGCCGTCATACAGGGCATGCGCCTTGTCACTGCCAAACCGGCGCGCTTGACCGCCTGCGAGGATGGCCCCCAGGATTCTCAAAGCGCTACCTCAATCAAACGCCTCGGTCGCCTGACCTTCTGCGTTATAGACTGGACCTTCGGCATCGACGCGATATTTCTTGCTGACCGCGTTCTCGATCCCGAACGAGCCAAGGTGGCCAAGCATACCGGCATAATGCTTGTTGGCGAAGTGGCTGGCGAGCGCCTCTTCGCTCGTCCATTCCTCGAACACGTTTACGCGTTTGGGATTGTTGAGGTCGGCGCTCCAATCATAGTGAAGACATCCATCCTGCGAAAGCGCGCCCTCGATGAAGGGCTGCGCGGTTTTCAGCGCTTCCTCCCGCTTTTCAGCGGGCAGATCGATCTGAGCGGCAATAACGATCTTGGCCATCAGGCTGTCTCCTCTGCGGGGTTGTATTCAGCGATGATCTGAAACGCGCGCTTGGTGTAAACCCACGCGCCGTCGCGTTTTTCCAACTCATCGATGTAGAGGCCGCCGATCATCCGTGTGGAACCGTCTTTGCCCTTTAGAACTTCCTGCGTCTGCACCCGCGATGTGGCTTTGTCCCCATCGACTTCGATTGCAGCGGGAACGCAGCTGAAACTGACGGCGTCGAAGTTGGACATTGCGCCCAGCCACATTTCCACGATGGCCTCACGCCCTTTCAGGTTCATTCCCATGAAGTCCCAGTCTGCGTCGTCAGCCCAGACCGATCCCCATGTCTCGGCATCGAAGCGCACGACGCCATCGCCATAGACCTCGTGCAGTTCGCGGATCGCAAGGCGATCCTCCATCGGTCCTGTGAACATGGCTTTCTTCTCCTGATCAATATGCTGCGGCTATCGTGCGGCGAGCAGGCGCGGACAATGGACACTTTTGGGAAGGGTGGAGAGGGCGCGCGACGTGTAACCACCCTTCAAAACCAGAGGAGATCACGATGGGACAGCTTCAAGGCAAAAGTGCAGTGGTGCTTGGTGCAGCGAGCGCGGGCAATATCGGGCAGGTGATCGCTCGTCTCTTCGCGAGCGAGGGCGCAAAGGTCATGGTTGCCGGACGCCACGAGGAGCCGCTCGCTGCACTCGCCATCGAAATCGGCGGCAGCTACGCGCTATGCGACATCACTGATCACGGTCAGGTCCATGCTATGGCGCAGAAGGCCAAGGCGGAATTCGGGCGGGTCGACGCCGCGATCAACTGCGCGGGCTGGGGGTTGCTGTCGAACCTGCTCGAAACAACCGAAGAACAGCTCGACCAGATCACCGATCTGCAGTTCAAAGGTGTGCATCACTTCCTGCAGGCCTTCGTCAAAGTGATGAGCGAACAGGAGCCAACCGGGGGATCGCTTATCTCGCTCAGCTCGGCGACGACCAAAGCGCTGATCAACAATCACGCGGCCTATATCGGCACCAAGCGCGCGGGCGAGGCGATGATCGAATGCGTTGCTAATGATTTCGGGCATCTCGGGATCAAGGCAAACAGCGTATCGCCAGCCTTCACCGAAAGCCCGATGACGGAAGGTGCGTTCGCGACCCCCGGACTCGTCGATGCATTTCTACCGCGCTATCCGCTGGGTCGGCTGAACACGTCGGATGACGTCGCGCATGCATGTCTATGGCTGTGCACCGATCACGCCTTTGTCACCGGTCAGAATATCCAGCCCAATGGCGGAGTGACCATCCGAGGCAATCCGCAGGCAAAAGACATTGAAGCTGCGGTGGGTGCGGCGATGGCGAAGATGCAAGAGGGTTAGGAGCCGATCTCGGATTGTTCGGACTGCCAAGTGTCGATGACGGTTTTGGCGTCTTTTAGG
Source organism: uncultured Erythrobacter sp. (assembly GCF_947499705.1). Taxonomy (NCBI): domain Bacteria; kingdom Pseudomonadati; phylum Pseudomonadota; class Alphaproteobacteria; order Sphingomonadales; family Erythrobacteraceae; genus Erythrobacter; species uncultured Erythrobacter sp. The sequence continues at coordinate 311,164 of NZ_CANMPJ010000002.1, read as the reverse complement.
CCAAGTCCCGTATCGGCGCGCAGGATCTTGATCGCTTCAATCTTGGCGTTGCGGCCGAGTGCTTGCTCGATCTGCTGCGCGGCGCTGCTTGAAATGGTCGATCTGTCAAAGTCGAGCGGCGTGGATGGAGCGCGATAGATTCGCGCTGCGAACAGGTAGCCTGCGACGAACACTGCCAGCGTCCAAATTGCAAAGGTCCAATTGATGTCGTCCATGACGGCTACACGCTAAAACTGCGCCGTCCCGCCATCGACGCTGATCATTGCGCCGGTGATCCCTGCACCCTCCTTGCTGGCGAGCAGCATCGCGACCGCAGCAATTTCATCGACCGTGTTGGGGCGCTTGATCGCGGCTTCCTGCGCGAACATCGTGATCATCTCGTCGAACTCCATCCCCATCGCTTTTGCAGTGGCGGGGCCGTTGTTCTTGATGATGTCGGTGACGACGAGGCCGGGGCAGATCGAATTGACTGTCACACCGGCCTCGCCAACTTCGCGCGCGAGCGATTTGGTGATCCCGTTCACCGCATGTTTGGCGGCGGTGTAGGCGGTGAAGACCGGCTTGCCGTGCTTGCCCTCCATTGACGACATGTTGATCACGCGGCCATCGCCTTTCTTGAGCATTTCCGGCAATGCTCGGCGGGTCGCCCAAAAGGTGGAATAGACATTCCACTTCATCGCCTCGTCGAACGCTTCGTCGGACAGATCGACCATCGGCTGGAGATCCCCTGCACCGCCAGCATTGTTGACGAGAATGTCGAGCGTGCCGAACTCCTCGATTGTTTTGTCGATGAAGCCTTCCACGTCCGACTGGTTCATCACATCGCCCGCGACAAAGATAGCCCTGTCCGGTCCGGGGCGATTGACGCGCAATTCCTCAATGACCCGCGCGCCTTTCTCCGGATTGCGCGCGAACAGCGCGACTTTCGCACCTTCGGCCATGAACGCCTCTGCAATCCCGCGTCCAAGACCTGCGGTGCCCCCAGTGATGGCTGCGACTTTTCCTTCGAGTTTCATGGCGTGTCTCCCTTTGACCTATGCCTAGCGGCGTGTCGCAGCGTGCGCACCCAACCAAAATGACGAGTTGCCGCTTAGTGCTTGCAGCGTCCTTATGCCCGGCATGACCGACACAGACATTATCATCCTTGGTTGTGGTCCCGCTGGAATGACCGCCGCGCTGGCCGCGCATGAGGCGGGGGCTGGAGTTACTCTGATCGAGCGGTTTGATCGTGTCGGCGGCACTGGAGCAATCTCGGGTGGTGTGATCTGGGTGCCGGACAATCCGCGTCAGCGCGCCGCCGGAATGTCCGACAGCCGCGAAGAGGCGCTCGCCTATTTCCGCGCGCTGGACCACGGCGACCTGGTGGACGAGACGCTGGAGGCTTTCGTCGATACCGGGCCTGAGGCGCTGGCATTCCTCGAAGACGCGGGCGCGATGAAGGTCGCTCTGCTCGAAGGGTACCCAGATTATTATCTCGACCGACCCGGCGCGAAGCCGGAAGGCGGGCGGGCGCTCGACCATGATCTGTTTGCATTGGGCGAGTTGGGCGATTGGGCCGGGCGCATCACGGCGATTGAAGAGCCCAAGCCGATGATGCTGCGCGAAACACCTTTGGGCGGGGGCAGCGGAGTGGTCCCTCCTGAAGAACTGCAGCGGCGCATGGCAAACAATGAACGCGGCTTCGGTCAGGCGATGATCGGTCGGTTGCTCAAGGCTTGTCTCGACCGCGGGATCGAACCGATCCTGAATGTCGAGACCAAGCGATTGGTGAAGGACGAAGGCCGCGTCACCGGGATCGAAGGGCTTCGCGACGGCCAGCCTTTCCAACTGAATGCACGCAGCGGGGTTATAATCACTACTGGTGGGTTCGAATGGGATGAAGACAAGCGCCAGACCTTCCTGCGTGGGCCAATGGACGCGCCTGCGAGTCCACCCACTGCCAGCGGCGAAGGGCTGAAGCTGGCGATGGAAAGCGGTGCTAAGCTCGGCAATATGACGCAAGGTTGGTGGGCGCCGACACTGGTGATACCAGACAATCCTTGGCCCAATGGCGAACAGCGCGCTGCGCCGGTGCTGATCGAACGCACCGTGCCGCATTCGCTGATGGTCAATCGCAAGGGTGAGCGGTTCTGCAACGAAGCGGCGAATTATTCCGCACTGGCGGGCGCGTTCCACCAGTTTGATCCGCAGACATACGACTATCCGAACCTGCCCGCATGGCTGGTGTTCGATGAGGATTATGTGGAGCGCTATCCGATTGGTCCGCGCCTGCCGGGCCAACCGGTGCCGGAGTGGGTGACACGAGCGGAGACTTTGGTGGAACTGGCTGAGGAGATCGGCGTCTTGCCGGGTGCCTTGGCGGCGACGGTCGCGCGGTTCAACGCCCATACCGAGGAGGGTCGCGATCCCGATTTTGAGCGCGGCACCAGCGCCTACGATCACTTCTATGGCGACCGGTCGCGCGAAGGAACTGCGGTTACGCTCGGCCCGGTTGCCCGCGCGCCGTTCTACGCTGTCGAGATCCGCATGGGGCTGCTCGGAACCAATGGCGGGGCGAGGACCGATGGCCAAGCGCGAATCCTCGGCCATGATGGAGAGCCAATTGCCGGACTGTACGGCGCGGGCAACGCCATAGCATGTCCGACGGGCGGAATTTATGCGGGTGCTGGCGGCACGCTCGGCCCGGCTTTGACGTTTGGGTACATTGCGGGGCGGACTGCGGCGAAAACCAACCGCTAACTCGTCATTGCGAGGAGCCGAAGGCGACGCGGCAATCCATCTTCTGGCCTCGCTTCTGGGCGAAACTGCAGGAGATGGATTGCTTCGCTACGCTCGCAATGACGAACTTCAACGTTTGGCCTCAAACTCGATATGCAGTTCCTTCAAGGAACGCAGCAGGAAGTGCGGGTGATAGGTGAAATCATTCTTGCCCTCGGCGAACCACATGTCCTCGAACCGGTCGACTACAGCGGTGAAACCCCAGATCAGCTCACGCCGGGCTAACGGCGCGCCGAGGCAGTGATGCGTGCCTGAACCAAAGCCCATGTGGCCGCCCGCCTTGGGCCGGTCGAGATCGAGCTTCTCAGGACATTCGAACGCGCGTTCATCGCGGTTGGCGGCGGCGAAGCGGATATTGATCATCGCGCCTGCCGGGATTGCGACCCCCGCCAGTTCCGTATCCTCAGCGACAAACCGCATCAGCGATTGCACCGGGCTTTCCAGCCGCACGACTTCCTCGATGAAGGTGCGCATATACTTGTCCGGATCGGATTTGAGCTGTTGCCAGACGTCCTTGTTTTCGATCAGCAGCTTCATTCCCGCAGCGAGGGCATTGGTGGTGGTCTCGCTGCCGCCGACAAAAGTGTCCGCCATCATTTCAGCGTGGAGTTCGTTGTCGGTCAGCGGACGGCCCCATTCCTCGATCACGGTGTTGACCAGAACGCTGATCAGGCTGTCGTCGGGATGCTCACGCAGCCGCTCGAATATCGGCTGGAAGTACTGCTGCGCCTCGATCTCGCGGTCGACCATTTCCATGTGCTGATCTTCGGGGAGCATCAGTGAGATGCGCTGGAAGAAGGCGTCGGTCCAGCGCTTGATCCGCCACATATCCTCGGGTTTCGCTCCCATCTGCTCGCCGATGATGAACAGCGGCAGCGGGACGCAGAACTGCTTGACCCATTCGCAATTCCCGTCCGCCGCAAACCCATCGATAAGATCGTAAGCGAGGTTCTCGACCAGCGGATCGATTTCCTTGATCCGGCTCGGTTTGAACGCCTGGTTGAACATCGCACGCATCTGTTTGTGGTTCGGGTCATCGCGCCCGTTCAGTGTCGGGGCGGGTACCCAGCCTTTCTCCGCAAAACGCGCCGCGACCATCTCTCCGCGCTCGATATTGCCCGCGCTGGCCCGGAAAGGTGTGTCGGCCGAGGAACTGGGAAAACGCTGCGGCTCCATCAACACTTCGCGCACGTGATCGTAGCGGCTTACGACATACATTTCAGTGCCCGGAATATTGTAGACTGGGGCATCATCGCGCAGGTGTTTGTAGGCGTCATACGGGCATTGCTGGACTTCCGGATCGAACAGGTTGATGCTCACGTCGTTTTTGCTGCCTTCAAGCGTCGCCATCGTCCGCACTCCCGAATTTGTCTATGTCGCGCGCAGCACATCGTCGCGATACTCGCGCTGCACAATTAGTGGATTGGAGAGGAGGCACGATGGACCCTGCACTTCAGGAACTCATCGACAAGCAGGCAATTGGGGATGTGCTCCAACGATATTCGCGCACGCTCGACTGGCTCGATGATGATGCGCAATCAGGCTGTTATTGGCCCGATGCTGAGGTCGATTACGGCTTTTTCAAAGGACGAGCGGCGGAATTTCTGCCGATCGTGATGGAGGTTGAGCGCGGATCGGACAGGCGCTGGCATATGCTCTCCCAACCGCTGATCGCGTTTCAGTCGCCGACATCTGCGAGCAGCGAATGCTACGGCATTTTTGCAGGCTCGAAGCGGCAGGAGGACGGGACGCTGGCCGGCAATCTGTATGGTGGGCGTTATCTCGATGAGTGGGAAAAGCGGGATGCAGGAGGTGGCGACGAGTGGCGGATTTCGTCGCGCACCTACCTGCTGGACTGGCAAAGTGACCTGACGGATCAACCGGGTTTCGAGCCCAATCCCGACTTTCCATTGCCGACCGCCAAGATCAGCGAAAGCGGGCATCCTCTCTACCGCCCGCTTTAAGTTCGGATCACTCTTCGGCGGGCGGGTCCATGTAGTCGCGGTAATAGGTCAGCTGACCGTTCGCGACCTTGTAAATCCCCACACCACCGCGCGATCCCTCCGGTGAATGCATGGTCCAGCGCGCCCATACGGCGTGATCGTCTCCGCAGATCTCGTCGACAGTGAAGTGGATCTTACGTTCTCCCATTTCACCGACCATTTTGGTCATAAAGCCAAGGATCGCATCGCGGCCCTTGTATCGGCCCCAAATCGGATCTTCGAGTAACGCATCCTCGGCAAACAACGGAGCCAGTTTCGTGTAGTCACCTTCGTCTTGAATCGCCCAGAATTGTTCGATCACGCACTGTGCTTCGCCTGCCATAATGTGCTCCTTTATCATCGAAGAGAATGGCACGAGACGGCGCGCGGTCTCCCCTGCGAAAATCGCGAGGCCTCGCATCGAACGGGTTAGGGTATCCTGCCCGGCACAGGAGAAAGACTTATGTCGACGACCCCGCGCGCATCCTCCGCGATTCCCGGCGAACCAGCTCATCTCGGTTCGGTGCTGATGCACCATCCGGCGATGGCGGAGCGGTTCTTTGAGCTTTACGGCACATTCTGGGATTCCGATGTGCTGTCTGCGCGGCTTAAAGAGGTCGCTCGCATGCGCAATGCCCGCATCACTGAGTGCGGGTTCTGCCGCAATGTCCGCTTCGACAAGGCGGTGGGTGAAGGACTCGGTGAAGAGATCGTCGACGACATCACCGATGGATACGAGACCTCCGACAAACTGACCGATGCTGAGAAGGCCGTGCTCAAATTTACCGATGCGCTGATTTTCGATCCTGACCTGCTGACCGGCGATGCGCGAGCGGCGCTGCAAAAGCATCTCAGTCCTGAGCAGATTGCGGAGCTAGGCATGGGGATCACCTTGTTCCTGGCACTGGCGAAGGCGCTGATCACTATGGGGCTGGAGCCGGAGGTCATGGAGCGGACAGTGCTTCCGACGCCCGCACCGACTGAGCGGGAGGCTGCAGAATGAACGGCCCCGTCGCACAAGCTGTTTCCGGCAACCCTGCTTTCGCGGAGCAATATACCGGCTTCCGCAATGCCGCGCATGAGGCGCTGGGCAAGGCTCTGAAAGCGCAGGTCCGCCATGCGGTTGCGCAGGTTCACGGCCTTGAGTTTGCTCCTGGCGATTCCGCAGCGCCAGTCCAGTCTGACGATGAAGCTACGCAAATCTGTGTTGCTTACGCCCGCCGGATCCCATTCGAGCATACGGCGATCACGGATGCACAGGCCGCGCAAGTGGTCGGGGCGATTGGTGAGCCGGGTTATGTCGCGCTGTCCGTGGTTGCAGCGCTGGCCGATGCAGAGTGCCGTGCGGCGATGGTCGACCTGCCCGGATTGGCTGCGTGAGCTAACCGAGCTCGCGCACGGGCTCGCTGCCGTCCCATCCTTTCGCGGCGTCTTTCACCATTGCGTAGAATCCGCGCAGTCCCTCATCGCCTGCGTACAACTCGATCATATGCCCAAGGGTCGCGCTTGCATCGACGAATGCGAAGTCGGTTCCGAACTCGGTGGTCGATAGCTGCGCGAGCGGCATTTCTGCCGCTTCGAATTCGGCAATTGCGGCTTGCAGATCATCGACCCAAACAGCGGTGTGGTGCAGGCCATGTCGCCCGGAATCCACCGGATAGAGATCGTGGCACGCGCTGGGATCGGAATTATGCTGCTGGAGAAATTCGATCATGACATCGCCCCATTGGCCATAGGCGGATGAGTGATCGAACGGCTGCTCGGTCCCGCGATAAATGCTGCGGGTCAGCGGAATATGGCGCAGCGTGAAGAACGGGCCGGACCCGAAGCTCGCGGAATGAGCGCGCGCGGCTGCGTCGATATCGGGAACGAAATAGGCAACCTGACGGATTGGAAGGCTGGCGGCACCCATCTCAGTTCACCGCCCGGTCCTTGCCCTCCCAATAGGGCGCGCGCAGTTCACGGCGCAGGATCTTGCCAGAGGGGTTGCGCGGCAGGGCCTCGATGAAATCGACCGATTTGGGGCATTTGTACCCGGCGATGTGCTTGCGGGCATGAGCAATGATTTCCGCCTCGGTGAGTTCCTCGCCGTCTTTCAGCACTACGCAGGCTTTTACCGCCTCGCCCCACTTCTCATGCGGCACACCAATCACCGCCACGTCGGCGATTTTTGGATGGGCATAAAGCGCGTTTTCAACCTCCGCCGGATAGACGTTCTCGCCGCCCGAGATGATCATGTCCTTCACCCGGTCGTGGATGTAGAGATAGCCGTCCTCGTCGAGATACCCGGCGTCCCCCGTCCGCAGCCAGCCATCTGGATCGATCGTTTCTTCGGTGGCGCCCGGATTGTTGTAATAGCCACGCATATTCTTGGTCGACCGTGTGGCGATTTCGCCAACCATGTTTGCGGGCACCTCTTCGCCCTCTTCGTCGATGATCTTCACCTCAACGCCGGGCAATGGCGTGCCGACACTGCGCATCTTGGGCGAACCTTCGGGCACGTGATCTTCAGGATCGAGCGCGACAATGGTGCCGCTGGTCTCGGTCATGCCGTACATCTGCACAAACCCGCAGCCGAGCACCTCCATTGCCTGTTTCATCAGTTCGAGCGGGATCGGTGAGGCGCCGTAGGTGATGTATTTGAGGCGGCTGAAATCGACCTCATTCACGCGCGGGTGATTGAGCAGGATCTGGATCGCAGCTGGCACGAGGAAGATCTTCGAGATGTTGAAATTCTCGATCAGGTCCAGCGCCTTGGACGGATCGTATTCTGGCAATACGATCGCGTTGGTCCCGGCAATCATGGTGGTGATCCCGGTGCCGGTCCCGCTGATATGAAAACACGGCATGGCCAGCAATGTGACGTCGCCTTCGACCGGCTCCTGCCACTTGCGAATCTCGGCATCGTAGGCCGGGTCGCGGCTGGACAGGATCGATCCGTGGGTGATCACCGCACCCTTTGGTCGCCCGGTGGTGCCCGAAGTGTAGAGCTGCAAGGCATCGTCATCGAGGCCGATATCATCCATCACGGGATCGGCCGGGAAACCATCGCGCCAGATCCGGTAGTCGGTGCCGGTATGATCCGGAGCGTCGATGCCGATCACCTGCTCGACCTTGGGCGTCTCGCTGCGAACCTGCGCCAGAACATCGGTAAAGCCTTCGCCGACGAACATGACACGTGCTTCGCAATTGCCGAGGATGTAGGCGACTTCGGGCGGGGCCAATCGCCAGTTCACCGGCGTCATCACTGCCCCGATCTTGGCCGCGCCCAGCAGCGCCTCGAAATAGAGCGGGTGGTTTTTCCCGAGGTACGACACTCGGTCACCCTTGCTCACACCCAGTGCACTCAGCGCATGCGCGACGCGGTTGCTGCCTGCGTTGAGGTCCGCAAAGGTGATAACCTCGTCATCAAAGGTGAAAGCCGCAATATCGCCCTGCAACCGAGCATGTTCGCGAACGATGTCGCAGAAAGAGGATGCGGTTAGCTCTGTTTCCTGTGCCATGGCGCAGGAGCGTAGGCTCGCGTCCGGCGCGTGTCATTGGCACAATTCATAGCCGTCGTTTCGGCCAGCTGTGGTTTAGAGTTGGATCATGGACCCAACATCAATCCCACAGGGCTTTGTCCCGGCTGGCTTCTCACCCGGCTTTCTCGATCATGGCGGGCCGTACTTTCTGTGCGAGCAAGGCGAAGGTCCGAAGATCGTAGGCCTGCGGATCGAGTCGCATCACATAAATTATCAGGACGCCGCGCATGGCGGGGTGATCTCGACATTCGCCGATGTTGCCCTGAGTCATGCGGTCTATGAGGCGGAGCGCCCACGTTTGAGCCTGTCTACGATCACTCTGGGCGTGAATTACCTCCACGGCGCAAAGCTCGGAGACTGGCTAGAGGCTCATGTGCGAATTGATCGATTGGGCGGCCGCACGGCTTACACGTCGGGAGAAATTCGCCGCGGCCAGGAGCCGATAGCAACGATGACTGGAGTGTTCGCTATCAAGCGCACTTAGCCGAGCCAGCGCGCGACCACTGGCGTCGAAGGGTCGCGTTCGTCGTGATAGCCAGAGGCACCCTCCGGCGTGTCAGACAGATCGACACCTTCGACCACGCGAAACTCGCGCCAATCATACAGTCCAGTTCGCCGGGCAATGCGCCACTCACCGCCGCGTTTTTCAAACCTGTCGACGTAACGCCCCGCAACAATCGCGGAGTATATGACGCCTTTGTCCGGGAACACATCGGGCATCGGGAAACCCGGCGGGACAGTGTGCATCGCGGTCATGTAGGTTTCGGTGTGGCACGTGTCTGGCCCGTCGAAACCGAACTGCAACTGTCCAAGCTGATGCTGGGTCGCGAGGCACGGGTCGATCAGAGCACGCGCTTGTTCGACAAAGCTACGCCAGTCGCCGACGATCTCACCAAACTGAAACTGTGCATCGTCATGAAACAGATGTTCCATCATGCCCCAGCGGCGGCGGTCGATCGCATGGGCATAGGCGGCAATCACATCGGTGATGGCGGCGCGATCTTCGAGGCGCATATTCATGTCTCCAACTCCACGATAACCTTGCCGATATTGCTGCCGGTGAAGAGTTTTGCGTAGGCCTCAAGCGTGTTTTCCAAGCCGCGCGTTACGTCATAGGGCATTCGCAATTTGCCGGCATCTACCCATTCGCGCAGCCGTGCCGTCAGCCTTTCGCCCTGATCCATGAAGTCGGGTGAGAAGAACCCTTCCACCCGCAACCTGCGCATCAGCACCTGGTCGAATTCCTGCGGTGAGGTGCGGCTTCCCGAGCCATAATCAGCGAGCAAACCGCAGACCGCGATCCGCCCGTAATGACTCATGCGGATCAGTACCTCGTCGAGGATCGGCCCGCCGACATTGTCGAAATAGACATCAAAGCCGCCCGCGCTATCGAGCTGTTTACCGACGTCGCCGCCTTTGTAGTCGATTGCTCCGGCGATGCCGAGGTCTTCGGTCAGGTACCGGCATTTCTCGGTGCCCCCCGCTATGCCCCAGGCTTCGCAACCGAGTATTTTGGCAATCTGTACCGCGAGGATTCCGGTCGCGCCCGCAGCAGCGGAGACCAGCACGCGTTCTCCTGGTTTTGCTGCACCGGTCTGTTCCATGCCCCACAGCGCGGTCCACCCATTCATGCCAAGCGGGCCGAACCATGCGCGTTTGTCATCGACGCTTGGGTCGAGCCTGACTGCTCCTGACATCATCGCATCGACTTGGCTCATCTGGCCCCAGACGCCAAAAGCGCGCACAAGATCACCTTCGGAAAATCCTTCGGCCTTTGAGCCGACAACTTCTCCAACAACCAAGCCGGTCATTGGCGCGCCGACGGGCAGAGGCGGTTGGTAGCCGTCTTCGCGGTCTGTCAGCCACAGCCGCGTGCCAGCATCCATTGAAAGCATCGCGTTGCTGATGCGGATTTCGCCATCGGCAAGTTCAGGCAATGGCTCTTGGACCAGCGCCAGTGCGCCTGCGAAATCGGTCCCTTCCGGTCGGCGTTCGATGCGCCAGAATTGGTTGTTCATATCAAGCCTTGTCCGGACCATGCGCCGCTACGGCAATCGGCGATTTCGCTAGGGCGCTATCACTTTGGCGCGGTGCATGCCGCGGGTACGAAACCTAGTCTTTTCTCAAAGAACACAGGAGAGAGACAATGGCACTCATAACAGTGATTGGATCGAGCGGGCGGCAGGGCATGGCGCAGGTTCGGCAGGCTCTGAAAGCGGGCTATGACGTGCGCGCGATCTCGCGGCAGGAAGACCCGTTTGGAGGTGCCAAGATTGACGGGGTCGAGCGTGTCGAAGTGCGCCCGATGGACCTGTATGATCCCGCGACCTTCAAGGACGCGCTCGAAGGATCGGATTACGTTTTCTACACGCATCCCTTGCAGGCTCGTGCTGATCGCGCTGTGCTGGTGGGCGACCTAGGCAAGGCTGCTGCCGAGCTGGATGTGAAGCGGCTGGTGTGGAACACATCGAGCTGGATTCCCGACAAGCCCGGCGATCCGTTCACCTATGCGGGTAACACGCAAGGCATCAACGCATTGTGGCGCTCAGGTTGCCCCGGAACGGTGTTCGGCAGCGTGCTGTTTATGGACAATCTCCTGACCAATTGGGCGCGGCCCTTCATCGTCAATGAAGGGCGCTATGTGTACCCGCACAACCCCGAGCTTGAGGCGAACTGGATCAGCCTGGATGACGTGGCGAAGTTCATGCTCGCAAGTCTTGAACGCCCCGACATGGAGGGCGCATGGCTCAACATCGGCGGGCCGGAGCGGCTGGTTGGCAAGCAGGTCACCAAGTACCTATCCGCCGCGCTCGACAAGGAAATCGCCTACGACCCGTGCACGCCGGAAGAGTTTGGCCGGTATCTGGTCGAGGCTGCGGGTGACACGATGCCGGAGGAAATGCGCGAGGAGTTCGCCAAGGGCATTCAGGCGTTTTACGAGTACAACAACGAAGCGCCGACGCGGCCGTTTAAGGTGGACATGGATCACGTTTACGAACGCTTCCCCGAACTGGATGGCAAGCTGGAGGACCTCGGCACGTGGACCAAGCGGCAGGATTGGGGCGAAAGCAACTTCCGGCCTGCGTTTGGTTGAATCATGAGCGCCCTCCGCGACGCAAACATCGCCATTGGTGAAGCTTTTTACCGGGCGCTGGAAGTCGGTGATTTCGCTGCACTGGCCGAACTGCACAGCGACGATGTGGTGTTCAATCTAGTTGGCAGCACACCGGTCTCTGGGCGTTGGGAAGGCAAGGATGTGTGTTTTGGCCCGGTGGTCGCCGATGGAGTGATCGGCAAACTCCAGCCGGAGACGATTCAGTTCTCCCGCGAATGGCGGATCATGTGCGCCGATGACAATCGTGTAGTCGGCCTCATGAAAGGCGGAGGCATAGGCACGAACGGTCACGAATACGCGCAGACATACTGTCAGATCATGACCATTCGCGGAGGCAAGATATCAGAGCTGCACGAGTTTTTCGATACAGCTCTGGTTGAGCTTGTACTGAATGACAATCCTACTGCGAATGGGCCGAGCGAAGTGGCGAAGCCCTTCGTGTTCTAAGTCTTACCCTGCGGCCTCGCGCTGCTCGGGTGCGAACAGGTCCAGCAGGTCGCCGTCCGACGCATTGATCAGCTTTTCGACCCATTGGTGGAAGACCTGTCCGCCGCGCTCATTCTTGCCGAACAGCACTTCGGGCAGCAGCCCTGATTGCAAGGCTTCGTGCTGGCGTTTGCCGGTGGCGTAGTCTTCGTCGCGCACCACGACCTCGAGGAAGTCGAATTGCTCGTGCGCTGATTTCACGTCCGCCTCGGTTTCGGGCTGGTTCTCCATCACATAAAACTGCGTGGTGTAGCTTTCGCCGACCGTGTCGCCAGGGAACAACTGGCTGATCATCGCCCCGCGCTGCCCGCCGCCATAGAAACTTGCGATCGAGATGTGCGGGAAGATTGTCCACACGCCCTGGGTCAGCGCATCATCGGGCAGTTCGTCATCGGACATTTGCGACAGGTCCAGCATCTCGTCGCTGCCTGTCTTCTGCGCGAATTTTGATGGGCTGGAGAGCCGCTGATGCGGGCCCCAGAAGAAGTAGTTGGCGCGGTTGAAGAAGTCCGCCCCGAACGTGTCCTTGTGCAGCACTGGCAGGTGGTAGAAATCGAGATAGCCATCATAGGCTGTCTTCCAGTTTGGCCCGGACAAGGTGCGCTGCGCGAACAGGGTCCAGTCCTTGAACCCGAACGCGTCGAGCAAATTCTCGTACCCGCCGAGATAGTCCGGGATCGACAGCTGCGATTTGGGGTCGAGCGTGGCCCAGATCAGACCTGCACTTTCGTAAACCGGAAAACGGTGCAGGCAGTGCGCGGCTTTGTCGATCGCGCCAAAATCCTGAGGAGATGCCACACCCAAGAGCGCGCCATTCTGTTTAAAGGTCCAACCGTGGTAGCCACACGTGAAACGACTGGCATTGCCGGTTCCGCTCGCCAGCGGGTTGCCGCGATGGGTGCACATGTTGAGATAGGCGATGACTTCGCCGTCTTTCTGCCGCGACAGCAGCAGCGGCACGCCGCAAATGTCCATCGCCTTGTAGTCACCCGGCTCGGGCAGCTCGCACGAAGGCGCGACCATCAGAGGCAGGCGCCGGAAGATGTTCTTTTTCTCCAGCTCGAACAGTTCCGGATCGGTGTAGGCGCTGGCCGGTACGCGCACAACTTCGTCCGCCAATTCCATCGTATCCGCTTCGCCATGCGCAATCAGGCTGCGGGTCATGGTGATCAGTTCTTCGCGTGACATCTCGTGTCTCCCATCGAATTCTTGGTCCAAGAATGCGCCTGCCCGCACCCCTGCGGCAATGGTCAATTTTGCCAGACCCCAAGAAGAAGGGGCGGACCAACCGGCCCGCCCCCTCTGCTGTCAAAGGCAGGCGCCTTTAGAACTTGAAGCGGACTTCGGCGAACACCTGACGGCCACGGTTCTGCGTCAGCACGAGGTCGTCACCGCCCGCGGGAAGGAATGGCCGTCCACCCGAAGTGTTGACCCAGATTTCATCAGCGAGGTTGTTGCCTACGACCGACAGCGTCCACTTCCCATCGGGATCGCCAATCGAAACAGCCGCGTCAAACGTGACGTAGCTGTCCTGACGGAAATCGGTCGGTGTGGATTCGTCGGTGAAGTAGCTGCCCGAATAAACGACGTTACCGTTCAGACCGAACTCCAGCGAATCGCCAACCGGGATGAACCAGTCGAATGCGGCGTTGCCCGACCATGTTGGTGCGCGTGACGCCTGACGACCATCGAGGTCGAAGCCCTGCTCGGTCACAAACGTGTCACTGAACTCCGCATCCAGATACGCGACGTTGCCCGACAGGCTGAGACCATCGACCGGCGTCCGCCATCTCCATTCAAGATCGACACCAGCGGTGGTCACTTCACCAGCGTTCAAGGTCGAAAACTGGATCGCGACCGCGTCAAAGTTCTGAACCTGCAGGTTGTCGAACACGTAGTAATAGGCCGTCGCGTTGAGCGTCAGAGTGCGATCACTGAACTGTGATTTGATCCCGATCTCGCCACCTTCGGCCGTCTCCGATTCAAAGATCAGAGCGCTGAAATCGCCAGCAGCCGCTGCCGCGCCGAGGCTGGCGGTTGGCAGGGCGGAGTTGTCAACGCCGCCGGATTTGAAGCCAGTCTTGTATGACGCGAAGATGTTGATGTCGTCAGCCGCCTGATAGCGCAACGTCACTTCCGGTGAGATGTTGTCATCCTGGAAATCGATCGGGCCTGAGAAAAAGCCGGATGAGAGGAAGGCGCCGCCGCCTGAAAGGAACGCATGCACAAACGGAAGACTGATGCGCTGCGTCTTGTTCTCGTCAGTGTAGCGAATGCCGCCTGATAGCTCGAGATCATCGGTTATGTCGAAGATGACACTACCAAAGAACGAGACCGCTTCGGTTTCGGTTTCATGCCGCCGATCGTAGTCGGTCGTAAAGCCCGTGATGGGGTCAGGAGCGACGAACGCGATATTCGCCGCGAGCTCTGCCGTGTCAAACAGGAAGTCGCGGGTTTCATAAAATGCGCCGACCATGAAATTGAACGGGCCGTCGAGATCAGATGTCAGGCGGAGTTCCTGACTGAACTGATCGAGCTTGTTGTTCGGATCAGAACATCCGACGCCAGCTGGGACGCCAGGGGCGAAGATGCCGCCATAGGAATAGCAATCATAGTCGGTCGCATCGAGGCTCAACAGCCCGGTCGTTGAGGTCAATGTCAGCGAATCGCTGAGATCCAGGTTCCAAAGCAAGCGCCCGAACATGATGTCGGTTTCGCCGAATGGCACCCCGTTGCGACCCGCCGCCAAGGATGGGGTCGGGATCGATGCCGAAACAGCAGCAGCTGCGTCGGGCAAGAACTGCCGCTGGTCGAAGGCGTTGCAATCATACCCGGGATTGATGATCAGCCCGCCGCCCAGCAGCACGATGTCATCAGCCACGCCGTTCGCGCCGCAAGAAATGTCGCCATGACTGATCGCGCCGTCATTCTCGTTGCGGACATATTGCAATTTGAGGTTCGCATCGAACCGGTCATTGTCGTCGTAAGCGAGCGTTACACGGCCCACAAAATTCTTCGCAGAACGAGCGTCGCCGTGAACGGTGGGTGTTCCAGGCTCAAGCAACAGGAATTCGTCAATATCGTTGTATTGCGCCGCGATGCGGATGCCCAGATTGTCGGTAATCGGGCCGGAGATATAGCCGCCTACCGTGTAGCCCTTTTCCTCAAATTCATATTGAGCGCTTCCGCCGATCTCCCAATCTGGCGTCGGATCGGCTGACCGGATGGCAAAGACGCCTGCGGATGCCGATTTACCGAAGAAGAGCGATTGCGGCCCCTTCAGAACGTCAATTTGCTGGGTGTCGAAGAAACCGGCCTGGACGAGGCGCATGCTTGAGACTTGCACGCCGTCAAAGTCGAACGCGACCGCAGAATCGAAGGAAGACGAGATGTTCGACGAGCCCACGCCGCGAAGGCTTAGTTGCCCGCCGGAGCCAGACCCGCCAACCTGGACATTCAATGACGGGACGCGGCTGACCACGTCCGCGACCTGATCGACCCCGTAACGTTCAAGAGTTTCGCCGCCGATCGCGGTGACCGTAACGGGCACTTCCTGAAGCGTCTCATCCTGACGCCGCGCCTGCACGATAATAACGCGTTCGTTACTGTCTGCGCCCTCTGCAACTTCGTTGTCCTGCGCCGATGCGATGCTGGGCATGCCGATCATCGTTGCAGCAGCGGCGCTGCCGAGCAGGGCCCGGCGCAGTACGCGAGTGCCAGCGGCATTGCGGGTGTGAAGTCTCGTCATATTGCTCTCTCCCTTTCGAGCCTCGACTCGGGTCGAGCGCCCGTATTCCCCAACCCAGCTGGCGCTTCGTGAAAGCGCCTTCCGGTATGCCTCAATGTGTATGGGGGAGGGATTCAGTGCTCATCTAGCAAAAGCGCTAGGAAGTGCGACAAAGTGAGGTATTATCGCCACATGATTGCGGGAAAACAGCTTTTCCGTAGCGTAATTGTGCGTTGCAGCGCGATTACTCGGCGGCTTCGCGGCCCACTCCTTCGCCTGCTTCCATCTGCGTAACGCGCGGATCGTTCGGCCAGACCCACTCCTCACCGATCACAGGATCGACTCGCAATTCTTCGGGCACCTTGTTGATGCCAATCATGCGATCACAGGATTGGTGGAACGAGTAGATGCGGGCTTCCTGGTAGGACAGCGGTACGCTTTGAAAAGCGGAGCTTTGCATCGATTGCTGGATCGCCTCGCCGAACTGCGTGTCTTCCAGGATGATTGGGCTCATCTGGCGACCGTTGGACTGAGTGCTATCAGGTACGGTCCATAGATCGGGCGCTGGCCCATCGCCCCAGTCGAGCGCCATCGTCACCAGTTCAAGCCGTGTGGTGTTCAATGAAGTCGGCCAGAACAGCAAGGGTGGCACGAAATAGTTGGAGAGCGGCGAAACCCAGTTCGGGAAGAGCGTGTAGCTCTGCGTATGCGTCCGCCCCAACTCGCCAACAGTCTCAATCTGTTGCCATTCGGGCGGGCTGTCGACTGCGCGAACATGTTCGCGATCGGTCGTGCGCGGCGGCGGCGCCAGCATTCGGGCATGGCCGTTCGGATACATCGTGTTGAGATTGCGTTTGCTATCGACGAGTGGCGCGACCGTTTCGGGATGAATGAAGGGAACATGGTAGACTTCCATGTTGGCCTCCATCGCGACCTTCCAGTTGCAATTCAGTTCGAACGAATGACGCGCGGCCAGTTTCACTTTGTCGAAGGCGAACTCGTCCCACTCGCGCATCAACGGCCCGAGCCACTGCGTCAGCGGCATGGCGTCAGCGTCGAAGTTCACAAAGATAACGTTGCCGAGCATTTCACACCGCACCGGCAACAGACCCCGGCACGACAAATCGAAATCAGGCGGAAAATCCTGCTTCTCAGGCACGCCGACCAGCGAGCCATCGGTCTTGTAGGTCCAATTGTGATAGCCGCACATCAGGCGCGACGACTTACCGAAATCCTCTGTCACAACCGGCGCGCCGCGATGGCGGCAGGTGTTATAGAACGCGCGAATTTCGCCATCCATACCGTGCACGATGACAATCGGATCGCCAGCATTGTGCCAGCGCATGTAGCAGCCCGGTTCCGGGATTTCGTCAATATGGCCTGCAAACAGCCAACTTTTGCGGAAGATATGCTCGCGTTCGAGCGCGAAATATTCTGGCGAGGTGTAGCGCGCAGCGGGCATGTCGGGCAGCTTGGGAAAGCCATACGGAGGCGCAGTTCGGCTGCCTTCCCAATCCATCAGCGCTCGCAGCTGTGCGACTTCTTCTTCACTGATCATCGCTCATCTCCCGACCGGCAGAATAACGCAGCGAACCGTAATCGCGACTGGCACTTTTCTCATCGCTTTAAACAGTGGTGCGCACGCGATCCGGCAATAGTCTGCACGCACAAATATCTCTGGGGAGAGAGTAATGGCAGGACGCGTGGAGGGCCGGGTTGCGCTCGTAACCGGCGGCGCAATGGGGCTGGGGAAGGCCGATTGCGAAAGGCTGGCGGCCGAAGGGGCCAAGGTGATCGTGACCGACCGCGAGGTCGAGATGGCGCACCAGGTAGCCGATAGCATTGGCGGCGATGCAATGGCGCTCGATGTGACCGATGAACAGCAATGGAAAGACGTGATGCACGCCGTTCAGGAACGTCACGGCGGCCTCGACATTCTGGTCAACAATGCCGGGAACGTGATCTTCGAGAATATCGAGGATTGCTCGCTCGATCATTTCAAGCTCCACCTCGATATTCACGTGGTCGGCACGTTTCTGGGCTGCAAATATGCTCTGCCGCTGATGAAGAACAGGCATGAGAAGGTCGGTGGCGGCGGCTCCTCAATCATCAATATGGCATCGACCGCAGCGCTGATGGGATACGGGGCGATCCCGGCCTACACGGCCGCCAAGGGCGGGATCAGTTCGATGACCCGCTCGATCGCAATCCACTGTCAGGACGAAGGCTACGGCATTCGCTGCAACGCGCTTGCGCCGGGCGGGATCGAGACGCCGATGGTGATGGAAGTCTCCGGTCGTGCAGGCGAGAACCCGATGGATATTCCCGCAGGGCCACTGCCGCAGGATGGATTGGGCGATCCTCGCGATGTGGCGGGATGCGTCCTGTTCCTTGCGTCGGACGATGCTCGGTTCCTGAATGGGCTTACGATCCCGGTGGACAATGGCCTCGACGCCCGACCTCACCACTGATCCGGGCAACTCAGAAGGCGGCGAAAGCAACTGGTATCGCTGGTATGTGCTCGGCCTGCTGACACTGGTCAGCATGTTCTCGATTGCCGACCGGCTTGTCTTTGCAATCTTGCTCGAAGACATAAAGGCTGAATTCGACTTCTCGGACACCCAGATCGGATTGATTGGCGGCCTCGCTTTTGCCGCCACTTACGTAATCGTCGGCTTTCCCGCAGCACGACTGGCTGACAGGTCGGTGCGCCGAAACATCGTTGCAGGCGCAATCACGTTCTGGAGCGCCATGACCGCCCTTTGCGGATTGGCGACGGGGTTCTGGACATTGTTCCTCGCGCGCACCGGGGTCGGTGTTGGCGAAGGCTGTTCTGGTCCAGCTTCGCAAAGCTTGGTCGCGGACTATTTCAAGCGCGAAGAGCTGGCCAAAGCGATGGGCTTTCTCACCATCGGCGCGACGGTGGGCACAGCCAGCGGATTGCTGGTCGGCGGGCAATTGAATGAACTGTTCGGTTGGCGTTGGGCGTTTGTTCTGATGGGCCTTCCGGGAATAGTAATCGGCGCGATTGTCTATTTCACGATGCGTGAGCCGCGGCGTGGCCGCCATGCTCCCAAAGACGCGCAGATCGAGCAGCAGCCATTGTTCCAGACCGCGCGCGTGCTTGTCACCAATCGGGTGTTCATGGGGCTTGCTGTCGGTTGGGCGGTGCAGATCATGATCGGGTACGCGCTCGCAGTCTGGATGGCTGCGGTGATGATGCGCAACTTTGAACTTTCGAGCGGCGATGTGGGCATATATCTTGGCCTCACGTTCCTGATCGGTGGGATACCTGGTCCGATCCTTGGCGGGTATGTCGCAGGCTGGCTGACCCGCCGCGATGAGAGATGGCGGGCCTGGCTTCCGGGCCTGGTCAGCCTGGGCTGCGTATTGCCGCTGGGATTGAGCCTTTCATCAAGCACATTCTGGCCGTTCCTGATCTTCTTCGCCTTTGCCTACGCAGTCTATGTTGCCAGTCAGGCACCGATCCTGTCGGGAATTCAGGCGGCGGTTGAGCCGGGGCAGCGCGGTTTTGCGGTGGCGATTGCATTGTTCTTCAACAATCTCGTCGGGCAGGCGCTGGGTCTGTTCGTGGTCGGCTGGGTCAGCGACTGGCTCGCGCCGACGCAAGGCACACTTTCACTGACCATCGCGGTGTTTGCGGTCTGCCTGGTGTCCGGCATCATCGCGATGGCGGTATTCGCATGGACCGCCGCGCAGATGCGCTCGTCGGGTTATCTTGACAGGATGGCGACGGACTAGAAGCCCGCCTAAAACCCGGGGTGGATCGCCATCATCGCGCCATCGACCAGCAGCTCCGACCCGGTCATATAGGCGCATTCATCAGACGCGAGAAATGCAATCGCCGCAGCGGTTTCAGCAGGATCCGCCAGACGGTTGAGCGGTGATGTTGCGGCTACCGCTTCTTTCAAGCCCGGCGTGACATTCTCGGCATGGTCCAGAATGCCGGTATCGGTCGCGCCCGGAATTACGGTGTTGCAGCGGATATTGTATCCTGCCTTTGCGCAATGTGTGGCAATCGATTTGGTCAAAACCCGCACCGCGCCCTTGCTTGAACAATAAGCCACGTCAGACGGCAGCGCCGCCATTGCCGAGGTCGAACTGATATTGACGATCGAACCCGAAGACCCTCCGGGATTGTCCTTCATGGCTTTGATCGCGGCGCGGCAGCCAGCCATCGTTCCCTTGATATTGATGTTGTAAATCCGGTCCCAGGCTTCGTCCGTGACATCTTCAATAGAGAGCGCTGATACTGTCCCGGCATTGTTCACCAGAATGTCTAGCCGCCCCCATGTGCCGACGGCCTCCGCTACGATCACGGGCCACGGCGACATTTCGCCCACATCCTGTGCAGCAAAGCGTGCGCCCTCACTATCGCAAAGGGCTGCCCCGCCTTGCTCGTCAATGTCCGTGCCGAGCACCTCCGCGCCGTCGGCTCGCAGTCTTCGAACTGTCGCTGCGCCAATACCGTTGGCGCAGCCGGTGACGATTGCGACCTTCCCCGACAGGTCCGGCACTATTCGGTGTCCTGCCAGACCTTGGCGCTCTCGCGGCCATTATGATGATCGACGAAGCGCGCTAGATTGCGGGTCCCTTCGGGCAGTTTCCACCCCACTGTGAAGCCGAAATTGGCGAAGCAGAACACAAGCAAATCGGCAAAGGTGAAACGCCCCAGCGCAAAGTGGTTGCTGTCACCCAGCACCGTGTCGAAATAGCGCCACTTCTCATCGGAGATTGCCGATAGCTCTGCGCCCGCTTCGGGGCTGACGACGCTCATGCGCGGCTCGAACATCGGACGGCCAGCGCCTGCACGAAAGCCCATGGTCATCGGAACCACCACTTCCTGATCGAACAGGCGCGCCCATTTGCGCACTTCCGCGCGCTCGGCAGCGGTTTCTCCAAACAGGTTCGGATCAGGGTGCAACTCTTCGATGTATTCGCAGATCGGCCAGCTTTCGGTGAGGCAAGTGCCGTCATCCAGTTCCAGCGTCGGAATCGTGCCGAGCGGATTCTTTTCCAGATACGACTCATCCTGCCGGTTCTCACCGGTGATGATGTCGTAGTGGACGCGCTTCACCTGGCCTTCCAGCGACCCTTCCTCGATCCGTTTCTCGATCAGGAACATTCGCACCAGGCGCGGATTGGGGCCCAGGCTGGAATGAAGGGTAGTCATTTCTCTCTCCAGAGTTCTAGTGGCGCGACGCCTATATGCGTGGTCTGTATGCGAGCTATACGGTCACGTCGCCCTCCTAAATGCGCTA
Source organism: uncultured Erythrobacter sp. (assembly GCF_947499705.1). Lineage (NCBI taxonomy): Bacteria > Pseudomonadati > Pseudomonadota > Alphaproteobacteria > Sphingomonadales > Erythrobacteraceae > Erythrobacter > uncultured Erythrobacter sp. Next base: position 290,270 of record NZ_CANMPJ010000002.1, on the reverse strand, counting down.
GGGGCCTAAATCCACCAGGGTACAGCGCAACACCACAGCGAGCTAAAGATCATCCATGGATTTTAATCTGACCGACGAGCAGCGAGAGCTGCAGGAGACCGCCCGGAAGTTCGTTCGGGCCGAATTGCCGAGTCTGGCGCGCGACATGGAGGAAAGGGACTATCCGGTCCCGCACGACATGCTCAAGACCTATGGCGAGATGGGGTTTCTCGGGGTCAATCTGCCGGAGGAATATGGCGGGCTGGGCCTCGGCCATGTCGAGGCGCTGATCGTGCTGGAGGAATTCGCACAGGTTTCCAACGCCGTAGCCTTCCCCGTTTTTGAAGCACTCACAGGGCCGGTCCGAACGATTGATCGCTTTGGTTCGCCTGAGATGAAGGCACGCATCCTGCCCGAAGTGATCAAGGGTGAGAAGATCGTTGCGGTTTCGATGTCGGAACCCGATGCCGGAACCGCGCTAACCGACCTGACGACCAAGGCGGTGCAGGACGGCAATGGCTACGTCGTCAACGGCTACAAGCGCTGGACCAGCGGCGGCGGGCATTCCGATTACTATGTCACTTATTGCCGCTTCACCGATGAACCCGGTGCCAAGGGAATTGGCGCGATCCTGCTCGAAAAGGACATGGAAGGAATGCAATTCGGCAAGCGCGAGGAGTTGATGGGCTTTCGCGGCATTCCGACCGCCGACTACGCCATAGACAACGTGAAAGTGCCGGGCGAGAATGTGATCGTCGGCGCCGGCGGGTTTGGCAAGTTGATGAGCGCGTTCGGGCTGGAGCGATGCGGCAATGCGACGCAGAGCCTTGGTGTGGCGGCGGCGGCGCTGGAACAGGCGCTCGAATACACGCAAGAGCGGGAAGCCTTCGGCAAACCGATCGTCGATTTTCAGGCGGTTCAGTTGAAGATTGCTGAAATGGCGATGAAGGTCGATGCGGCGCGCCTTCTGATCCACCGCGCGGCGGCAAATGCCGCGATCCAGGAAGATGGCTTGCCAACCGTCTACGAAAGCTCGCTCGCAAAATGCTACGCCAATGAGATTGTTCGCGAGGTTGCGGCGCTCGGCATGCAGGTCATGGGCGGCTACGGCTATCACAAGGATTACGGCATGGAACAGCGCCTCCGTGATGCCTATGCCTGGGGGATCGCGGGCGGCGCGATTGACGTGCAGAAGACCAATATCGCAGCGGCCATGGTGGGCCGACGATTCAATCAGCGCGGTTAGGGCTTGCGTGGGCGCGCTGTGTTGCTCATCTAAGGCAGTATGCAATCGACCACGCCAGACAACCCTGACCGACTGACGCAAGCACTAACGGGAGAGGGACCCGACGCCGCTCTGCGCATGCAGCCGGGTACGGCGGATGTCATTCCCGATCCCGAGGGTGATCTCACCAAGGTCCATCCGAACTACAAATCCGCGCTGCGGCTGCAGACCATCCTCTTCGCAATCCCGTTCCTTATTGGATCATTGATCGCGGAAGCGGCGATTCCTGACGATGTGTTGCCGCCCGGCGTGATCGCCGGACCGGTGTTGTTGCTGGCGGTGTTGTTGGTGATCCGCGTACCGGGCCGCAGGTTCAATGCGCGCGGCTACGATATGAGCGATGACAGGCTGCGCGTGGTGCGCGGCATTTGGTGGCATTCCGACACGGTCGTACCGTTCGGCCGCGTGCAGCATATCGATGTCGATCAGGGGCCGATCGAACGGTTCTTCGACATCGCTACGCTCACGCTGCACACGGCCGGCAATCACAATGCTTCAGTGCATCTGCCCGGCCTGCAGCAGGACCTCGCCAAGGACATGCGCGAGGATATCCGCGCGCATATCAAGCAGGAGAGCTTGTGAGCGCGACCCTCGACTGTGAACCCATAAATCCGGCGGGATCGGCCTCAGCCGAGGAGGCCGGGCTAAGGACTCATCCCAAGAGCTTTATCATCCGCGGGCTATCGATCCTGTCACAGCTCATCATCCCGCTCGGGATCGCATCGGTGACGATTTTCGATGACGGCAGTGTGGGCGATGTGCTGATGTTTGCGGTGCCAGCGGTCTCGGCGATCATCGGAATCAATTTTGCCTTCGCCTATCTCGGCTGGAAGCGCCTGACCTACACCGTTGGCGAACAGGATATCCGGGTAGAGAGCGGCGTGCTGAGCCGTTCGGCGCGGTCTGTTCCGTTCGAACGCATTCAGGATGTGAGCCTTGAAGAGCCACTGCTGCCAAGGCTGTTCGGGCTGGTGATCGTAAAGTTCGAAACCGGGGCAGGGGCAGGCGAAGATATCAGCCTGTCCTATCTCTCGGGCGAGGAAGGAGACCGGCTGCGGCAATTGGTGCGCCAACGGCGCGACGGTGAGGTGGCGACCGGCTCTGAGGAGAGCGCAACGGGTGCTGAAGCCATTACAGAACCCGAAGCGCAGACGCTGTTTGCCATGGACCCGCGACGCCTGTTGATCTTCGGCACGTTCGAGTTTTCGCTGGCGGTCTTTGCGGTCCTTGGCGGCCTGTTTCAATATGCCGACAGCTTTGTCGACTTCGAGATTTGGGACCCGGAACTGTGGGAATCGTGGCTGTCTGAACAGGGCACTTTTTTGTCGAGCTTTGGTGCCTACGCTCAAATATTCAGCGCGGTTGCTGGGTTGATTGCGGTTTTCGTGATCGGTTCGGCGACCGGGCTGATCCGGACATTCACCCGCGAATGGGGTTTCCTGTTGGAGCGTACCGCGCGCGGATTTCGGCGGCGGCGGGGGCTATTCACCAAGACCGATGTCGTGATGCCAGTGCACCGCGTGCAAGGGGTCAAGATTGGCACCGGATTGCTGCGTTATCGCTTCGGCTGGCATGGTCTTCGGTTCGTCAGCCTCGCGCAGGATTCCGGCGGTGCGAATCACGTTGTCGCGCCGTTCGCAAAAATGGACGAGATCGCCCCCATCGTGGCGGAGGCGGGATTTCACCTTCCGGATGAGGATACCGACTGGCACCGCGCAAGCGAGCGTTACCGGATCGATAGCGCCATTATCGACTCGGTCTTTTTCATTCTCGCGGCCATCATCGCGGGCACCGCAACGTCGATCTTCGCTCCTGATTGGGTGCCATTGGCGGTTGCGATTCCACTGGCCTTGGCTGTCTTGGGCGCGGCAGCAGCGCTGTATTCGTGGCAGTTCCACCGCCACGCCATCGATGCAGATCAGATCATGGCCAACAAAGGTTTGTTCGCGCCTACGAGCCAGCTGGCGACGCGCATGAAGCTGCATTCGGTCGAAATCGCGCAAGGGCCGATTTCGCGCAGGCGCGGCTATGCGACGCTGCATCTTGGCTTGGCGGGCGGTGAGTTCGAGATCCCCGGCGTCCCGATTGAGCGAGCACGCGAAGTGCGCCGTGAGGTCATGACGACCATTGCTGCGACGGACTTTTCCCAATTGGAGCAGGCCTAGGCTTTAAGGTCGGCCCAATCCGGGTTCTTTGCAAATTTCGCAGCGACGTAGGAGCATTGCGGGACGATCTTGAACCCCTGCTCGCGCGCGTCCTGCACCAGCCGTTCTACCAACCGCGCCGCAATCCCGCGCCCGCCGATCGCATCGGGAACGATCGTGTGCGTCGCGACCCGCACGTCGCTTGCAGCACCTTCCAGCGAACCATTCGTGCGCGGCTCCCATTCCAGCGTGCCTTGATGGACCTCGCCTTCGACTTCCGCGATATACTTGCCGCCCTGCCCTTGTGCGTGGTGCGTGATCGTGACCTGATCTGCCGTGTCGCTCATCTGTCGCTGCTCCTTCTTGCCATAAACGCGAACGGGACTAGAGGCGTTCCTAGATGACCACACTCAAACCATTTCTCTCCGACAACGCCGCGCCGGTGCATCCCAGAGTCTGGGAAGCGATGCAGGCCGCTGATAGTGCCGACAATCCCTATGATGGCGATGCGCTTTCAGCAGAGCTCGACACGCGCTTCACTGATTTGTTCGGACGTGAATGCGCGGGACTGTGGATCGCTACAGGCACGGCGGCCAATTGCCTCGCGCTGGCGACAATGGTGCAACCGCATGGCGGAGTCGTTTGTCACGAAGAAGCGCATATCGAAGTCGACGAAGGCGGCGCACCGGGTTTCTACCTCCACGGTGCGAAGCTGATGCTGGCTCAGGGTGAAGGCGCAAAGCTGACGCCTACAGCCATCGCCGCGTTGATCGACCCGATCCGTGATGATGTGCATCAGGTTCAGCCGCATGCCATCGCGATCACGCAGGCCAGCGAATATGGCCGCAGCTACACACCCAGAGAACTCGCGGCACTGGCTGAATTCGCCAAGGCGCGCGGACTGGGCCTTCATATGGACGGCGCACGATTTGCAAATGCAGCCGCGTTTCTAGGCGGAGACGCGAGCGCGGCCGCTGGCGGCGTTGATAGTCTGGCCTTCGGTTGCATCAAGAATGGCGCGATGAGCGCGGAAGCGGTTGTGCTGTTCGATCCCGAGCAGGCCGACCTCGTCAAATATCGCCGCAAGCGTGCTGGCCATCTGCAATGCAAGGGCCGCTATCTCGCCGCGCAAGTGCTGGCGATGCTGGAGGACGATTTGTGGCTCGACAATGCGCGCCACGCCAACGCCGCAGCAGCAGAGATTGCGAGTGGCTGTGGCGATCGTCTGATGCATCCGGTCGAAGCCAACGAGCTGTTCGTGCGGCTATCGCCGGAAGAGCGCGAGGCATTGCGTGCGCAGGACTTCGCTTTCTACGACTGGGGCGATGACGCCGCGCGCTTCGTGACCGCATGGGACACCAAGGCCGAGGATGCAGCCGCCTTGGGCAAGGCAATCGCCGCCCTATGAGCATACAAACGTGAGCGCCGCTCAAGCGCCGATGCTGAGCTGGCGGGTAATACTGCCATTCATCCTCACCGGTTCGATCTGGGGATCGACGTGGTTTGTCATCACCGGGCAGATCGACGGTGTGCCGGCCGCATGGTCGGTGTTTTACCGATTTGCACTGGCGACGCCCGCGCTGTTTCTGGTCGCATTTCTGATGAAGCGGCGTTTGCTGCTCTCACGGCCTGAACACATGCTCGCCGCCTTGGTCGGAATTTTCCAGTTCAGCGGCAACTTCCTGTTCGTCTATCACGCCGAATTGTTCGTGACTTCAGGCATCGTCGCGATGATGTTCGGTCTTCTGATGGTGCCCAATGCCTTGTTCGGCAGGGTCTTCCTTGGCGAGCGCACCCATCGTGGGTTCTGGATCGGCAGCATGATCGCCATCATCGGCGTTTCGTTCCTGCTTGTGCACGAATGGCGTGCCAATCCCGATGCCGGGGTTGTGGGAGGTAACGTGGCGCTTGGCATCGGGCTGGCTTTGCTGGGTATCCTCGCCGCATCCGTCGCCAATGTCATTCAGGCCAATCCGACAGGGCGCGCCGTGCCAATGGTCAGCCTGCTCGCCTGGGCGATGCTCTATGGGACGGTGTTCGACCTCGGCTTTGCAGCGCTGACTGCTGGGCCACCTCCGCTGCCGACCAATCCCGAATATTGGGCCGGGATCGTCTATCTCGCGCTGATCGGATCGGTGGTGACATTCCCGCTGCACTACAATCTCGTGCGCGAGATCGGGGCAGGGCGCACGGCTTACAATTCGATCCTGACGATCTCGGTCGCGATGCTGATCTCGACCCTGTTCGAGGGGTACCAATGGACGTGGCTGACCGCGAGCGGGATGGTGCTCGCGGTGATCGGGATGGTGCTGGCCCTAAGGTCGAAGCAGCAACGATAATGTCTCGTCATTGCGAGCGAAGCGAAGCAATCCATGGCCAGCCCTTGCACCTCGTCGCAACTTGCCGGTCCATGGATTGCCGCGTCGCTTCGCTCCTCGCAATGACGAGCTACAGGAGTGAGGCGAGTCCTTCGATGTAGGTCGGGAACTTCGGTCGCCATCCCAAAATCCGCTTTGCTTTGCCATTCGCGACCCGGCGGTTCTCTGAATAGAACCCGCGCGCCATTTCAGACAGGTTCGCTTCCTCCAGCGTTTCCAACTTTGGCAATTCGACGCCCAGTAACCGGCAAGCATGCTCAGTCACAGCATTACCGCTTGCGGGCAGATCATCGCCAAGATTGTAGGCTCCCGGCGGCGCGTCTTGCCGGAATGCCGCGACGACTCCGCTGACGATGTCATCGACATGCACGCGGCTGAACACTTGTCCCGGAAGGTCGATCCGCCGCGCGCGGCCGTCCTTCACCCGGTCGAGCGCGCTGCGGCCCGATCCGTAGATCCCCGGCAGGCGGAACACCCGCGCCTCGATTTCCAGCCAGCGCGCATCGGCATCGGTGCGTGCGTTGCGACGGCCCGTTCCCGTGGGTGAGGTTTCATCGACCCACGCGCCCTGTTGGTCGCCATAGACCCCGGTTGAGGAGAGGTAGCCTAGCCGTTTGCCCGCAATGTCCTCTGAATAGGTGTCGAGGACGGCATCGCCGCCGCTCTTGCGATCCGGCGGAACCGAAGACAGCACATGGATGCACCCGGTCAATGCCTCGCGCACCGCGGCATGGTCGTCGAAATCCACGTTGCCCGCGCTTCCGGTGGCATCGACTTCCCAACCGCGCGCGCGCAAGTCCGCTGCGATCCGCTTTGCCGTGTAGCCAAGGCCAAAAATGAACAATCGCGCCATGTCGGCCCTACTGCCGCTGGACGCGGGGCCAAATCAATCTAAATCGGTGCCCATGGATATCGCAACCTCCCCGACAAACCCCGAAGGCAACCCCGAACTTGCGGATGCCGCTCCGACGCCAGCCGAGCCGCCGGTGATCCTGCGAAAGGATTATGCGCCCTATCCGTGGCTGGTCCCGCAGACGAAGCTCGCCTTCGATCTTGGCGTGGAGCAGACCCGCGTGATCGCGACCCTGTCGGTCGAGCGGAACCCGGCGGCGGACGCGACCCAGGAGCTACGTCTGAATGGTGATGGCCTGACTGTCGATCGAGTGACCGTCGACGGTGCCGAGGTGAACAGTTGGGTGATGGATGGACCCGATCTGGTCATCACGCTGCCCGGTGAGCGTCACGAAGTCGCGATTGCAACCACTATCGATCCGAGCGCCAACACCACGCTCATGGGTCTCTATGCCTCGAATGGCATGCTCTGCACGCAATGCGAGGCAGAGGGTTTTCGCCGCATCACCTTCTTCCCCGACCGCCCCGACGTGCTTTCGACTTACACTGTGCGGATGGAGGGACCGAAGGCTCAGCTCCCGATCCTGCTCTGCAACGGAAACAAGGTTGCCGAAGGGGAAGGCGAAGGGGGAGCGCACTGGGCCGAATGGCACGACCCATGGCCCAAGCCGTCCTATCTGTTTGCGCTGGTGGCGGGCGATCTGGTCGCCAATTCCGCGCCCTTCACCACGATGTCCGGCCGCGAAGTCGAGTGCAATATCTGGGTCCGCGCCGAAGACCTCGAACGCACCGATCACGCGCTGGAATCGCTTCACCGCTCGATGAAATGGGATGAAGAGACCTTCGGGCGCGAATATGATCTAGACCTCTACAACATCGTCGCCGTCAGCGATTTCAACATGGGGGCGATGGAGAACAAAGGGCTAAACGTCTTCAATACGAAATATGTGCTGGCTGACCCCGACACCGCAACCGATGGCGATTTCGACGCGGTCGAGGGCGTCATTGCGCATGAATACTTCCACAACTGGTCGGGCAACCGCATCACCTGCCGCGACTGGTTCCAGCTGAGCCTGAAAGAGGGTTTCACCGTGCTGCGCGACCAGCTGTTCTCGCAGGATATGCGCGGCGAAGCGGTCAAGCGGATCGAGGATGTGCGCATCCTGCGCGCCGCGCAATTCCCGGAAGATGCCGGGCCGCTCGCCCACCCGATCCGCCCGGACAGTTACCGCGAGATCAGCAACTTCTACACCGCGACCGTCTACAACAAGGGCGCCGAAGTCATCCGCATGATGCGCTCGATGGCGGGCGTGGAGCGTTTCCGCGCAGGCACTGATCTCTATTTCGACCGCCACGACGGCGAAGCGGCGACGTGTGAGGACTTCATCACCGCCATGGAAGACGGCGCGGGGCTCGAGCTCGCACAATTCCGTCGCTGGTACCGGCAGGCAGGCACGCCGCGTGTCGAAGTCAGCCAGGAACTTGGCGATGGTGGCCTTATGCTGACACTCAAACAGACAGTCCCTGACACGCCTGGACAGACCAACAAAGGCGCAATGCCGATCCCGCTGCGGGTCGCGGTGCATTGCCGAGAGACTGGTGCGATCGGCGAAGAGCAGCTCGTGATCCTCACGCTCGACGAGGAGACCTTTACGCTTCCGCTCGCTGGGCCGGTTCCGGTCGTGTCAATCAACCGCGGCTTTACGGCGCCTGTCCTGATCAAACGATCACTGACCCGTGAGGATCTCGTCTTCCTCGCCGCGCAGGATGATGATCCGTTCGCACGTTATGAGGCTCTGCAGGAACTGGCTGTGCAGCATCTCGTCGCCGCGGCTTCGGGCGAACTTGATGAGGCGGGACGGGCAGCGGGCAAAACCGCTATCGGCGATGCGTTCCGTTCGATCCTGATGGACGAGGCGCTCGACGATGCGATGCGCGGTGAATTGATGATGCTGCCGAACGAGACATATCTGTTCGAAGCGATGGCGACGGGCACGCGAAAGGCCGACCCGGGCGCAATTCACCGCGAGCGCGAGCAATTGAAAGCGGCGCTCGGCGTGACACTCAAGCGCGAGCTGGAAAGCCTTTACGCCCGCATCGTCGATGTACCGTTCAATGATCCCGCCGGTCGCGGCGCGCGCAAGCTCAAGACGCAAATCGCCGTGCTGTTCGCCGCAAGCGAACCCGAACGCGCTGCCATCATGGCGTCTCGGCTGTTCGACGAGGCCGACAACATGACCGACCGCCAAGGCGCGTTGATGGTGCTGTGCGGGCTGGAATGTGCCGAGCGTGAAGAGCGTCTGAAGGCGTTCTATGACCGCTTCGAAGGCAATGCGCTGGTCGTAGACAAATGGTTCACTTTGCAAGCACTCTCGCTGCACCCGGATGTCATCAATCAGGTGAGCGCGCTCGCCAATCATCCGGACTTCACGATGAAGAACCCCAACCGCGTGCGCTCGCTCTACATGGCGTTTGCGGGCAATCCGCAGGGCTTCCATTCCGTTGACGGAGCTGGGTATCGGATGATCGCCGATGTCATCATCGCACTCGACCCAATCAATCCGCAGACCGCCGCTCGGTTTGTGTCGCCGCTTGGCAAATGGCGGCGGATCGAGTCAATGCGAGCTGGGCTGATGAAAGCTGAGCTAGAGCGGATTGCCGCGGTTGAGGGGTTGTCGCGCGATACATTCGAACAGGTCTCGCGCAGCCTCGATGGCTGATACATTCGACATTGAGCGCGCCGATGCGCTTGCTGATTTTCCGCATGGCTTTTTTGGCCACGGAGGCGGGCTGCACCAATTCGGCTATGGCGGACCGGGTCTGGTGGAGGAGGTGGGCGCAACTCGTGCTGCCGCCGCGAGTGCTTTGGTAGCTGGCGCGCCAATTGTTACCCCGCATCAGGTCCACTCGCCCGATGTCGTAACCGTTACCGATGAATGGGATGATGCTCCCGAGGGCCGCCCCGTTGCGGATGCTGTGGTGACAGCGAGGCGCGGCATTGTGCTCGGCATAGTGACAGCCGATTGCGGCCCGGTTTTGTTTGCGGACAGGCAGGCAGGTGTTGTCGCTGCGGCCCATGCCGGGTGGCGCGGGGCGCATGGCGGCGTTCTGGAAAACACAATCGCGGCGATGGAAGCGCTCGGCGCGAGCCGCGCTACCATCGCTGCCGCGATCGGCCCGACCATCGCGCAGGCAAGCTATGAAGTCGATGCGCCGTTCCGAGAGAACTTTGGCGAGCAAGACGGCAAGCACTTCGCCGCTGCTCCGGATCGGGCTGGCAGTCCGCGCTGGCAATTCGACCTTCCCAGCTACATCACTGAAAAACTGGCGTTTTGCGGGATCGACAAAATTTCGGACTGCGCCTGGGATACATTCTCACATCCCGAGCGTTACTATTCCTACAGACGAGCCGTTTCCAGCGGTGAGCCAAATTATGGCCGCCAAATCAGCCTGATAGCTTTGGGTTGATCTGTCTCTCCCCGCTGGCTTGCAGCAAAGCGAACAAGGGATGCCGAAAAGACGGTTGGACTCTACGAAGATTGTGGTTATTTGCGCCGCGCCGACGTTTGCTAAAGGCCAATCAAAGGCTACGGACCGTTCCCATGGATGGTCCCATCGTTTCGGCGAGGGATGATTTCAACATGATGCCGCACTGGCGCTCGATCCAGCGTGGCAAGATGAGCAGGGTAAAGAACAATGGCTTCAGCTGGGGCTGGTACCGCAGACATGATTGAAGATGAAGGTGTCCGTCGTCGCGACTGGATCCACATCGCAGCAATTGGCACGGCCGGAGTTGGCGGCGCGGCGACATTGTTCCCGCTCGTAAGCCAGATGGCCCCGTCGAAGGACGTGCTCGCCGAAAGCACGACCGATGTTGACATCTCCGCGATCCAGCCGGGTCAGAGCATCAAGGCGGTGTTTCGCAAGCAGCCGTTGTTTGTAAAGCGCCTGACACCAGAAGAGATTGCCGCGGCCAAGGCCGATGACGGCGCCAATATGCGCGACCCTGAAACGCTGGCCGATAGGACGAAGGAAGGCAACGAAGCCATCCTCGTTACGCTCGGCGTTTGCACGCACCTCGGCTGTGTGCCGCTCGGCGCAGCCGAAGGCGAGAACAAAGGCGAATATGGTGGGTACTTCTGTCCCTGCCACGGATCGCACTACGATGTCGCCGGACGCATCCGTAAAGGACCGGCGCCGACTAACCTCGCTGTGCCGGAATTTGAGTTCACTACCGAAAGCACCATCCGCGTCGGATGATCGTGCGTATCTGATCCGATTATTTTGATTTCACGCTGAAAAAGTCGAGAGAACGTTATGAGTTTCGCCTGGGCAAAGCAGTACGAGCCGCAAACCGGTTTCACCAAATGGATTGACGAGAAGCTGCCGCTTCCGCGTCTGGTGTATAACGCGGTTGGTGCTGGCTATCCGGTGCCGCGCAACCTCAACTACATGTGGAATTTCGGCGTGCTCGCCGGGTTCTTCCTGGTGGTCCAGATTGTCACCGGCGTTGTCCTTGCGATGCACTACGCTGCCAACACCGAAGTCGCATTCGGCACCGTTGAGCACATTATGCGCAACGTGAACTCGGGTTGGCTGATGCGTTATGCGCACGCCAACGGAGCGAGCTTCTTCTTCATTGTGATCTACCTCCACATCTTCCGCGGGTTCTATTATTCGTCCTACAAGGCGCCGCGCGAGATGATTTGGTTGCTCGGCGTGGTGATCTTCCTGTTGATGATGGCCACCGCCTTTATGGGCTACGTGCTTCCATGGGGTCAGATGAGCTTCTGGGGTGCCAAGGTGATTACCGGCCTGTTCGGTGCGATCCCACTTGTTGGTGAGCCGCTCCAGGTGTGGCTGGTTGGTGGTTTCGCCCCTGACAACGCCGCTTTGAACCGCTTCTTCTCGCTGCACTTCCTGCTGCCGTTCGTAATCGCCGGGGTGGTAATCCTCCACATCTGGGCGCTGCACATTCCGGGCTCCTCGAACCCCACCGGCATCGAAGTGAAGAAGGAAAGCGACACTGTACCGTTCCACCCGTATTACACGGCCAAGGATGGCTTCGGGCTCGGTGTGATCCTGATCTTCTTCGCCTTCATGGTGTTCTTCCTGCCGAACATGCTCGGCCACCCGGATAACTATATCGAAGCGAACCCGCTTTCGACGCCGGCGCTGATCGTGCCCGAATGGTACTTCTACCCGTTCTACGCGATCCTGCGCGCCTTTACCGGCGACCTCACCATCCCGTTCACCGGCATCGTCCTGATCCAGGCCAAGCTTCTCGGCGTGATCGCCATGTTCGGCTCGATCCTGCTTTGGTTCTTCCTGCCATGGCTCGACAAGAGCCCGGTGCGTTCCGGCCATTACCGTCCGTTGTTCCAGCGCTTCTTCTGGTTCGGGTTCATCCCGTGCATGGCCGCGCTGTTCTACCTGGGCGGGGCGCCTGCTGAAGAGCCCTATGTGGTGCTCAGCCAGATCGCCACGGCATACTACTTCCTTCATTTCCTGGTGATCCTGCCGATCATCAGTCAGATCGAAGTGCCCAAGCCGCTGCCGTTCTCGATCACCGAAGCGGTGCTCGGCAAGGACGACGACGCTCCGGGTAAGCAGGCTGAAGCTCCGGCTTCAAAGCCCGCTGGCGATCTGCCCGACGGTTCTTTGCAGCCAGCCGAGTAATCGGCTGGTAAAGCCACCCATTCTGATCCGATAACGAGAAAGAATTCGGTCATGACAATTCGCCTTGGAGGCATCATCGCCGGTCTAGTGATCACAGGCATTCTGGTCTTGTGGTCGCTCATCCCCGGCCTCATCAATTACGCCCCGCCAGAGCGCGGAGACTATTACGTCTTCAAGCAAAAGCCGAAGGCGCCTGAGGGCGGGTTTTCGTTCGACGGGCCGCTGGGCAAGTGGGATGTAGCGCAATTGCAGCGCGGATATCAGGTGTACAAGGAAGTCTGCTCTTCCTGTCACAGCCTGAAATTTGTCGCGTTCCGGAACCTCCAGGAACTGACTTATTCCGAAGCCGAAGTGCGCGCCGAGGCAGCTACCTGGTTCGTACCGGGTGTCGACCCGGTCACCGGCGAAGCGACAACGCGCGCTGGCGAACCGACCGACTATTTCCCAAGTCCCTATCCCAACGATGTCGCTGCAGCTGCCGCGAACAACAACGCGATCCCGCCCGATCTTTCGTTGATCACGAAAGCGCGCAAAGACGGTTCGAACTATGTCTATTCGCTGCTCGCCGGGTATGGTGAGCCAGACCCGGAACTGCAGAAGCTGTCTCCCGAGTTTGAGACCCCCGCAGGACTTTACTTCAACCCGTACTTCCCGAACGTGAATCTCGCGATGGCACCGCCGATCGCGGTCGATGGTCTGGTAACCTATGCCGACGGGACCGAAGCGACCATTGATCAGATGTCGCAAGACGTCACCGCCTTCCTGACTTGGACCGCCGAGCCTTCACTGGTGCAGCGCAAGCAAACCGGCTGGTTCGTGATTGGCTTCCTGCTATTCGCTACCGCTCTGGCCTTCCTATCCTACAAGCAGGTCTGGGCCGGGAAGAAACCCAAGAAAAAATAGGCAAATTGTTGCGTTGAATTGAGCGGCGCTCCATCGTCCCAACCGGATGGTGGAGCGCTTTGCATTGGGGGACAGACGATGAACGCAGCGCCACTTTCACCAGCAGAATTGCAAGCTCTGGTTCGCACTGTTCCCGATTTTCCTGAGCCGGGCATTCAGTTCCGCGACATCACCACGCTGATTGGTCACCCTCACGGGCTTTCGTCCAGTATGCACCATCTTTCGGAGATGGCGCGCGCCGCAGAGGCGCAGAAAATTGCAGGGATGGAGGCGCGCGGATTCATCTTCGGCGCAGCGGTTGCAGTGCAGTTGGGCGTGGGATTTGTGCCGGTGCGCAAACCCGGCAAACTGCCGGTTGCAACCATCGGTGTCGACTACGCGCTCGAATACGGGACCGATCGGTTGGAGATGGATCCTGCGGGCGTCGAAGCCGATGAGAGCGTGGTCATCGTCGACGATCTGATTGCGACCGGCGGAACCGCACTGGCGACCGTACAATTGCTCCGCGATGCGGGCGCGAAGGTGGATCAGGCATTGTTCGTCATAGACCTGCCGGACCTCGGCGGTGCAGCAAAACTGCGCGACGCTGGCGTCCAAGTTCGCACGCTGCTTGAATTCGAAGGCGACTAACCGATAGACGCGTATCCGACTGTTTCGGAACCGTGCTCCCGGGCCAACCATTGTCTAAGCGAGGACGCTGACCAAACCTATGGAATCCCAAGCCCTAGTCATTGCCATGATCGGCGCTCTCGGTATCGGGGCGCAGTGGGTCGCTTGGCGCACGGGCTGGCCAGCCATCGTCTTGATGCTCGCGGCGGGTTTCCTTGCCGGGCCTGTTGCCGGAGAGTTCGGCTTCCGCTTGCTCGATCCCGAGGCCGCGTTTGGGGATCTGCTTGAGCCAGCGATCGGGATCGGCGTTGCGCTGATCCTGTTCGAAGGCGGGCTGAGTCTCGACTTGCGCGAATTGCGGCATTCTGGCGTCGCAGTTTGGCGACTTGCGACTGTAGGGGTCCTTGTGGGCTGGGCACTCGGTGCCGCTGCCGGGTTCTATATCGCGGGTATGGTCTGGCCCGTCGCAATCCTGTTTGGCGGCATATTGATCGTGACTGGACCGACCGTGGTGATCCCGCTGCTGAGGCAATCCAATATCCAGACAAGGCCGGCGTCGATCCTGAAATGGGAAGGGATCGTCAACGATCCGACCGGGGCGCTGTGCGCCGTGATCGCCTACGAGTATTTCCGCAAGGTCGCCGAAACGCCCGACGCCTCGCTGGTCGAAGTGGTGCCGCCGCTGATCATTGCCGCGATCATCGCGGGCTTGATCGGTTACGCCGCGGCTCGCCTGATCGCATACCTCTTCCCGCGCGGGGCCGTGCCGGAATATCTCAAGGTTCCGGTTCTCTTCACCACGGTGATCGGCGTGTTTGTGGTCACCAACAAGATCGAGCACGAAGCAGGGTTGGTCGCCGTGACGGTAATGGGTGTCGCGCTCGCGAATATGGGTGTCACCAGCCTGCGTTCGATCCACCCGTTCAAAGAGAATATCGCCGTACTGTTGGTGTCTGGCATCTTCATCCTGCTGGCATCGAGCCTGCAGGTCTCCGATCTCCAATATCTCAACTGGCGCTTCCTTGGGTTCCTGCTCGCCCTCCTGTTTCTGGTCCGCCCGCTCACGGTACTGGTCAGCCTGGCGTTCACGGACATTCCGTGGAACGAGCGCTTCTTCATCGCCTGGATTGCTCCGCGCGGAATCGTGTTGGTCGCGATCTCGGGCCTGTTTGCGCTGCGGTTGACCGACCTTGGCTATAGCGACGGCAACATCCTGATCGGGCTGAGCTTCGCGGTGGTGGTGACGACCATCATCGCCCACGGTTTCTCAGTCGACCTTGTAGCGAAGTGGCTCAAGGTGAAGGGAACGTCGCGTCCCGGCCTGCTGATTGTTGGTTCAACGCCATGGACGATTGCGTTGGCATTGCAGCTCCAGAAGCTTGGCACGCCGATCATGATTGTCGACCCCAGCTGGCAACGTTTGGGCGCAGCCCGGCGCGAAGGACTCCCATTCTATCACGGCGAAATCCTGAACGAAGCGACCGAGCACAACCTCGATCTTGCACCCTTTCAGGTGCTGGTCGCGGCCACCGATAACGAGGCCTACAACGCGCTCGTCTGCAACGAATTCGCGCATGAGATCGGCCGGGACAGCGTGTACCAGCTCGGCGAAAGCGTCGATGAGGACGACAAACACGCCTTGCCGGAAAGCATTCGGGGTCGCGCGCTGTTTGAAAGCGGGTTTGGGGTGACCGACGTCAACGACCGGCAGCAGCAAGGCTGGGTGTTCCGCAAGACCAAGCTGTCCGACGAGTTTGACTTCGAAGACGCGCAGGAAAAACTGCCCGACAGCGCCAACATGCTGCTGCTAGTTCGAAACAGCGGTACGCTGCGCTTTTTCACCCATGCCGCTGTGCCTGAGCCACGCGCGGGCGATACGATACTCTCGTTCTCGCCGCCGCAATTGAAGACGCCTGAAGATATGGCGGCGAAACGCGCGGCCAAGGAAGCGGGCAAAAGCAGCGGCGCAGAGGCGACAGCCAAGCCGCAATCGACGTAAAGGTCGCGGTGAGGAGCGAGGATGTCATGAAACCACAGTCGATCATAGCAGCGTGTGCGGCTCTGGGCTTGCTCGCAGCGTGTGACTCCCGGCCCGAAGGCGAAGACACTTCGCCGGAAGACACGACAGCCTCACCGAAGCCCGAAGAACCGGTTTCGATCCTGAGGCCTGATGTCGAGAAACCCGACCTGCCGCCTCCGCCATTGGAGCCGCTCAACGCGGTGATCGGATTTCCAGATGGCGGGACCAATCTTGATGCCGGCGCCGTGGCTGCGCTCGAGACAGTGCTGGCTTCGGAACAATTGAGCAGCGGCGCGCCGATTGTGCTGCGCGCACACAGCGATTCAGGTGGCACCGATGAAGCGAACGCCGATGCGTCGGAAGCGCGCGGTCTCGCCGTCGCTGGGTGGCTTATCGAGAAGGGCGTGGCTGAGGAACGCATCGATGTGATTGTGTTCGGAGAACAGAACCCGGTTGAGCCCAACGCGTTGCCCGATGGTTCGGCGAACGAAGCGGGGCGTGCAGCGAACCGCCGGGTCGAAGTGCTGATCGTGCCGCCCGCCGCTGCCAACGCAGAACCGGCTGCTTCGCAAGCCGATACCGAAGCGTCAGGCGCAGTCAGCGACTGATTGCAGCGCGCGTTCGGCCCATTCAGGGCGGCAGATCAGCAAGTCAGGTAAGTACGGGTCTTGCCGGTTGTAGACCATCGGCGATCCATCAATGCGCGAACAATGCAATCCGTGCGCAAGAGCCACCGCGACTGGCGCGCAGCTGTCCCATTCATACTGGCCGCCCGAATGCAGATAGATTTCCGCTTCGCCGCGTACGATCGCCATCGCCTTCGCTCCGGCTGAGCCCATCGGTACAAGATCACCGCCTATCAGTTCAGCGAACTCCACCGCTTCCTTGGCTGGGCGTGAACGGCTTACTACGAGCCGTGGTCGCGCGGGTGCATCGGGAAGCGGAGTAATCTGATCGGTCCGCAAGACAAGGCCGCCGTCCAAACCCGGCAGCGCAACCGCGCCGGTGGTTGCTACACCATCGATAGCTAGGCCGACATGCACCGCCCAGTCCGAACGTGCCTCGCCATATTCGCGCGTGCCATCAACCGGGTCGACGATCCATACGCGGCTTTGCGAACAGCGGGCGGTGTCGTCCTTTTCCTCTTCGGACAGCAAGCCATCCTCGGGCCGCGCTGCGCCGATAGCATGACAAAGGAACTCGTTGGCGGTCGCATCGCCCGCACTGCCGAGTGCCTTGCCTTCAAACACGCCGCTGCCCCGAACATCGAGCAGGATGCGTCCGGCGACCTCGGCAAGATGCGCGGCCAGTTCGGCGTCGGTCATATCGCTCGGCTTCATTTGAGCGGCATAATCTGCTGGACGATGTAATCCGCAGCTTCGGCAGGCGTCATCTCGACCGTGTTGACGCGGATCTCCGCCGTTTCCGGTTCTTCATACGGGCTGTCGATCCCGGTGAAGTTCTTTAGCTCACCGTCGCGTGCCTTCTTGTACAGGCCCTTCACATCGCGAGCTTCCGCGACTTCCAGCGGGGTGTCGACGAACACTTCGATAAACTCTCCTTCGCCCATCATCTCACGCACCATCCGTCGCTCGGCGCGGAAGGGTGAGATGAATGCGGTGAGGACAATCAGCCCGGCATCGGTCATCAGCTTCGCAACTTCACCGATACGACGGATATTCTCGATCCGGTCCGCTTCGGTAAAGCCGAGATCCTTGTTCAGCCCGTGGCGGACATTGTCGCCGTCGAGCAAGAAAGTGTGGCGGTTCATCAGGTTGAGACGTTTCTCGACCTCATTGGCGATGGTCGATTTGCCGGAACCGGAAAGGCCGGTGAACCACAGCACGCGCGGGGTCTGGTTCTTCAGGCCTGCGTGATCCTCACGCGAAACCGTGGTTGCCTGCCAGTGGACATTCTGCGCGCGGCGCAGGCTGAAATGGATCATCCCTGCTGCGACCGTCGCGTTGGTGAACTTGTCGATCAGGATGAATCCGCCGAGCTGGCGGCTGGTTGAGTAAGGTTCAAAAGTGATTGGCCGGTCGGTGCGCATCTCTGCGACGCCAATGCCGTTCAGCTCCAGCGTCTTGGCGGCCAAGTGCTCGAAACTGCCCATGCAGATTTCATATTTCGGCTCGGCAATTGTCGCCGTGACCATCTGCGATCCGAGCTTGAGCCAGTATCCACGTCCGGGCTTCAGCGCGGTCTCGTCCATCCAGACCAGCGAGGTTTCGAACTGGTCGGAGGCTTCGGGCGGATTGTCAGCCGCCGCGATCACGTCGCCCCGACTGCAATCGATTTCGTCTTCCAGCGTGATCGTGACCGATTGGCCGGCTACTGCCTCGTCCAGATCGCCGTCGAATGTCGCGATGGTCTTGACCGTGCTGGTTTTGCCCGCCGGGACCACGCGAACCTTGTCACCGGGCTTGATCGTACCCTGACTGATAAGGCCAGCAAAGCCGCGGAAGTCGAGATTGGGACGATTGACCCACTGCACGGGCATGCGGAAACTGCGTTCCTGAGCAGCGGTTTCTGCCAGCTCGACCGTCTCGAGGTGATGGATCAGTGAAGGGCCATCATACCAAGGCGTGTTCGCGGATGGAGCTTGGACAATATTGTCGCCCTTGAAGCCCGAAATCGGGATCGCGGTGAAATCTTCGATTCCGATCGTCTCGGCGAAGTCCCGGTAGTTGCTTACAATATCGTCGAAGGTGGCCTGATCGTAATCGACCAGATCCATCTTGTTCACCGCCAGCACCAAGTGCCGGATGCCGAGCATATGGGTGATGAAGGAGTGACGCTGCGTCTGTTCAAGCACGCCTTTGCGCGCATCGACGAGGATCACCGCGCAATCGGCGGTCGATGCGCCGGTCACCATGTTGCGAGTGTACTGCACGTGGCCGGGCGTATCTGCGACGATGAACTTGCGCTTTTCAGTCGTGAAAAAGCGATAGGCTACGTCGATGGTTATGCCCTGTTCTCGTTCCGCTGCGAGGCCATCGACAAGCAGGGCAAAGTCGATTTCGTCGCCCTGAGTACCGACCTTTTTGCTGTCGGTTTCGAGCGCGGCGAGCTGGTCCTCGAAGATCATCTTAGAATCGTAAAGCAGCCGTCCGATCAGCGTCGATTTGCCGTCATCCACGCTGCCGCAAGTGATGAAGCGCAGCAGGCTTTTGTGCTGATGCTGGTCCAGATAGGCGTCAATATCTTCGGCAATCAGCGCATCGGTCTGGAAGCTGGAATCCTGAGTATTCATCAGAAGTACCCCTCCTGCTTTTTGTCTTCCATCGAAGCGGACTGGCCTTTGTCGATCGCGCGGCCCTGTCGCTCAGACCCGGTCGCCAACAGCATTTCCTGAATGATCAAATTCATATCAGTCGCGTCGCTTTCAGTCGCGCCGGTCAGGGGGTAGCAGCCCAATGTTCGGAACCGCACCGAACGTTCGACCACTTCTTCGCCATCTTTAAACCGGAAGCGATCGTCATCGACCACCAGGATCAGCCCGTCCCGCGTCACAGTCGGGCGTTTCTCCGACATGTAGAGCGGCACGATGTCGATCTTCTCGAGCGCAATATATTGCCAGATGTCGAGCTCGGTCCAGTTCGAGATCGGGAAGACTCGGATGCTCTCATCCTTGTTCTTCTTGGCGTTGTAGAGGTTCCACAGCTCGGGGCGCTGGTTCTTTGGGTCCCAGCGGTGCGACGCGGTGCGAAAGCTGAAAACGCGCTCCTTCGCTCTCGCTTTTTCCTCGTCCCGTCGCCCGCCGCCGAACGCTGCGTCAAAACCGTGTTCAGTCAGCGCACGCTTTAGCGGATCGGTCAGTTGTGCCTGCGAATAAAGCGCGCTGCCGGTGTCGAACGGGTTGATCCCCTGTTCCTCGGCGTCCTCGTTCTGCGAAACGATCAGCTCCAGCCCGTATTCCTTCACCGTCTTGTCACGGTGATCGAGCAGCGCCTGAAAATCCCAACCGGATGCGACATGCAGCATCGGGAAGGGCGGCGGTGCAGGGTAAAACGCCTTGCGCGCGAGGTGCAGCATGACGGACGAATCCTTGCCGACCGAATACAGCATGACGGGCCTCTCAGCCTCGGCCACGACTTCGCGGAAGATATGGATACTTTCGGCTTCGAGCCGTTCGAGATGGGTGAGCGTGCGCATGAAAAGTCAGCTAGACGTGTTGCAGCGCAAAACAACCATAGAAATGGTTGCGCATCCCCAAGTTTGAGGCCCGGCATTGGTCGAAATGGGAATTCCTTGGAGCGGGTAGGGGGAATCGAACCCCCCTAGCCAGCTTGGAAGGCTGGAGCATTACCACTATGCTATACCCGCCCGCTCTGGAGCAGCGCCATTGCCATTGTTAGCGCCGCCGCGTCAATCTGGTTTTTGCCTCAAGCGCCGGCGTTCGCATCCGCTCACTTGGCTTTCCTCGCTCACGCGGCCTGAAGGCCGCATCGCTGCGGGCGCGCAGTCGCGCTTGCGGACCCTTGCGGGTCTGTGAACCTTTTCATCATTCACTTTTTTGCAACACATGCTCGTGATTGTGCGTTTGACCGGGCGCAGCGCCCGGCGCATATCAATCCAAGGTGATCGGGGAGTCTGATCGCCGCTTACATCAATCGAGGGAGTCTCGATCATGGCAGATAAGGCCAAAAGTCCCGCCAAGGCTGGCAAATCCAATGTGGCACCCAAGCAGACCAAAGCGTCTTTTGGAGTTTTCATCGGACGCTTCCAACCCCTTCACATCGGTCACGAACACGTCATCCGGCAAGCGCTGGAGCAAGTCGATCGGCTGATCGTTCTGGTCGGTTCCGCTAATGTCGCGCGTGACCCGCGCAATCCGTTCACATTCAAAGAGCGCGAGCACATGATCCGCTCTGCCTTCGCTTATGAGATGGCGAAAGAGCGGCTCATCGTCGAACCGCTCGACGATCACCTCTATTCCGACACCGCTTGGACCGCAGAAGTGCAGCGGCGGGTGCACGATATCGTTCTGGCTGAGGGCAACAATGGTTTCGCCGCCAACGGGCTTGATGATTTCGCGATCTCGCTCGCAGGGTTCGGCAAGGACAAGTCGTCCTTCTACCTCAAGCTGTTTCCGACCTGGGGCAATATCCAGATCGAAAGCCAGTTCGGCACTTTCAGCAGCTCTGACATTCGTGAGCGCTATTTCGCGCGGCTGTGCGATATTCCGGCGCAAGTGCTGTCCTCCGGGGTCATCGAACAGCTGGAAGAGTTCAAGCTAAGCGATGAGTTCAAGGCCCTGCTGGCCGAACGCGAATATCTCGACGCGTATCCAGAAGAATGGGGCGAAGGACCGTTCGTTACCGCCGATGCGGTGGTGATCCAGTCGGGTCATATCCTGTTGGTCGAGCGCGGACGGCTGCCGGGCAAAGGGCTGCTTGCGCTACCCGGAGGCTTCGTCAATCGCGACGAGCGCATTCGAGACGGGGCTGTTCGCGAGCTGCGCGAGGAAACCGGTATTTCGGACAACAAAGGCCAGATCCCGCCCGCAATGCTCGCGAGCTTTATCGAGGACAGCCGTACCCGCGTGTTCGATGCGCCGCAGCGCAGTTTGCGAGGCCGGATCATCACCCACGCCTTCCTGTTCCGCCTGCCAGAACGACGCAAATTGTTCGACGTGAAGGGCGGAGACGATGCCGCGCATGCGCGCTGGTATCGCCTTGGCGAGCTCGAACCGCAGATGCTGTTTGAAGACCACTGGTCGATCATCGAGCAGATGGCCGACCTCTAATTCCCAACGCTGCCGGGGAGCCCGGCGGCACATTCCCAAGCCATGTGAGGAGTTCACATCATGACCAATCTTATTCTCGCGACCGACAGCTACAAACAGAGCCACTTCCGCCAATACCCGCCCGAAGCGCGCGCGATCAGCGCCTATGGCGAAGCGCGACCCAATCCGTTTTCGGAAGAAGTGCTGTTCTTCGGCTTGCAGCCATTCCTGATCGACTATCTGAACAAACCGATCACACAGCGCGATATCGAGGAAGCCGCCGAGATTTGCGCCGCGCACGGCGTGCCGTTCAACCGCGAAGGTTGGCAGGCGGTGCTCGACGATCACGGCGGATACCTACCGCTGGAAATCAGCGCGCTGCCGGAAGGAACCATCGTACGGAGCGGAGTGCCACTGTTTCAGGCCGTCAACACCGATGACCGGATGCCTTGGCTCACCACTTTCATCGAGACAGCACTGCTGCGGAGCGTGTGGTATCCGACCACGGTAGCGACGCTCAGCTGGAAATGCGCGCAGATCATTGGCGCAGGGCTGGAGAAAAGCTCGGACGATCCGGAAGGCCAACTGCCGTTCAAGCTGCACGATTTCGGCGCACGCGGTGTCAGTTCTGGGGAGAGCGCAGCTATTGGCGGCATGGCGCACCTCGTCAACTTCGCCGGGACCGACACTCTCGAAGGGATAATGGCAGCGCGCCGATACTACGGGGCCGACATGCCGGGATTCTCGATTCCTGCGGCTGAACACTCGACCATGACAAGCTGGGGCAAGACCCGTGAGGAAGCGGCCTATGCAAACATGCTCGACGCATTCGAAGGTGAGGGCGCGCTCGTTGCCGTGGTGTCGGACAGCTACGATCTCGACAATGCGGTCGAGAATATCTGGGGCGGATCGCTTAAGGAGCATGTGCTCAGCCGCAAGGGCACTCTGGTCGTGCGGCCAGATAGCGGCGATCCCGTCGAGACCCCGGCCCGGACCTTGGCCAAGCTGTGGGATATCTTTGGTGGTACCACCAATGCCAAGGGATACCGCGTGCTCAATGATCGCGTTCGCGTGATTCAGGGAGACGGGATGAATGTCGATAGCATCGCCCGGCTGATCGACCGTGTGATCGCCGATGGCTTCGCGGTCGATAACATCGCGTTCGGCATGGGCGGCGGGCTGCTGCAATCGGTCACCCGCGACACTTTGCGCTTCGCGATGAAGGCCAACGCGATGCGCGATGGCGAGGGAGTGTGGCACGATGTGTCGAAGAACCCCGCGACCGATCCTGGTAAGGCTAGCAAGGCCGGGCGTCAGGCTGTGGTTGTCGAAGATGGGCGGTTGACTGCACGGCAGCTCGACAGCGTTGATGCGCCGCAGGATCAACTCCAGCCAGTATGGCGCAACGGAGAAATGCTGCGACGCTTCACTTTCGATGAGGTGCGTGAACGGGCGCGCCGCTAGTTCACCGCCATATTGTCGATCAGGCGGGTGCCTCCGATCCGGGCTGCAACGAGCAACCGGGCAGGGGCACCCGTCAGTGTGTCCAGCGACACCAGCGAACTCGCATCCGCGAGCTCGGCGTAGTCGACGCTCGCAAACCCTGCGTCGATCAGGGCACCTTTGAGCGCCTTAAGCGATTGCGCCACATTATCGCCGCCTTCGATCTGCGAAATTGCCTGCTTCATCGCCGCTGGGAGCCTCGCGGCTGCCGTCCGGTCCTTCTGCGACAAATACCGATTGCGGCTGCTCATCGCCAAGCCATCTGCCTCGCGGACAGTAGAGACCCCGATGATCGAGTGCACATGGGGCAAGACCAGATCGAGATCGCGCGCCATCGCTCTGATCACGGCCAGTTGTTGCCAATCCTTTTCACCGAAGAAAGCCATATCGGGTCGGACCTGATTGAACAGCTTGCACACGACCGTCGCCACCCCGTCAAAGTGTCCGGGCCTGTCCGCGCCGCAAAACCCGTCGCTGACGCCGCTGACCGAGATGTTGGTGACGAAGCCGCCCGGATACATCACATCAACCGTCGGAGCCCATAACAACGCGCATCCCTCGCTCTCGAGCATTGCGGAATCCTCCGCCAACTGGCGCGGATAGGCGTCGAGATCTTCGTTCGGGCCGAACTGCGTGGGATTGACGAAGATTGACGCGACCACATGATCGCACGCCTCGCGGGCGCGCCGGACCAATGTCAGATGCCCTTCGTGCAACGCGCCCATGGTAGGCACCAGACCGACGGTTTCGCCGCCTGCGCGCAATTTCGCTACCGATTCTCGTAATGCTTCGAGTGTGTTTGCTGTTTGCACCCGGGACACCCCTCCGATACGTGTTGACCATATGCTTAGCCCGCTGTCATGGCGCGGCCAAGTTTATGTGATCACTCCAGCCAAGAGGTTTCGTAGGCACCGTGACCGATGCCCATTCCGCAATGCCCAAGCCCGCGCATCGGATCGTGTTCGCCAATGAAAAGGGTGGCACGGGCAAATCGACGACGGCGGTGCACATCGCGGTGGCGCTGAGCTATCTCGGCGCGAAAGTCGTCGCGCTTGATCTCGATCCGCGGCAGCGCACGACGCACCGCTACATGGAGAACCGCGCGGCGACCCAGGAAAAGCGCGGTATCACGCTGCCGACGCCAGAATGCGAAGTGTTCAAAGGCCGCAGCGAGCAGGCGTTGATGCTGGCGATGGACCGGTTGGGGCAGGGCCAGGACTTCCTGATCATCGACAAT
This sequence comes from uncultured Erythrobacter sp., assembly GCF_947499705.1. NCBI lineage: Bacteria > Pseudomonadati > Pseudomonadota > Alphaproteobacteria > Sphingomonadales > Erythrobacteraceae > Erythrobacter > uncultured Erythrobacter sp. The sequence goes on along the minus strand of NZ_CANMPJ010000002.1, from coordinate 265,953 downwards.
CCTGGACGCGACGATCCATTTGCCCGTACTGCCGTCGAGAACGCCGACACGCTCGTTACGCCGATGAATGACAGCTTCGTCGATTTCGACCTGATCGGGCAAGTCGATGCCGAGACGTTCAAAGTCAAGAAGCTCTCGTTCTTCGCAGAATTGATCTGGGAAGCGCGGGTGAAGCGCAGCCGCGCTACGATTGAGCAGCGCCGCCCCGAAATGGACTGGGTGGTCGTCCGCAACCGCACTGGCCATGTCGAAGCGCGCAATCAGGCGAGGATCGAGAAGGCTCTTGCTGAGATGTCGAAGCGGGTCGGCTTTCGGGTCACTCACGGACTGTCCGAACGCGTGATCTATCGCGAACTATTCCCGTCGGGACTGACCTTGCTCGACAAGGGGCATCTCGGCGAGCTTGGTACCAGCCATCTGGTTGCGCGGCAGGAACTTCGGTCTTTGCTCAAGGCGCTGCATTTGCCCGAATTTTCTCGCGGCCAATCGCAAATGGCGCTAACCTGATCGCATGCTCAAAATTGCGATTATACTTGCCGTTGTCTGTTTGCTCTGGCGCTGGGCGCTTGGATCCTGGCCGTGGGAGGCGCTGCGCGGCAAGCCGACGCGCAGTCAGGCAATCTTCAAGGCGCGCAAGTTGCTTGGCGTTGAAGAAGGCGCCAATCACGAACAGATCAAGGCGGCCCACAAACGGCTGATCACCATGGTTCACCCGGATCGCGGCGGCAGTTCCTCGGCAGTCCATGAGGCCAATGCGGCACGCGATCTGTTGCTCGATGAATTACCGGATAAAGGGGCAGCTATCCGCGTCGACGCTGATGCTGAAGAACCTCCACGCGATCCACCGCGCGGCCCATCGCAGGATTGAAATATTTTGAGGCCGATCCTCAGCCGCGCTAGGACAAAGTGCATCAAGTAAACAATCACATCAGGACTTCCGCAGCCATGAAACACAATTTCGACCCGACCGTGCTGCGCGAATATGATATTCGCGGAATCATCGGAGAGACTTTGGGTCCTGACGATGCACGCGCGATCGGCCGCGGGTTCGGCTCGCTTTTGCGCGAGGCTGGAGGCGATACAGTCGCGGTTGGCTATGATGGGCGGGTCAGCTCACCCATGCTCGAACACGCATTGGTCGAGGGTCTGACTGCCAGCGGTTGCAATGTTGTGCGTATCGGCATGGGGGCGACCCCGATGCTGTATTACGCGGAGGCCTCATCCGAACAGGTGCACGGCGGCATTCAGATAACTGGCAGCCACAATCCCCCCAATTACAACGGCTTCAAAATGGTATTTCAGGGTCGGCCGTTCTTCGGGGCCGACATCCAGAAGCTCGGGGAAATCGGTGCTGCTGGGCAATGGCTCGATGGAGCCGGAAGTGTCTCCGAATGCGACATCCTGAGCGAGTATGTCGAGCGTATGCTCGAGGGGCTGGCTGGGATCGACGATGCGACGTTGAGTGATGTCAAGGTCGGTTGGGACGCTGGCAACGGGGCTGCCGGCCCCGCGCTCGAAGCGCTCGCCGCGAAGCTTCCCGGGGAGCATCATCTGCTCTTTACTGAAGTCGACGGACATTTTCCCAATCACCACCCTGATCCAACTGTTGAGGAGAATCTGGCTGATCTTCGCGCGCTCGTCGCGGAGAAGAACCTCGACTTCGGAGTGGCTTTTGACGGCGATGGCGACCGGATCGGTGCGATCGATGGCGAAGGCCGAGTGATCTGGGGCGATCAGCTGCTGATGATCTATGCCGAGGACCTGCTCAAAACTCACCAAAACGCGACGATTATTGCCGATGTGAAGGCCAGCCGCGCGCTGTTCGATCATGTCGCGGCGCATGGCGGGCAGCCGCTGATGTGGAAAACCGGGCACTCGCTAATTAAGTCCAAAATGAAGGAAACAGGCTCTCCGCTGGCGGGCGAGATGAGCGGACACGTGTTTTTCGCCGACACCTATTACGGGTTTGACGATGCGCTTTACGCCGGGTTGCGCCTGCTTGCCGCGTCCGCACGGTTGGGCAAATCGGTGACCGAGCTGAAATCGGCCATGCCGGATATGCTCAACACGCCTGAGATGCGGTTTCAGGTGGATGAGAGCCGCAAATTCCCTGCAATGGCAGAAATTTCCGAGCGGCTTACGACCAGCCCCGGCCCCGATGTCGAAGAGGTCAACGCAACCGATGGTGTGCGGGTGAACACCAAGGATGGCTGGTGGCTGCTGCGTGCATCCAACACCCAAGACGTGCTGGTAGCCCGCGCCGAAAGCGACAGCGAGGAAGGCCTCGAACGCCTGCTTGCTTCAATCGACGAGCAATTGGCGCTGTCAGGCTTGGAGCGCGGGGAAAGCGTGGGACACTGACGATCTGCAATTTTATTGGATTGTTCTTTACCGTCTTCGCGATAAGACACTGTCATGATTGTTGGAATTGATCTGGGGACGACCAACAGTGCGGTCGCGATCTGGCGTGATGGGGAAGCGCAACTGATTCCCAACGCGCTTGGCAAGGAATTGACGCCTTCTGCGGTGTCACTCGACAAGAGTGGGCAGAGCTGGGTTGGCGAAGCTGCGATGGACCGGATGGCCACGCATCCGCGCGACACGGCTACCAGCTTCAAACGGATGATGGGGACCGAGGCCGAGACGACGCTTGGCAAGACCACGCTTCGCGCTGAAGATCTCTCCGCGATGATTCTGCGATCCTTGGTCGATGATGTTGAGGCTCATACCGGAGAGCGCCCCAGCGAGGCGGTGATCACCGTTCCCGCCTATTTCAATGAAAAGCAGCGGCGGGCAACGCGGCGCGCGGGTGAGATTGCCGGGCTGGAAGTCAAGCGCCTGATCAATGAACCCACCGCTGCGGCGCTCGCATTCGGCCTGCATGACCGCGGTGACCGTCAACCATTCCTGGTCTTCGACCTTGGCGGGGGGACCTTCGACGTATCGATCGTCGAAATGTTCGCAGGGATCGTAGAAGTCCGCGCCTCGGCGGGCGACAACCGGCTTGGCGGCGACGATTTCGACAGCGTGATGGTGCAACTGGCCGAGCCGCTGCTGGGCGATCTTTCGGAGTTCGACAAGTTACCGACCGCACAGCGCGATGCGTTGATGCGGCTTGCAGCAGAGCGGACGCGCCGGGCATTGTCTTCCGCCGCAGCGGCCAACTTTACCGTCACGACCGGCGATATACAGGCCAATGCCACGGTCTCGACAGAGGCTTTCGAAGAAGCGGCGGCGGGGCTTGTCCGGCGCTTGCGCGATCCGGTGATCCGGGCCCTGCGCGATTGCCACATTGATGTGAAAACTCTTTCCGATATCGTCCTTGTCGGTGGAGCGACACGGATGCCGGTTGTGCGCAAGGCGCTGACCCGGATGTTTGGCCGATTTCCGAACAGTCAGGTTCATCCTGATCATGCGGTTGCCCTAGGTGCAGCGATCCAGGCGGGCCTCATTTCCGGGGGAGATGGGCTTGAGGAGATCCGCATCACCGATGTGGCGCCGTTTACCCTCGGCGTGGACACGGCCACGCAGGATCAGCATGGCCGCATGCATGACGGTATTTTCGCCCCGATCATCGAACGCAACACGCCTGTGCCAGTAAGCCGGATTGAAGTGTTCAACACGATTGCGGACAATCAGCGTGAAATCCGGTTTGGCATCTTTCAGGGCGAAGCACGCGATGTGACGAAGAACGTGAAGCTGGGCGAATTGAAAGCGCCGGTCCCGCCGCGCCCAGCCGGTGAAGTGCTGGCCGAAGTGCGGTTCACTTACGATACGAGCGGCCTGCTCGAAGTTGATCTCCATGTCCCTGCATCGGGATTGACCCGCAATCTTGTGATAGTCGACGACGATGACAAGCGCAGCCAGAAAGACATCACCAAGAGCCGGAAGATGCTCGAAAAGCTGAAAGTGCATCCGCGCGACGAGGCGGAGAATGTCGCCCTGCTGACGCGGGCGGAACGCGCTTATGAAGGCTTCATTGGTCCGCAGCGCGATTTCATTGGCCAGTGGCTGACAGAGTTCAAGGGCGCACTTGAAAAGCAGGATCCGCGCCTGATTTCGGAGGCCCGCGATGCGTTGGTCAAGGTGCTCGATGAGCTGGAAGGCAATTCCCCGCTATGAGCCGCTTTCCGTGGAAAGCACTGGGCATCGACGAAACGCGTGACGAAGGTGCAATCCGAAAGGCCTATGCCGATGCGCTGCGAAAGCTTGATCTCGACAAGGATGTAGATGGCTATGCGCAATTGCGCCGCGCGCGCGACGAGGCGCTTTGGCTGGCGTCGCAGGACGAAGCAGACGACGGTGATTATGGTCTCGGGTCGCTCGATGATGATCTTCCCGACCTTGATGCTTCGAACATTCGTTTTGGTGCCGGCGATCCAGTAAGTTCAGAGTCACTCGACTGGAGCGAAGTCACGGTTGAGTCTGCGGGATCGGGCAGTTTCGAAGATGGCGCTCTAGACCATGCACACGTGCCCGAGGAGGAACTCACCGAAACCCAAAAGCGTGCTCGTACCGCTTGGGAAGGGCTGTGGGACATCCTCTTTCCAGACGGTGAATACAGCGATGATGCCATCACGCTGGAGCAGCTCGACGATGGCAATGCTTCTCTAAAGACCCTGATCGAGCATGCCGATCAGTGCGAGATTTCAGAACACGACGCGCTAGATCATGGGCTCGCCCAATTGTTCGCGGAAACCTGGCCGCGATCCGCTCCGTTTGTCGAGCTTGCAGCGGCTTCATTTCATTGGCTCGATGAATCAGGCCAGATCGAAGAGCGCCCCGCGCTCATGTTCCTTAACCAGCGACTGCAGGGAATGCAGTTCCACGAAGAAGTCCAGCAGGAGGATCACCCGCTCAACAAAGCGTGGGTCGAACTGAGCAGACCGGGCAGCGTGACGTTCCTCGGTCGGCTCAAGGTAAAGCGCGACGAGATCGACAGGTTGCTGGTCGGAATTCGCGAGAGCTATCCCGAGATAGAGACCTTTCTCGATGGTGAGCGGGTGGCATCCTGGGAACGGGCACCCCATTCAGCCGGTCCAACGATCGTGCAATGGTTTGTTGTCATTCTGGTTGTGGTTCAGGCGCTCAGGTTCTTTGCTGGAATGGACAGCACCCCCGACTTTGACGCACCTCTGGTGTCAGCGCCTGCGCAGGTGCCAGCACCACCGGATTTGACCGAGGTGGAGATCAACGAGAGGTTGTCGGCGCTGTTTGGAGAGGGCACCACGATGCGGACTGTCAGTTCGATCGACCCGGTCTTTGCCGATCAGCTGCGCAATATCATCGACATGGAACGCTATGACTTGAGGACGATCGAGGGGTTCGTTCGCCGCCGCGCAGTCGAATCCGGTGCCATCGCCGAATTCGATGAACTGGTGGCCCTTGGCGAACTCAAGAGAATGTGGATGACCGTTGCTGCCTCGCAATCGGCGGATATGTGCAGGAATGTGATGGCAGCGGACTTTGAAAGCGTCCCTTTGGAACTGGGCGATGCGCAGCGCATGCGCGAAAGACAGCTGCTCCGGAAGATGCTTGACGCAGGCATCCTGAGTCATCTGGGCCGACCCGAAGCCAGCTCCTTCAGCGTGCCTGGCTGGGCGGTGGAAGAGACGATGAATCGGAGCAGGCTTTCGCAATCGCAGGTAAGCCGCGCGCTCAGCGATCCCAATGACAGCCTGCGTTGTCAGGTCGAACGCACGCTGTTGGGCATTGTGCTCGAACAGCCGGGCCGCATTTCCCCCGAACTGCTCCGCGCGCTTTAGTCGAGGACTGGAACGCAGCGGGCGCGTAGGGCATTAGAGTCACAAGACATACGGGAGCATTCCAATGATCAAGCGCGCCATTTTCGCAACCACCGCCAGCCTCGCACTCCTCGCCGCAGCGCCGCTCGCGGCGCAGGACGAGAGCGCTTCAGCGGAATCCGAAGAGCTTGCGAACATGTTCGGCAATATGTTCGGCAATGCCGAGCCGCTATCGCCTGAGCAGGAAGCGCGAATGCCGGCGGCGCAGCAGGTCGTGGAAAAGATCTTCCCGGCGGGCACCTATGCCAAGATGATGAACGATACGATGAAGCCGATGATGGACGGCATGATGGGATCGTTCATGGATTTGCCGATCAATGAGATCGCCAAGCTGACCGGGCTCTACACCGATGACATGCCGGAACTGGGCGAAGGCTCCGTGAATGAGATCATGGCGATCCTTGATCCTGCTTTTGAGGACCGCACCAAGCTGATCAGCGATGTAACGATCCAGTTGGTCACCGACACGATGACGCAGATCGAGCCGGGCTACCGAGCCGGTCTAGCGCGGGCTTATGCGGTGCGCTTTGAAGCATCGGAATTGGCCGACCTCAACGCCTATTTTACAACGCCAACCGGCGCGAAATATGCCGGGGAGTCGATGCTGATCTACACTGATCCGCAGGTCATGAGCGCAATGAATGAGATGATGCCCGCAATGATGGGCATGATGCCGGAGATGATGGAGCAGATCGCTGCGGCGAGCGAACAATTTCCGCCCGCCCGCACATTTTCGGATTTGAGTGACGAAGAGAAGGCAAAGCTCGCGGAGCTGCTTGGCACGACCGAAGACGCTCTGGCGGAGAAGGAACCCTCGAATGTTGAGGGTGAGGACGACGTGGCCGTCGATGCCACCTGTGCTCAGACTTGAACCGGGGGTGAGAAAATGAAGACCCAAATGTTTCGATCGATGGCGACCACCTGCCTAGCCATAGCGTTGCCACTAGCAGCGCAGGCGCAAGATGCCGTCGCCGAAGAAGAGTCCGTCAATATTGAGGCCGATGGTGACGTTGCCGAAGAGGACCCCACCTTTGTCTTCAAGACTGAAGAAGAGGAGGAGCTTGAATCTTTCGAGCGCGAAATGACCGAGGCTTTCGCCATCTTCAGCGAGATATTCAAAACTGAGCCGCTCACCCCTGAACAAGAGGCGCTGCTGCCACTGGCGCAGCAAGTAAGCGACAAGATCGTTCCCGAAGGCTCAATGGGCACCGCGATGGATCAGATGATGGAGCCGATGATGGAGCTCATCGCAGCCGAAGCAAGCGGTGATACTCACACGCGCCTGGCTGAAGTCAGCGGCGTTGAGCTGGACGAACTCTACCTGCTGGATGAAACGGCGACCGAAGCAGCACTGGCTGCATTCGACCCGAATTTCGACGAACGCAACAAGGCGCTTAGCGGAGTGATCGGCTCAATGGTCACTCAGATGTTCGAAGCGATGGAGCCGTCTTATCGCGAAGCGCTTTCGCGGGCGCTGACGCTGCGGTTTGACGAAGCTGAAATGAACGAGCTGCTTGGCTTCTTCGCGACGCCGATTGGAGCGAAGTTCGCCAAGGAGAGCTTTCTTGTCCACTACGATCCGCAGATGATGGCTGTGATGGAGCAGATGGGACCGGCGATGGTCGAAATCCTGCCGGGGATGATGGAGGAATTCGAAAAGATCGAATCCGATATCGGCAATACCCGCACCTTCAGCGAATTGAGCGAAGCCGAGCGGGCAGAGGTAGCGCGATTGCTTGAAAAGCCGGTGAGCGAACTGGATGCACTCGTGCCGCAGACGGACGTTGAAGTGCTCGAGGAGAGCGACGAAGAAGGCGTGGTCTGACGGTGCTATGAGCGGGGCAAGCGCGCCCGAAATCCCTCCCGAAATCGCCGATTGGTTCGACGCGCGAGGCTGGCGCGTGCGGCGGCACCAAGCCGACATGTTGGCAAAGGCTCGCGAAGGCCGCCACGCGCTGCTCGTTGCAGACACCGGAGCGGGCAAAACGCTCGCCGGATTTCTGGCCACTCTGTGCGATTTTACACCTTCCTCCGGGGAACTGCCGCCAGACGACCTGCACACGCTCTATGTCTCGCCGCTCAAGGCGCTTGCGCATGATGTGAAACGCAACCTGCTGACGCCGATCGAGGAGATCGGACTGCCGATCACGGTTGAGACCCGCAGCGGCGATACGTCGCCCGATCGTAAGAAACGCCAGCGCACCAAACCGCCGCATGTGATGCTGACGACGCCTGAGAGCTTGTCGCTGCTGTTGTCGTATCCGGAAAGTTTGGAGTTGTTTCGCGGTCTCAAGCGGATCGTGATCGATGAGGTGCATGCTTTCGCCACCGGAAAGCGCGGAGACTTGTTGGCGCTAGCACTCGCCCGGCTGAACACTATCGCACCCGACGCGCAGCGGGTGGCGCTCTCAGCGACGCTCGCCAATCCGCTCAGCTTTCAGGAATGGCTCGCGCCACAACCGGTGGACGTGACAGGCGAAATCCATGCAGCCGATCTGGTGCTGGGCGAGACGGGTGCCGAACCCGAGGTCGAAATCCTGCTGCCGATCGAAGAGCGCGTGCCGTGGGGCGGGCATGCGGGGCGTTGGGCGGTCGATCAGCTTTACGAGGCGATCAAGGCTAATCGCACCACCCTAGTCTTCACCAACACGCGCTTTCTGGCCGAGTTCATCTTCCAGTGCCTGTGGGATGTGAACGAGGATAACCTACCCATCGGTGTGCATCACGGCAGCCTGTCGAAGGAAGCGCGGCGCAAGGTCGAGGACGCTATGGCGGCGGGCGAATTGCGCGGCCTGGTGTGTACCGCCAGCCTCGATCTCGGCGTCGACTGGGGCGATATCGACCTCGTCGTTCAGATGGGGGCGCCCAAAGGCAGCTCTCGCCTGCTCCAGCGGATCGGGCGTGCAGGACACCGGCTCGATACGCCCAGCCGGGCGGTGCTGGTGCCCGGGAATCGGTTCGAATTCCTCGAGGCTATGGCGGCCAAAGACGCAGTGGACGAAGGCCAGCGCGACGGTGAGGAATTCCGCGCGGGCGGGCTTGATGTGCTGGCGCAGCACGTGATGGCGTGCGCCTGCGCCGCGCCGTTCCATGAGGATTATCTGCTCGCCGAAATCCGCTCGTCTCTGGCCTATGCATGGGTGGATGACGAGGTATTCCAGCGCGTCCTCTCCTTTGTCGAGAATGGCGGATACGCCCTGCGCGCCTATGACAAATTCAAGCGGATTGTGCGCAGCAAGGATGGCGTATGGCGGCTCGCGCATCCGCAGCAGGCGCAGCGCCACCGGATGAATGCCGGGATCATCGTCGATAGCGAGATGCTGACGGTGCGGTTCAAGAATGGACGGCAGCTGGGCAAGGTCGAAGAGCGGTTCGCCGCACAGCTATCGGCTGGTGACACGTTCTTCTTTGCCGGGATGAGCCTGGAGGTCGAAAGCGTGAAGGACATGGATGTGATCGTACGCGCTGCAAAAACGAGCGCCACAATCCCGTCCTATGGCGGCCTGCGCCTGCCGCTCACCACGCATCTGGCAAGCCGGGTGCAGGACATGCTCGATGATCGCGCGGGCTGGGGGCGTTTCCCGGACGATGTGCGCGAATGGCTTGAAGTGCAGGATTGTCGCAGCCGCCTGCCCAAGCCGGGTGAATTGCTGGTCGAGAGCTTCCCGCATGGCGGCAAGCACTACACGGCGTATTACACCTTCGAAGGATGGAACGCGAACCAGAGCCTCGGCATGCTGATCACACGGCGAATGGAAGATCGCGGGTTGCTGCCCGGCGGCTTCGTGGCGAATGACTACACTCTGGCTGTGTGGGGACTTAAGCCGGTGGCCGATCCCGCGCCGCTGCTCTCACCCGACATCCTGACACATGAATTTACCGATTGGGTGACGGAGTCGCACTTGCTGCGCCGCGCCTTTCGCGAAGTCGCGGTGATCAGCGGGCTGGTCGAACGCCAGCATCCCGGTAAGCGGAAGACTGGCAAGCAGGTCACTTTCTCGACCGACTTGATCTATGATGTGCTGAAGAAATACGAGCCGGATCATGTACTGCTGGAGGCCGCATGGGCCGATGCGCGGGCCCGGATGACGGACGTGGGACGATTGGCAGATTTGCTCGAACGTTCGCAGCGCGAATTGGTGCATGTCGAGCTTGAGCGGGTCTCGCCGCTGGCGGTGCCGGTGATGACGATGATCGGCCGCGAAGCCGTGCCGCAGGGTGCCGTCGATGACGAGCTGCTGCTGGAGGCTGAGACTTTGGTAGGCGAGGCTATGCGGATCGATCCTCCGTTGGAGGGGGACTAACGCGCTCCGTGCACCAAGAATCGAGGTTCGCACTCGCCCACACCAAGCGGTGCAGGGTAAGGCGTTACCGGCGTTGCATTTGGGTCGATCCAGATAACATGCGTCATCGCCAGTATCCCATTTGCGCCCCGACTGGACCATCGTCCGTTCCCAAAGCTGCAGTATTTCTCCATTCCAGCGATTCGAAAATGCGCTCCACTCTGCGTCAGGATTAGAAGGATCCGAGCGCTCAGGTCATAACTAGCGTCGGCTTCTGGCTCGAAGTCCACAACAGCTTTTCCGTCCATATCGGAAACTGCATCCAACAAGGTAACCAATTGACCAGCGCTGATGGGCTCTCCGTTCCAACGCATAGTGTCATCTTCTGCGAACGTCAGTTGATTGACGGTTGGAGCAAGCTCAGATTCCGTTTGAGCCTTCGAAACGATAAGCGGGTGCTGTGTTTCGCCGTCCCAGAGATCGACCATGAAAGCATGCGGGATAGGCTTGAACAGAATTACCCCGATCGCGCAGAGACAAACGGCGAGCAGAGCCATCGGCCGTGTATCGATTGTGCTGATCGGCGCTCCATGCTCGAACCGCTTGGGGTGGAAGGGGCGGCGTGGTGACCGCCCCTTGGGCCGGAAGCTCAAGAACCGAAATCCTTGTGCTGCGCGTTGCCGACGAATGCGAAGGTCTGTGCGCCTTCTTCCTTGATCAGCGCGATGGTGCGGGCCGACGTGTCATAGCTCGCGAGCGCAGCTGGCTCGAAGCGTAGCAGCGGTTGTTCTTCCATCGCGCTTGCTGCGGCGACCTGGGTGCGCAGTTGGTCCCGAGTAACTGCCGCACCGTTCCAAAGTAGCTCGTCATTGGCGGTGATGAAGACAGTGTTGGTTTCTGGGTCGAGGACGCATTGCGGGCAGGGCTTGTCAGTTGGTAGATCGACGGTCGTCTGGTGCGTCTGCACCGGGATGGCGAGGATCAGCATGATCAGCAGCACCAGCAGAACGTCGATAAACGGGGTGACGTTCATATCTCCCATTGCGCGGGCTTTCTTTGGGGCGAAGCCATTCGGACGGACGATCTTCTTTGGCATATTCTCTCTCCTCATCTGGCAACGGCTTTGCCATGCATCACCATCGCAAAGAGAGACTGTATATCATAACTAATAGGTTGCCTAACGCGTACCTTTTTTGTTGCGCACTCGCGTACGCGAGTGCGATTTCCTCGCTCACGCGACCTGAAGGTCGCGTCGCTGCGGGCGGGCGGTCGGCCTTGCAGCGGCTCACGCCGCCGGTTTAGTTTGCATTTGGTCGGTCACGAAGTGCCCGCAAGGCCGGAGCCGAAGTCGAAGACGCAGGCATGCAAAGCACACCTGCAAGGCCGTCGCGCCCTCTGGCGCGGGAAGCAAAGCTGGCCGTAGGCCTACCCACACGGGCCGGGTGGCCCGCGCCCGGCGGATGAGGGCGAAACACAGACTCCCCAAGATACGCTGCTCCTCGAAGAGCAAACAAAAAGGGCGGCTCCGATTGCTCGGGCCGCCCTTTTCAAATTCAGTGCAGATTTGATCCGCGTTAGCGGCTGCCGCCCACCGATGGGCCACCGCTGCCGAATTGACGGTACTTTTCGTTACCGACAAATCCGAACTTGGTGACGCCCGACTGCTTGATGATCTGCAGCACGCGGGCCGAGATATCGTAGCTGGCCAGCGCTTCCGGCTCGAACTGCAGTTCCGGTTCCACCGACATACTTGTTGTTTCTGCCAGCAGGGTGACGAGTTGGCCTTGGTTCACAGGCTCTGCGTTCCAGAGAATCTGATCGGTCGCAGTCAGAACGAGCTTGTTCTTGACCGGATCAATCTGGATGTCCTGCGGCGGCGGGTTGCCTTGCGGCAGGTCGATATCGACCGAGTGTGTCGCCACAGGAATGGTGATGATGAACATGATCAACAGCACGAGCAAAACGTCGATCAGCGGCGTCATGTTCATGTCGAGCATCGGCTCACCGTCGAGGTTGCCTCCGGACATACCCATGTCAGTTACTCCTTAAATCGGTTCGACGCTGCATCAGATACCCGGTTCGACCGGGTTCGAAATGAAGCCGACGGTTGGATAACCAGCCGCCTGAACGTTGTAGATGGCTCCGGCAACACAGCGCCACGGTGCGCGCTTGTCGGCACGAATGTGGACCTGCGGAATTGCGTCCGGATTTTCCATGATCGCTTCCGGACCACCAGCTGCCTGCACGATAGCGTCAAGTCGATTGAACGCCTGATCGTAGAGTTCTTGCGATGTCACCGGTGAGATATTGTTAAAATACACCCGGCACTCGCCGTTGCGCGCGGGTAGATCAAAACCCGGTTCACCAGCGCTAAGGCCGGCTGAGTCTGTCGTGCTGATCGTGAGAAGCAGGTTTTCAACCTTGTTCTTCGATTCGATCGATTCGAACACCGGGATCTCAAGCTTTTCGATCGTCTGGATCGCCACCGGAACCGCGATGAGGAAGATGATCAGAAGCACCAGCATGACGTCCACAAGCGGCGTCGTGTTGATGTCGGACATCGGGGTCTCGCCACCGCCTCCCGTCGAAATCGCCATTATGAATTCCTATCCTGAATTATCGTCATTTTTGAACGGCCAGTTGGCACGGTGCCTCAGCCTGGCTTGGTGGGGAGCGCACATTGGATGCGCTCCCCGCTCAATTCGTTCAGGCCTTACTTGGCGCCAGCAGGCTTGGCTGGGGCAGGCTTGGCAGCCGGCTTCTTGGCAGCAGGTGCAGCTGTCACGGCAGGCTTAACCGCGCCGTCCGAGCTGATGTACGCCAGGATATCGGTCGAGAAGCTGTTGAGCAGCTCGCCGATGCGGCGGTTACGGCTCTGCAGCCAGTTAAACGCAAGCACTGCAGGCACAGCCACGAGCAGACCAATCGCGGTCATGATCAGGGCTTCACCAACCGGACCGGCAACCTTGTCGATCGAGGCCGAACCTTCGATGCCGATGTTGATCAGAGCGCGGTAGATGCCGATCACGGTGCCGAGCAGACCGATGAACGGCGCGGTCGCGCCAACCGATGCGAGGAACGGCAGGCCGCCCGAAAGCGCGTAGTTGATCGAGTCTTCCGAACGCTGCAGCGAACCGTGCATGTAGTCATGCGCTTCGAGGCTGTCGGTCATTTTGCTGTGCTTTTCTTGAGCGTCGACGGCGTCGTCGGCGATCTGGCGCCATGCGCTGTTCTTCTCGAGCTTGGTCGCGCCTTCTTTAAGCGATCCGGCACGCCAGAAAGACGTCTGAACGCCCTTGTACTGACGCATCACCTTGTTCTGTTCGAACAGCTTGGTGAACAGGATGTAGAATGAGCCGACGCTCATAATGACCATGACGGCGAGGATCGACCAGGCGACCGGGCCGCCTTCTTCCATCGCTTCCCAGAAGCCAAACTTGCTCTCCGGTGCGGCTTCGGCGGCTGCAGCAGCCAACAGATAGGTTACGTTCATTGCGAAAAGTCCTCTTGAAAGAATAGTCCCGTTGGCCCCGGGCTCGCCTTGAGCCCGAAGCCGTTATGTTATCAATTTAAGCGGTATGTGATCCCGGTGCTGTATCGGCCCGTCGTCGGGTTTCCGGCGCGGTCAAGAGCCGGGTCGAACCTGGCATAGCGCTCCATCCCGCGGCAAGCCGCCTGATCGAGAACGCTTGAACCACTGGACCGAGTGACAGAGCAGCTGCTGACGCGGCCATTTGCACCAATAACCACTGCGACGCCGACGGTTCCTTCAACTTCCTCTCGCAAAGCGCGCGAGGGGTAGTTTTCCTGGATCCGGCGTGACCAGCGATTGAGACCTTTCGGCGATGCATCGCGAGCCAGCGAAGGTGCTGGAGGCGGCGGCGGCGGTGCTGGCGGCGCGATTGGAGCAGGCGGCGGAATCGTCAGCGCAGGCGGAGCAGGCGGCGGAATCGTCGGCTGCGTCTGAATCTGCGGAGGCGTCGGCGCGATGCTAATCGGCGGCGGCGGTGCTACTGGCGGCGGCGGTGCAACCTCTTCTGGCTGCTCCGGCGGCGGTTCGTCCGGTTCCTCAGGGGGCGGGGGCTCCTCAATGTCGACGGTGGTAACTCGCTCGATCACAGCCTGAGCGCCTTTAATCGCCAGGCCCGAGATGAGCAGCCACCCGATCAACACGTGGATCAGTGCCACGATCGCGATGGAAACAACTTTGTTTCCACCCATTTGTTGGTCAGCGTAGGCCATCCAGTCGCTTTCTCTCCATTATTCAGGCCGGTCGAAACCGGCACACCAATCACATTCGGTCATGGCGAACCGCAATGCGAATCCCAAATTCTTGGTCCTCCCGAACCGGGCCGTAAACCCCAATTGTCGAAGCCAGTCCCAGCTCGTTGGCCACTCTCACAGCTAACCGTGAAGTGCAGCCCTTGTCCCACGACGACCTTGTCCCCAACTTCGTCGCAAGCATCACGCGCTTTAACGGTCAACCCCTAGGCAATCAAACGCTTTATCGGTTCAGCGCTGATTCACTGCCTGTGCTCAGAGCTGTTTCTGGGCGATAATCAGGCACAAATTGAGGCACTGAGCAGGCACGGGATTTTTGCGATATGATGACCGTTAACCGAAATTTAATTAATAGATTCAGGACTCTGGCGGCTGTCGCGGCTTGTGCAATTTCACTGCCGTTTGCTGCAACTGAAGTTTCTGCACAGTCTTCGCAAGCTTTTGCCGCGACACCTGGCGATATGGCGACCTATGCGGACCTCACAGCGCTCGCCGAACGCAGTGAATTGGTCATCAGAGCAGAGATTCGGCGCCAATCGGTGGTCAAACCGGAACGCGCTCCGGGACTCCAGCCCGGATTCGCCCGCCTCTACATAGAGGCGAACACGATTGCGCTCATCGCCGGCTCCTCCAATGTTGGCGAATCGCTCGCCTATCTCGTCGACGTGCCGCTGAACGAGAAGGGTAAGCCCCCCAAGCTGAAGAAGCTTGAGATGTTGTTGTTTGCCAATTCCGTCCCTGGGCGGCCCGGTTCGGTGCAACTCGCCGGGAAAACCGCTCAGTTCGCCTACACACCCGCACTTGAGAATCGCCTGCGCCCGATTCTGCGCGAGCTGGTCGCGGCGGACAAACCGCCGACAATCACGGGAATTGCCGATGCGCTGGCCGTGCGCGGCACGCTTGTCGGCGAATCGGAAACGCAGGTGTTTCTCAGAACAAATGAAGGGTCGCCGGTTTCGATGAGCGTGATTCGCCGCCCTGGACAGTCGCCAGCATGGGGTGTGTCGTGGGGCGAGATCATCGATTCGTCCGCCCGCCCGCCAAACCCCGACACGCTTCAATGGTATCGCCTTGCCTGCGCTCTGCCCGAACGCTTGCCCAGCAGCGCGAATCTGGCCCGCGACCCCGCTGCGCGGCGTCTTGCCGCGCAAGACTATGAATTCGTAATCGGTGAGCTTGGCCCATGTACAAGGCGGGTGACCGAGGCGACCTGATCGCTTGACGGAGCGCCCGGCACGGCTAATCGCAACTCCGCCTTCACAGTGGAGTGATCCTTGACCGATACGCCTGCCTCCCCGCTTCGCATTGCCATCGCTGGCCTAGGAACCGTTGGTGCTGGCGTGATTCGCCTGCTCGGCACCAATCACGATCTCATTTCTGCGCGAGCTGGCAGGGCAATTGAAGTCGTGGCCGTGAGCGCGCGCGACCGGACCAAGGATCGCGGCATCGATATCGCGTCCTATGCCTGGGAAGACGACATGACCGCGCTGGCGAGCCGCGACGATGTAGACGTCGTTGTCGAACTCGTTGGCGGGTCGGACGGTCCGGCGCTGGCCTGTTCGCGTGCGGCGCTCTTGGCGGGAAAAGGCCTCGTTACCGCGAACAAGGCGATGATTGCGCATCATGGTCTGGCGTTGGCTGAGCAGGCCGAGCGAGCGGCAGTACCACTCAAATTCGAAGCGGCGGTCGCGGGCGGCATTCCGGTTGTGAAAGGTCTGCGCGAAGGCACCTCGGCCAATGCGCTCACCACGATCTACGGAATCCTCAACGGCACCTGCAATTACATCCTGTCAGAGATGGAAGCGACCGGCGCGGACTTTGCCGAGACGCTCGCGGAAGCACAGCGGCTCGGTTACGCCGAAGCCGATCCAACGTTCGACATCGAAGGGATCGACGCTGCCCACAAGCTAGCCATCCTCGCGGCAATAGGGTTTGGCGCGCGGATCGATTTCGATGCGGTGCGCACGACCGGCATCGTACAAGTCCGCGCGGCCGATATCGCGCAGGCCGATGCGCTCGGTTTCGTGATTCGCCTGATTGCGCAGGTCGATGTTGAAACCGGCACGGATGGTGAGGAGCGATTGCTCCAGCGCGTCCGCCCGTGCCTCGTTGCCAAGGATCATCCGCTTGCTCCGGTCGATGGTCCCACCAATGCCGTGGTCGCGGAGGGTAATTTCTCTGGTCGACTGCTGTTCCAAGGGGCTGGTGCTGGCGATGGGCCCACTGCCAGCGCTGTGGTTGCCGATTTGATCGATATTGCACGCGGAGAGGTTGGCGCGCCTTTCTCGATGCCCGTGGCACAGCTTTCGGCGATGCCTCCGGCTGAACCGGGCCACCGCATGGAGCGCACCTATCTGCGCTTTACCGTAAAGGATCGCCCCGGTGTTCTGGCCGAGATAACCGCCGCGATGCGCGACGCTGATGTATCCATCGAAAGCCTGATCCAGCCCGGCCGTGCCCGCGAGGGCGGTGAAGTGCTGGTGGCGATGGTCACGCATGAGGGGCGGGAGGGCAATATCGGCAAGGCGCTCGAGCTGCTGGAAGGCTCTGAAAGTCTGACGGCCCAACCTCTTGTTCTGCCGATTCTGCCGCACTGATCCCTATTCGTCGTCGACCGTGAAGCCGGGCGGAGGAAGGCCCAAATCCTCGCGCCGCCTGCGTAGCTCCTCTTCGTTCGGATCTTTGCCGAGCGGCGGCAGTCCACGCGCAATCCGGTCCGCATCCGAACCGGGCGGCGCTTCGGGCAGCGCGCCAACGTCGATCAAGAGTGCCGGAGGCGGAGCGCATGGCGGGACAGCGCAAACACCTCTGACCGTGAATGTGATCGTCGCAAGCGAGCCTTCGCCCGGGAACTGCAAACCGCTGCCGTCTACGTGCACGGGCTTCGGGCCCTGTGTCGCTTCAGCGTAGCGACGTTCCCAATCCGCCTTGTCCCAAGAGCCGTCGGTTGCCCGGTCCAGATCGCGGCAAACGATGATCTCGCCTGCGATCCGCGCAACATCAGCCTGGTCCTCGCATCGTTCCGAAACCACCGGATCGCGCTCGCGCTGCTCAAGCGCATCGGAAGTGTCGATGACCAGCCGACCTTCATCGGGTTCAAGCGCCGCAGGATCTTCTGCAGGCGGCGACGAATTGTCGCTCTCCTGCGCTGATGCCGGATCGGCAACCGGGGCAAAAATGAGTGTGGCGAGTGTCACCGCGATCCAGCAAATGCTGGATCGCCGCAGGAAGTTGAGCGCCCCGTTCAACTCTTACTTCGGGTCTTGCTCGAAGCGAGGCGGAGGAAGTCCCAGCGCTTCGCGGCGTTTGCGGATCTCATCCTCGGTCAGATTTTCATCCTGACCCAGCGGAGGCAGCCCGCGCGCAATCCGGTCTGCATCCGATCCTTTAGGAGCTTCCGGCAGAGCCTCGACGTCGATCAGCAAAGCTGGCGGCGGTGGGCAGGGCGGGATCAGGCACTGACCGGAAACGGTCGCCGGGCCGCGAAAGATTCCGCCACCGGCGACATCGGGGGCTTGGGGATCGCCTTCGAACGCGGTTTCGCGCGCGTAGCGCTTCTGCGCTTCGGAGCGGCTCCCGCTGTAGTAGTTCTCACCGCTCTCGCCGATCCTGCGGCACACCACGATATCGCCGCTGATCGTCCCAGCATCGGCATCGTCTTCGCATGCCTGCACCTGCGCTTCGTTCACGTCGCCGCGCGGCACAGTGATGAGGATGTTGATCGGTTCCGGGCGTTCGGCTGGCCGTTCTTCGGCAGGATCGCCATCCGCCTCGGCTTCTTCCGCCTGTGTCACGCCAGCGTCATCCTGCGCGCTCAGGGGAGCGGCACCCAAGAGCCCCGCAATGGCCACGCTCGCGCTGATGGCCAAAGTGCACAGGGAAGACGCGGCATTGCTCGACAAGCGCGTCTCCTTAGGCGTAAGCGCGGGGCACAAACCAATGCGTTCGGAGGCTGAATTTCGCATGAATAATCCTGATGGCACAGACGTTCTGGCGGCGAAAGAGCCGGACACTGAAAATGCAATTCAGCGCGTGTTGGTGCTGGAGATGGTCCGTGTAACCGAAGCAGCCGCTGTCGCCGCCGCGCAGTTGATCGGACGCGGTGATGAGAAAGCCGCCGATGCCGCAGCCGTGGAAGCGATGCGCCGTGCTTTCGACAACCTCTACATGGATGGCACAGTGGTGATCGGCGAAGGCGAGCGCGACGAAGCGCCAATGCTGTTCATTGGTGAGAAGGTCGGAATGGGCAAAGGGCCCAAGATCGACATCGCGCTCGACCCGCTCGAAGGCACCACCATTACCGCCAAGGCTGGCCCGAACGCGCTGGCGGTTCTGGCGGCGGCGGAAGAAGGCTGCCTGCTTAACGCGCCCGACGTCTATATGGACAAGCTCGCTGTCGGACCGGGCTATCCTGAAGGCGTCATCGATCTCGCCAAAAGCCCGACAGAGAATGTCGAATCGGTCGCCAAGGCCAAGGGCGTGAAGCCGTCCGAGATCATCATCTGCGTGCTCGACCGTCCGCGCCATGCCGATCTGATCGCTGAATTGCGCTCGATCGGGTGCGGCGTTGTCTTGATCGGTGACGGCGACGTGGCCGGCGTAATCGCTGTGACCGATGAAGACACCACTATCGACATGTATATGGGCCAGGGCGGCGCGCCAGAAGGTGTGCTTGCGGCGGCTGCCCTGCGCTGTGTCGGCGGGCAGTTCAACGGACGGCTCGTGTTCCGCAACGACGATGAAAAGGCCCGCGCAAAGAAGTGGGGTATCACCGATCTGAACCGCATCTACAAACTGGAAGACCTCGCCAGCGGCGACTGCATTTTTGCGGCAACCGGCGTGACCGAAGGCTCGCTGCTCGATGGCGTGAAGAAGCGCCGCATGCACACCGGCGAAACCGTGATGACCACCGAAAGCGTGGTTATGCGGGCTTCGTCGGGCACCGTGCGCTGGATCAAAGGTGAGCACCGCATCGGATAACCTGCTGTACTGCGCGAGCGGACAGTTCAGCGCGACGGTCCTCGCACGCGAAACAAGAATGCGTGATGGATCAAAGGCGAGCACTGGATCGGCTAGCTTGCGATTTGCGCTCGGCGGCGGGCAAAGTTGACATAGTTGACACCCTGTCAGGCAGCCTGCGTTGCCCTTACCTGCTGACTTTACAGCAGAAATCACGCTTGAAGCGAAGTTGACACTTGTCCAACTTGATTTGTGTGCGCCCAGCGGTTTCATTGCCTTTCGATTGCAGAATCATCGCGAGTAGGAAAATCGGTTCTCCTCAGGGTAATGGACCGCTCGCCTTGGAGGCCGTGAATGTCCGAAACGTTCGAAGCCATGCTCACCGGCGGTCACCCCAACTCATTGGGGCGGACCGAGGAAGTTGTCGCACTCGTCCTCGCCGATCCGGATCGTTTCGACGAGCTTTTCGAGTGCTACAAAAGCGAAGATGAAGTCGTCCGCCTGCGTGTATCCAGCGCGATGAAGCGGATTGAACCAGAGCGGCGCGATCTGATCATGGCCTATCTCGACCGCTTCATTAGCGAGATTGGCGCGCTGGATCAGGCATCGGCGCAGTGGACGCTTGCGCAATTGTTCGAGCGGATCGAGCCAGACATGTCCGCACAGCAAAAGCAGGGGGCGCTCGCGATCATGAAGCGCAATCTGGCCGAAAACAGCGACTGGATCGTGCTCAACATGACGATGGCGACATTGACCGATTGGTCCGCAGACGATGCCGATCTGCGGCAGTGGCTCAAGCCTCAACTTGAACGCCATGCCAACGACACGCGGAAGTCGGTCGCGAAGCGGGCCGGTAAACTGCTCAAGCGTTTGTGACTTCCTGCTCATCGCGCGTTCATTGGACGGCGCAAAGGAAAGTCTGAACTATGTCAATCAGCCTTCAGTGCTCCGGGGGATTGAGCGTGCTGCGCGCGTCTTTTGCTTCACTCTTGCTCTTGTCTGCGTGCGCGCTGTCTGCGCAGCCGCAGGCCCAACAGCAGATCGCAAGCCTGGTTGAGGTGGACGCAGAGCTGGACGCTATTCGCCCTTCGCTGCCCGATTGCGAGAACGGCTGTATCACTCCGGCCGAAGCGACAATCCTGGCATTCGAGGCGGGCGAAGGACGATCGCAGCCGGGGCGTTTCCTGCTCGACATTCGTGGCGGTGGCCGCAGCCTGCATGGCGAGCTTGAGGAGCTGTTCTTCATCAACTCGCGGCATGACTACGCGAAGCTTGGAACGCTCACGATCGCGTTCGAGCCCGATGCCTTGCGCGCGCTGCTCCGGCGCGCCCGAGTTTGCGGGGCGAACGAGGTGATCGATGGGCAGATCACTGTTAAAGGGTGCCGCACAAAAGGCATTTCGGACCTCAACATGTTCACGATGATGCAGCGGCTCGGCGGGCGGCGGATTGTGGTCGATGGCGAGGTCCGCCTGCAGTGGATCGATTCGCGCCTGGGTACACCGCGCCCGATTGCCAACAAGCGCGGCGAGAATGAGCTGGGCTACTATCAGGTCTGGGTTCGCGTCGAGGATGCCGACCAGGTGATCTTCGTCTATGACGACTGAACGCGAGATCTGCGACCAACCACCTGACGACAACCCCGTCCCGCTCTGTTGCGTTTCCATGACTGTCGGCTAGGCGAGTCAACGAAACGAAAAGCGGGGATTCGCAACCATGAAGATCATGTCCGGCAATTCGAACTTGCCGCTTGCGCGGGCCATAGCGGCCTATCTTGAAATCCCGCTGACCGACGCTAGCGTCCGCCGCTTCGCCGACGAGGAAGTGTTCGTCGAGATCCATGAAAATGTGCGCGGCGAGGACGTATTTCTGGTCCAGCCGACTGGCTTTCCGGCCAATGACAATCTGATGGAATTGCTGATCTGCATCGACGCGCTGCGCCGCGCTTCGGCCAAGCGGATCACGGCTGTGGTGCCATATTTCGGCTATGCGCGGCAGGATCGGAAGCCTGGACCGCGCACGCCGATCTCTGCCAAGCTGGTGGCGAACCTGATCACCGAAGCCGGGGCAGACCGGGTGCTCGCGGTTGATCTGCATGCGGGGCAGATTCAGGGGTTCTTCGATATCCCGACGGATAATCTTTACGCCGCGCCTGTGATGGCTGCGGATATTCAGGCGCGCTACGGCGATCAGGACCTGATGGTCGTCTCGCCTGATGTTGGCGGTGTGGTCCGTGCCCGCGCTCTGGCCAAGCGGCTCGACAACGCACCGCTGGCCATCGTCGACAAGCGCCGCGATCGTCCCGGCGAAAGCGAAGTCATGAACATTATCGGTGAAGTCGAAGGGCGGCACTGCGTGATGATCGACGACATCGTCGATTCCGGCGGCACACTATGCAACGCAGCCGATGCGCTGCTCGCCAATGGCGCGAAGTCGGTCGCAGCCTATATCACGCACGGCGTGCTATCGGGCGGCGCAGTCGCGC
Organism: uncultured Erythrobacter sp.; assembly: GCF_947499705.1. Taxonomy (NCBI): domain Bacteria; kingdom Pseudomonadati; phylum Pseudomonadota; class Alphaproteobacteria; order Sphingomonadales; family Erythrobacteraceae; genus Erythrobacter; species uncultured Erythrobacter sp. Next base: position 244,141 of record NZ_CANMPJ010000002.1, on the reverse strand, counting down.
GGATCGACGGGTCGCAGCTCAAGGAGCTGGTGATTTCGGATTCGATCCGCCCGACCGAAGCGGCGGAAGCTTCCGACCGTATCCGGATACTCACCATGGCTCCGCTGGTCGGTGAGGCGATCCGCCGGATCGCCGATGAAAGTTCGGTTTCCAGCCTGTTTGATTGAGTGTGTTTGACCCGGATGAGGTCAAGGAAATCCTCATCGGCGTAGCGCGCGCTCGCGGTGCGCTGACCTATTCGCAAATGCTTGGCTTGCTCGGCCATCGCTTCACGCGTCCCCTGATGCGGCAGCTTTGCAGTGTGCTCGATGCCCTCGATGAAGAAGGGCGCGGCGCGGGCGAACCGGGACTTGCAGTTTTGGTTGTGCGGCAATCGGATGGGTTGCCGGGCCAGGGCTGGTTCGTGTCACGCTCGCATTTGAGCGAGGACCTGCCCGGTGAATGGCCGCTCGAATGGGAAGGCAGCGAAGCACGGGCCTATGTCAGCCTGCATCAGCAATTGGCGTATGAGTATTGGGCCGAGAAGTAGCGTCTTAGTCCGCGTCGCCGCCATGCCACGGGCGTTTTTCACCCGGACGCAGCCGGTCCAGCTCTTCAAGCCGGCGCGCTGCACGTGTTTCAAGATTGATCGTCAGCAGCAGCTTGGGCGATTTGCGGAACGCCTGCGGTGTCACGCCGAAGAACGCCTGAAACTCGCGGATGACGTGCGATTGGTCGAAATAGCGCAGCAGAAATTCCTGCTCCTCAGTCTCGTCAGAAATGCCAAGCAATTGCGCGGCGAGATCAAGCGCCCGCGCGCGCCGCAGCACCGTACGCGGCGGTAGGCCGAAATCGCGGCGCACCGTGCGCTCCAGCGTCCGGAGGCTGACGCCGTGAGATTCGGCAAATTCCCCCGGCGCGATGTTGGGGTTGGCGAAACTGGCATATTCGAACGCTGAGCTGAGTGGCTCCGGCGGGTCGGGCTGTACCCGCTCGACAAAGGCACGCACGCGCTCTTCAACGAGGCTGGCCCACTCCTCTGCGCTGGCATCTTTGGCGTACCGCGCCGCGCCGCCATCGGACAGCAGGCCAAGCGGGTCGCCAGGCTCCACCCGATCAACCAGTTCGGGAAGCTCGCGGCCTAAAAGCTTGCGCAGCGCGCCAGGCCTGAAACCTACGCCCAGCGTCGACATGGTGCCCCTGCACACGACCGGCATGTGCTTTGAATGCGGCCCAAGCAGGATCGGTTCGGAGCCAAAGCGTCGCGGGCCATCGGCGGTCTCTACCGTCCATTCCCCGCCGACCAGCAAGCGCTCGAATGCGATGTCATTGCACAGCCCGCAATCCAGTTTGAAGTCCGGTGTGGTTTCGACCTTGGCGATCACGATACGCGCGATCCACGGGTCGAGATCATCGGCAGCCGCACGGTTCAGGGATAACGGCATCCCCGAACGGGTCTCGCCCGATTGCGCCACCATGCCGGGTGGTTCGCTAATCTGCGATGTATTCAGAGCGGAACGCTCTGGCATTGTTCCCCAACCCCTGTTTTGTGGCTATGCGACAGCAACTATATTTCAGCCTTACCATAATTAGCGGCAAGTTGTGTGTGATACGGATCACGCAAAATTTCGCGAATATCGCATCGGTCACTTTCGCGTGTCGACGATTTCCCTATAGGCGAAGTCGAGGCGAAGCGCAAAATCAGAGGTTTAGTTATGAACGGGGTCGATCTTGGACGCGATATTGCACTGGCCGGCAGGCTCGCCGATGCCGCTGGAGAAGCGATCCGTCCGCTGTTTCGCGGTGACTGGAATTCGGAGCGAAAAGCCGATTCCTCTCCCGTGACCGAAGCGGACCGCGCGGCGGAAAGCGCGATCCGTGCAATCCTCGAAAGCGAGCGCTCCGATGACGGGATCATCGGCGAGGAATACGGGACCCGCAACGAAGGCGCGGGGCGTCAATGGGTGCTCGATCCGATCGACGGCACGATCAGCTTTATGGCGGGCCGCCCGATCTTCGGCACACTGATCGCGCTGTTGCAGGACGGCTGGCCGGTGCTGGGCGTGATCGACCAGCCGATTTCGGCAGAGCGCTGGGTCGGGGCGATTGGCGAAGGCACCACGCTCAACGGCCTGCCGGTGCGGACCCGAGCCTGCAAGGAATTGAACGAGGCAACGATCGCTTCATCCGGGCCGCAATATTTCACCGATGAAGCAGCGGGCGCCTTCATGTCGCTGGCCGCGCAGACCTCGCAAATCGTGGTCTGGGGCGGGGACTGCTACAATTACGGCCTGCTCGCGAGCGGGCATCTCGACATCGTGTGCGAGGCTGGGCTGAAACTCTACGATTACGCTGCGCTGGTCCCCATCGTCGAAGGCGCAGGCGGCATGATGAGCGACTGGCAGGGCAACCCGCTGGATGCAAACAGCGACGGCACAGTGCTAGCGCTGGGCGAACCCGCACGGTTGGAGAGCGTGCTGGAGGCGATGGGGTGAGGCGCGATCCCTAGTCACCCTTACTCGTCACCCCAGCGTAGGCTGGGGTCCAGGGCCACGGAGCGCACACCTCAACTGCCCGAGATCCCGGCTTTCGCCGGGATGACGGATACAGGGTGATGACCCTTTCGTAATCAAATCATGCGATTGGATGCGGGTAGCTAGAATGAGGCCCCCCAACATGCGCGCAATTTCGGGTCTATTGGCATTGTTTGCAGCCTTGCTGCTGGCAGGCTGCGACAGCCAGATTGGCGAGACATTCAACTATCGTCTGATTGTCGAAGTCGAGACGCCGGACGGTGTCGTTACTGGCTCGAGCGTGATCCAGGTCAAAGTTACGGAAAGTAACAGCCCATTTATCGCGCCCGAGGGACGCGGGGTGAATGGCAAGATGCGCGGAGAGGCGGTGGCGGTCGATCTTCCGGATGGGCAAGTGCTGTTTGCATTGCTGCGGAGCGAAAGCAGCGTCGATGCAGGCAACTGGTATGCGTTCAAGGGAATCGAAGGGCGTGCGCCGGGCGGACAGCCAGGCAGTCCTGAGCGAGCGCGGGCCTTGATGCGCACTAGCCGCGCTGGTGATCTGTGGCCGCGCGACTATCCGATGCTCGTTACATTTGCTGATCTTGATGACCCGACCAGCGTCGAAAGGGTCGATCCAAAGGATCTCGCCGCAACATTTGGTGAGGGTGCGAGCCTCAAGCGTATCGGTGTCGAGTTTACTGGTGAACCGGTGACAATTGGAATTGTGCAGCGGTTAGGTTGGCTGCCCGACTACTATGGCAAGATGCTAGACGGAAATCCATTGAGGCACATTGACGCAGAAAATCAGCTCGCCAATTCTCTGTCTCAGAACAGTTTTGCAGTAGGGACCATTCAATGAATCGCGATGTCTTTCTCTCATTGCTTGCGCTCGACGCGTACGATCGCGTCTATGGTCAACGTCAGCCGGTCGCATGCGCAGCCTGGAATGCTGCCTCGTACTAAGAGGCAAGCGATTCCCACGCACCCGAATCACTTGCATCCGCGCCCCAATTCGCTAAGTGCGCATCCTTCAACGACACGAATCAAGCGACCGGCCTGGCTGAAAGGGCTGCCAGGGCTGGCCAAGCGTGTCTCTGACCAAGGAGATGAAAATGCCCAAGCTTAAGACCAAAAGCGGTGTGAAGAAGCGCTTCAAAATCACCGCAACCGGCAAGGTCAAGCACGGCGTCGCTGGCAAGCGTCACCGTCTGATCAGCCACAATGCAAAGTATATCCGCCAGAACCGTGGCACCTCGGTCGCTTCCGACCCTGATGCGCGCACAGTCAAGAAATGGGCGCCCTACGGGCTGTCTTGATTCGATGGTTGAACGGGCTTTGGCCTGCTCCCTGACGAAATAAGGATATACGAAAATGCCACGCATCAAACGCGGCGTCACCACGCGCCAAAAGCACAAGCGGCTACTCGAGCAAGCCAAGGGCTATCGCGGTCGTCGCAAGAACACCATCCGCGTTGCGCGCCAGGCGGTCGAAAAGGCCGGCCAGTACGCTTATCGTGATCGCAAGGTTAAGAAGCGCAGCTTCCGTGCGCTCTGGATCCAGCGCATCAACGCCGCCGTTCGCGCCGAAGGCCTCACCTATTCGCAGTTCATGCACGGGGTGAAGCTCGCCGGGATCGAACTCGACCGGAAGGTTATGGCCGATCTCGCCATGAACGAAGAAGCAGCGTTCAAAACGATCATCGCGCAAGCGAAAGACGCTCTTCCCGCGTAATCGCGGACAGCGAATCCAAACATCAAAAGGGGCGTCAGACTTCGGGTTTGGCGCCCCTTTGCTTGTATATTCGCGCCATTTTCCTTGTAAAAACTCGCCATGTGGCGCAAAAGTCCGTTCATGGGGCAGGGAAACGAAGGCGCTTCGGGTGAACAGCCTGCAGCCGTTGTAGACAGTGACTTCTATCCGCCGCCGAGCCAGTTCGACGGCTGCTTCACTACGTTCTATCACGCCACGCTAAGCTCCGAAGAGGGCAGCATGGTCAGCGATTACCTGCAGCCGGAATGGTGCGGCATTCGCTTCTTTGCCGGAGGCACACCCAACGCCCGTATTGGGAACACCAGTGTTGAGGGCGCCCGCTTCACCGCGACCGGCCCCAGTTCATTGCCGTGCAAATTCGAAATCGGTGATGCGACGATGTGGGGAGTGGGTATTTTGCCGCTCGGCTGGGCTCGCTTTATCGATGGCGATGCCCGGGACCTGGCCAACGTCGTCTGCGATGGCGCCAAGCATCCAACCTTTGCGAAGTTCGATTGCATGTCCGATGTGCTATGCGATCCAGACGCCGACACAAATGCGCAATTCGAAGCGCTCATCGAAGACCTCACCCGCCTGATGCGCCCCAATCGTGACGAACCCAAGATCATGCGGGTTCACGAGGCGATGGTGGATGTGTCCTACACTGCGGTTGGCGATCTAGCCGACGCTTGCGGAATGAGCATCCGTACGCTCGAGCGCGTCTGCCGGCGCTATTTTGGTTTCACGCCCAAATTGCTGATGCGGCGTCAGCGTTTCATGCGCAGCCTGACCAGTTTCATGCTCCATCGCGGAACACGCTGGACGGAAGCAATGGACGGACACTATCACGATCAGGCACAGTTCACGCGTGAGTTTCACGAATTCATGACTATGAACCCCAGTGAGTATGCCGCACTTGATCATCCGATCCTGTCCTCCTTCATGGAAGCGCGCGCCCGCGTATGGGGCAGTGCGGCGCAGACGCTGGACAAGCCCTCCCGGTAAACTTTTCGCGCAGGGGGCGGTGCGATGACCCGTTCCGTCGGCGGTCCAGCGGTCAAGGTTCGCTTTGCGCTTCCTGCCGAGGAATTGCGGCCTTTCGTCACAACCTATTACCGCACCGAGGTACAATGCTCGGCCAATGAACCCTGGCTCGAGGACTATCTCCATCCCGAATGGCCCAATCTGCGCTTTCTCGCCGAAGGGTGGTCTGAAGCGGCAATCGGCCCCGGCGCCCTTGAGCCGGTTCCGGCATTCTCGGTCTCCGGCCCGACCAGCTATGCCAGCCGGTTCCGGATCGGATCGGGGTCGAGCTGGGGTATCGGATTGATGCCGCTTGGCTGGGCGACATTCGTCGACGCGCAGGCGGGTGACTATGCCGATCAGGCTGTCGATGGCGGCGCTGACCAGGCCTTTGCGGCTTTCCACCCGCTCGCCCATGCACTGCAAGCGAGCGGCGGAGATGCGAACGCCGAACTCGAACTGATCGAGAGCCACATGGCCGAGCTCGTCGGCAAGATGGCAAAGAACGCGGATCAGATTACGGCCATCAACACCGCCCTGGTCGATCCTGAAATCGCGACTGTCGCCGACTTCGCAGAGCGGGTGTCAATGAACGTGCGCTCGCTCGAACGCCTTTGCAATCGCGCATTCGGGTTCACGCCCAAGCTGTTGCTGCGCCGTCAGAGGTTCTTGCGAAGCCTTGCGCAATTCATGCTCGATCCCTCACTCAACTGGCTGAGTACGCTCGATCATCATTATCATGATCAAGCCCACTTCGTACGCGACTTCAAACGTTTCATGGGTATGGCGCCGAGCTTCTACTCCAAGCTCGAAAAGCCGCTGTTGATCGCAGCGGCACGGGCCAGAATGGAGATTGCAGGGGAGGCAGTGCAGGGCCTGCACGATCCCGAAGCGTCCGAGTGACGTAAGGCGAGACTTCGGGAATCCCAGAGCGATACTCAAACGCGCTTTGCAAGTGCGCCCAATTGACGCTAGCGGACGCGCTCAATTCACTGGACACATCGTCGCACAAACTATGACCGATCTGACACCGCAAAAAGAGGCCGCGCTGGCGGCAATTGATGCCGCCGATACGCTAGAGGCGCTTGACGCCGAGCGCGTGGCCGCGCTTGGGAAGAAGGGCTGGGTCAGCCTTGCCCTCAAGACGCTTGGCGGAATGTCGCCTGAAGAGCGGCAGACCGCTGGCCCCGCGATCCAGGCTGTGCGTGCCGACATTGCCGCCGCGATTGAGGACAAGAAAGCCGCTCTCGAAGCCGCGGCTCTCGAAGCGCAGTTGGCCAATGAAACAATCGACCTGACCCTGCCTGCGCCCGATCTGCCAAAAGGTTCGGTGCATCCCGTCAGTCAGGTGATGGACGAACTGGCAGAGATCTTCGCCGATCTCGGCTTCGCCTTGGCGACCGGTCCGGAGATCGAAGACGACTGGCACAACTTCACTGCGCTCAACATGGATGAGAGCCATCCAGCCCGCGCGATGCACGATACGTTCTATTTCCCGAACGCTGCTCCTGACGGCGGGCAAATGCTGCTGCGCACGCACACGTCGCCGGTTCAGATCCGCTCCATGAAAGAACAGGGCGCGCCGATCCGTTTGATCGCGCCAGGCCGTGTCTATCGCAGTGACAGCGACGCCACGCACACGCCGATGTTCCACCAGGTTGAAGGCTTGGTTGTCGACCGTGACATTCACCTTGGGCATTTGAAATGGACGCTTGAAACCTTCTTCAAGGCATTCTTTGAGCGCGAAGATATCACCTTGCGTCTGCGGCCATCCTACTTCCCGTTCACTGAACCGAGCGTTGAGGTAGATGTCGGCTATTCCAACGAAGGCAACCGCCGTGTCGTTGGCGGGCATGGCGATGCCGAGGGTCATGATTGGATGGAACTGGGTGGCAGCGGCATGGTCAATTCCCGGGTTCTTGAAATGGCCGGTGTCGACCCGAACGAGTATCAGGGCTTTGCCTTTGGTCTCGGGATCGATCGCATCGCGATGCTGAAATATGGCATGAACGATCTGCGAGCCTTCTTTGATGGCGATCCGCGCTGGTTGGCGCATTACGGCTTTTCGCCCTTCGACCAGCCGACCCTCTCCGCTGGTGTGGGAGCGCGGCCATGAAGTTCTCGATCACCTGGCTGAAAGACCACCTCGAAACCGAAGCAACGCTTCAGGAAATCACCGATACGCTGACCGCAATCGGGCTGGAGATCGAAGGCGTTGAAGACCCGGCACAGCGGCTGGCGGGCTTCACCGTCGCCGAAGTGCTAACCGCCGAAAAGCACCCTGATGCTGACAAGCTGCAAGTGCTCACCGTCAACACGGGCGAGGGCGATCCGCTGCAAGTCGTATGCGGTGCGCCCAATGCACGCGCGGGGATGAAAGGTGTGCTGGGACAGCCTGGCGCGGTTGTTCCGTCAAACGGAATGCAACTCCGCAAAAGCGCGATCCGAGGTGTCGAATCCAACGGCATGATGTGCTCGGTACGCGAGCTGGAATTGGGCGACGAGCATGACGGCATCATCGAACTGCCCGAAGACGCGCCGGTCGGGCACAGCTTTGCCGATTATCACGGCTCTTCGCCGATTATCGACGTGGCGATCACGCCGAACCGCCCGGATTGCATGGGCGTTTACGGGATCGCGCGCGATCTGGCAGCGGCTGGTCTCGGCACGCTGAAACCGATTGCCTTCCCTAAGTTTGAGGCAAGCGGGGAGTGCCCGGTTGAAATCCGCACCGAGGACGCGCAAGGCTGTCCGGCCTTCTATGGCCGCGTGATCAAGGGCGTGACCAACGGTCCATCGCCTGACTGGATGCAGCAGCGTCTTGCTAGCGCGGGCCAACGCCCGATTTCGCTGCTGGTCGATCTGACCAACTACCTGATGCTAGCCTTTGGCCGTCCGGCGCACGTCTATGACCTTGCCAAATTGCAGGGCGCGGTCGTGGCGCGGCGCGCCAAGGATGGCGAGCAGGTCGTGGCGCTCAACGAGAAAATCTACACGCTCGATGCCAGCATGATGGTGATCGCCGATGATGTGCAGGTGCACGATATCGCCGGGATCATGGGCGGCGAGCATTCCGGCGTGCAGGACGATACAACCGACGTGCTGCTCGAAATCGCCTATTTTGATCCGGCCAGTATCGGGGTGACCGGGCGCAAGCTTGGCCTCGCGTCGGACGCACGCACGCGGTTCGAGCGCGGTGTCGATCCCGATTTCTTGGAAACCGGGCTGGACCTGCTGACTGGGCTGATTGTCGAACTGGCTGGTGGCCAGGCATCCGAAGCCGTCCACGCCGGTGCGCCGCCTAGCCAAGCCAAGATTGTGTCGTTCGACACCGGCCTGACCGCTCGGTTGGGCGGAGTAGACGTGCCTGCTGACGAGCAGCGCCGCATCCTCGAAAGCCTCGATTTCGTTGTCGGTGATGATTGGCAGGTGACCTGTCCGCTGCGCCGTCATGATATCGAAGGACCAGCCGACCTCGTCGAAGAAGTCGTTCGTATCCACGGTCTCGACAAGGTCGAAAGCGTTGCTCTGCCGCGTATGGAAGGCGTTGCCCGGCCAACCGCGACGCCGGAGCAGAAGCTGGAGCGCAAATTGCGCCGTGCGGCGGGTGGCAGCGGGTTGGATGAAGCAATCACGTGGTCGTTCATCTCTGAGGATGAGGCCGATGCGGTCGGCGGCGGGCATTGGTCGCTCGACAATCCGATCAGCGAAGATTTAAAAGTGATGCGCCCGTCATTGTTGCCAGGCCTCCTGTTGGCGGCGCGGCGCAGTTTTGATCGTGGTTCTTCCAGTGTGCGCTTGTTCGAAATCGGTCGGCGCTACCTCGCAGATGGCGAATATCCGGCGCTTGTCGCGGTGATGGCGGGCGATGCTGCGCCGCGTTCATGGCAACATGGCAAAGCGCGGAGCTTCGATGCCTATGATGCCAAGGCCAAGTGCCTGGCTCTGCTGGAAGCAGCAGGAGCGCCGGTCGACAGATTGCAGGTCATGGGCGAGGCGGGCGATATCTATCACCCCGGCCAGTCTGCGACTTTGCGCCTGGGCCCAAAGAACCGTATCGCCAGCTTTGGGATGGTCCACCCGACGGTGCTTAAGGCCTTTGGGATTGGCGTACCGATCGCCGCGTTCGGTATTCACCTAGACGCGATCCCGGCCAAGAAAGCGGCCAAGGGCTCGGTCAGCTTCGCCAGACCCAGTTTCACTCCGCCTGCACTGCAAGCGGTGACTCGTGATTTCGCATTTCTCGTGCCGTCGGAACTGCCAGCGGGAGACTTGCTGCGCGCAGTGAAAGGCGCGGATAAGGTCAACATCGTGGACGCCCGGATCTTCGATCAGTTCACCGGCGACAGCCTGCCCGAAGGCACAAAGTCGCTCGCGCTAGAAGTGACGCTGCAACCGCAGGACAAGAGCTACAAGGACGCTGACCTGAAAGCGATCACCGATGCGATTGTTGCGGCGGCGGCCAAGCAGGGAGCGGAATTGCGCGGGTAATCTGCGCTCCGATCACTCATGTCCAATCGCCGCACCTTCGCGATCATTTCGCACCCTGATGCTGGTAAGACCACGCTGACTGAAAAGCTGCTGCTGCAAGGCGGCGCGATTCACCTTGCGGGCGAGGTCAAAGCGCGCGGGCAGGCGCGGCGTGCGCGGTCGGACTGGATGAAGATCGAGCAGCAACGCGGCATCTCGGTCACTTCGTCGGTCATGACCTTCGAGAAAGAGTACGAAGGAGAGACGATCACCTTCAACCTGCTCGATACGCCGGGGCACGAGGATTTTTCCGAAGACACCTATCGCACGCTGACGGCGGTCGATTCCGCAGTGATGGTGATCGATGCCGCGAAAGGGATCGAGCCGCAGACGCGCAAACTGTTCGAAGTCTGCCGCTTGCGCAGCGTGCCAATCATCACCTTCGTCAACAAAGTCGACCGCGAAGGCCGTCCGGGCTTTGAGTTGATGGACGAGGTTGCGGATATGCTCGCGCTCGACGTCTCACCGCAAGCCTGGCCAATCGGTATGGGCGGACAGTTCGAAGGGATTCTCGATTTTGCGAGCGGCACAGTCAGTCGCCCGGAAGGCCCTTCAAAGGAGTTTCTCGGCACGCGCGACAGCGATCCCACCATCCCGGAGGAATGGGCCGAGGAAATCGAGCTTGCGCAGATCGGATATCCCGAATTCGATCTCGAGGCCTATCGCAATGGTGACCTGACGCCGGTCTATTTCGGATCGGCGCTCAAGAATTTCGGCGTGACCGAACTGATCGACGCTATCGCCAAACACGCGCCCCCGCCGCGCCCACAACCGGCTGGCGAAGAGCAGATCGCGCCGAGCCACGATGAGGTCACCGGCTTCATCTTCAAGGTGCAGGCCAATATGGACCCCAACCACCGCGACCGGATCGCCTTCATGCGGCAGGTTTCGGGCACGTTCAAACGCGGCATGAAGCTGACGCCGTCGGGCCATGGTAAGCCGATCGCGATCCATTCGCCGATCCTGTTCTTTGCGCAGGACCGCGAGATCGCCGATACCGCAGAGGCAGGCGATATCATCGGCATTCCTAACCATGGCACGTTGCGCGTCGGCGATACCCTGTCGGAAAAGGACGAAGTCCGCTTTACCGGCCTACCCAATTTCGCGCCGGAAATACTGCGCCGCGTGCAGTTGAAAGACCCGACCAAGACCAAGCAATTGCGCAAGGCGCTCGATGACCTTTCTGAAGAAGGCGTGATCCAGGTGTTCTACCCGGAGATCGGCGCGCAGCATGTCGTTGGCGTGGTCGGACAGTTGCAGCTTGAAGTGCTGATTTCGCGGCTTTCGGCTGAGTACAAGGTCGAGGCAGCGCTTGAGGCAGCACCGTTTGCTACTGCGCGCTGGATCAAGGGTGATCAAAAGGCGCTCGACGAATTTGAGGGCTTCAACCGCGCCAATCTCGCCCGCGACCGCGATGGTGATCTCGTTTTCATGGCCAAGAGCCCGTGGGACGTGAACTATCAGGTTGAGAAGAACCCCGAACTGATCTTCTCGGCAACCAAGGAACGGTAAGGTTGCGGCCCGCGAAAGTTCGCGGCATTGGGTTGGCATGAACGGAACGACTTTCTCTTCTGGTCCAACCTCCCAGACTTTCATCTCGCAGCGTCTCAAGCTCAATTACTTCGATTGGGGCAACGATACGAAGCCGCCGCTGGTGCTCGTCCATGGCGGGCGCGATCATGCTCGCAATTGGGACTGGACCGCAGAGGCTCTGCGCGAGGATTACCACATTGTCGCCATGGACCACCGCGGCCACGGCGACAGCGATTGGGTGTCGGACGGGAACTACAACTCCAACGACATGGTCTATGATCTGGCGCAGCTAGTGCACCAGCTGGGTCGCGGGCCTGTGAGTATCGTCTCGCACTCGATGGGCGGCAATGTCGCGCTACGCTATGCCGGGATGTTCCCCGACATGGTCACCAAGCTGGTGGCTATCGAGGGTCTTGGTCCATCGCCCGAATGGAAGGCCGAACAGCGCAAGACCCCGTATCCCGAGCGTATGCGCGAATGGGTCGAGAAGAAGCGCAAGGCCGCCGGGCGCACGCCGCGTAAATATGACAGCATCGAAGCCGCCTTTGCGCGGATGATTGAGGAAAACTCCTACCTCACCGAAGATCAGGCCCGGCACCTCACCATCCACGGGGTCAACCGTAACGAGGATGGCACTTACAGCTGGAAGTTCGACCCGCATCTCAATGTCTGGGGTGTCGAGGATGTGGCCGATGAATTCATGGTAGCAACGTGGGGGGCGATCACCTGTCCTACGCTCTTGCTGTATGGCGCGGACAGCTGGGCCTCTAACCCGGAGAAAGACGGCCGGGTCGAGCATTTCAACACTGCCAAGGTGATCGAATTCGAGAAGGCTGGCCACTGGCTCCACCACGACCAGTTCGACAAGTTTGTTGAGGTGCTGAGGGATTTCCTTTGAGTGGTCCGCGTCCGCTCAAACGTTTGACTGGCAGTTGCCATTGCGGCGCAGTGCAATTCGCGATCACCACCGACTTCCCCGAACTCACCACCTGCGATTGTTCAATCTGTGTGCGCAAGAACGCGCTGATGGTGAAAGTGCACGAAAGCGAGTTCGAATTGCTGGCGGGCGAGGGAGCGCTCAGCGAGTATCCATTCCATACCAAGACAGCGCGGCACTTCTTCTGCTCGAACTGTGGTATCTACCCATTCCACCGCAAACGCGTGACACCCGATTATGTCGGCATCAACGTGTTCTGCCTCGATGACTTTGACCCGGCGGGTATCCCAGTGCGCGCCACGATAGGGAAGGAAATGGACTGATGGCTGCCTTTTTCGATGCGCTTGAGCCGAAGCATACGGCGATGATCGAGAAGCAGCCGGTGTTCTTCGTCGCCACCGCTGCGCCTGATGCGCGGATCAATCTCAGCCCCAAGGGGTATGATGCGTTTCGGGTCATATCTCCCTCGCGAGTGGCTTATCTCGACCTTGGTGGGTCCGGCAACGAGACCCACGCCCATGTCATCGCCGATGGGCGGATCACGATAATGTTCTGCAATTTCGACCGTCCCGCGCTGATCCTGCGCATCTATGGAACGGCCAAGCCTGTTCTGCCACAGGATGCCGGCTGGGACGAGCTAGCTGAGCGCTTCACCATGATGCCGGGGACGCGGCAAATCTTCGATATTGAGGTCGAAAGCGTGCAGACATCGTGCGGCTGGGCCGTGCCGTTCATGAGCCTCGAAGGCGAGCGCGAAACACTCAAAAAGGCGCACCGGCAGAGTGATCCTGCCGAATGGGAAGCCAAGATGGCGGGTCGCACCGAGAGCATCGACGGGCTGCCAACGCGCCCGACGGATCGGTATATTGCGGGCGAATAGGCTCGCTCGGAATATTGCGTCAAAGTTGGGTGCCCTGACCTAACTCCGCGCAAGTGACTGCCTAAATTGTGGCAATAGTATACTTGACAAAGCAGGGTAAAATGGATTCTGATTCGTCGGGACAGGCCGGCACTCTAGAGTTACCTATTTCATCGGATCGGTTAGACGCGGCAGTTGCCCTTCTGACAGGCTATGATCCCAATTTTGATCGGTCAGAGGACGTTGTGCTTGCCATTGTTGGAACCATTCTGGGGCTTCCTCCTCTCGACCATGAAGAAAACGACCAACAACCTTAGGCGGCGTGAAGCCCCATATCTGGCAGGCGGCCTTTAGGGCTTCCGCCACAGCCTCGTGGAGCGCCTTTTCTAAGGCTGGCAGGTCTTCAGCCTTTGGCGGGTCGTTGAGGGACTTTGGGTGGCGTGCACAGCGTTCGACAATTTGCTTTCTGGGGTGTGCGCGCCAACCCCAGACACCATGAAATATGGAATTTCTTTTCGATTTCGTGAGGTCCAGCCCCTGTACGAATTTCTTGGCGGCCTCTTGGGCTTCGGGTGGGTTCACGTCCTTCAGATGCGGTTTGAGCAGATTGATCTTGGGACCGAGAGGTTTCTCGCCAATCAAGGCCTTGTGTTGCTCTCTGGTGATCTTGAGCGCCCCAAGGATGATCTCATCAATGAGCCAGTCCGCTTGGCCCCACAGTATGGCAATCCGACCTAGTTGTGCATGTTCTTCGTCAGTGAGGGGCGACACGAAGACTTGAGGTGTGTATTTTTCAGTCATGGAAGACACCAATCAAAAGCAAGAGGACGCGGTTCTGAAGCGGATGCTGCGGACAAAGCCAAAGCCGCACGGCGTTGAAACCAGTCCAAAGGACGCGAAGATTGAACGCAAAAAAAGCAAGCGCCCTGGTTAGTCTGGCGGATACTTGCTCCCCTCGGCTTTTTCTGTTGCTTCCAGAGCGCGACCAATCATCAGGTCAACCTCTTGCTGTGCTAGGACAACTAGATCGGCAAGGCGCTCGGCATGAGATTCTGTGCGAGAAACGCCGCCGAGCCATGAAGTGTCTTCTGAATGGTTCAGCAGCGTCTCAGCAATTTGAAGTCGTTCTGGCTTCGGAATTGTTAAAAAGAGATGCTTCAAAACATAATCGAGTATGAAACGCTGGGCTGCGACTTTTGAGACAAGTTCGCGCCATCGCTGCTCAAATTCTTCATCCATGGGCTAAGACTATTTACCGACTACCGTTGAGTCCAGCGCTTGCGCTTCTCTCCGATCAAACGGGGAGCTTTGAATGGGTCAGGCTGCGACTGCGCCAGTCCGCCGATAGGTCAGATAGGTCAGGCGCTTGCCAGCAATACCCTTTAGGGCTTCGTCGGCACGTTCAAAGTCAGTCAGCTTGCGTGTATTATAGCGGAAGTCGAACTCTGTGACGTAGCGGCGCAGATGTTGCTCGCTGACGTGATGATAAACGCCAGTGATGCCGCGTTTGAGGATCGAGAAGAAGTTTTCGATGGTGTTGGTGTGGAAAATACCCGCACGGCCATATTCGCCGCGCGAGTGAACAACCACACCATGCCCGGTGAACTCGTCGCCAACCTTTTCATAGGCGCGGTGTTCGTCGGTCATAAGCCAGCTACCGCGATGCACGTTAGTAACGATAGCGCCGCGCAGCGTGTTGGAATTGACCTTGGCAACGTGGAAGGAACGAACCTTACCGTCGCGTTCTACAAGCGAGAACACAGGCTGCTTGCCTTTGAAGGGACTGTCGCCTTTCTGTTTGCGCTTGTCAGCGTGTTTGTTTGAGACCTTGCCGCCGACATAGGTTTCATCGGCTTCCACGGTCTTACCGTAGCCACCAAGGCTATCACCATCGGTGTCGATCATGGCTTCACGAATGCGGTGCATCATAAACCAAGCGGTCTTGTAGGTGACACCAAGCATACGCGCCATCTGATGGCCGCTAATGCCCTTTTTGGAAGCGCAAAGCAGGTGCGTGGCAAGCAGCCATTTGTTGAGAGGAACTTTGGAGCGCTCAAACACGGTGCCAACGGTGACGGTGTATTGCTTGCGGCAGTTGTTGCACTGGACAACGCCCTTGCGGACGGTGCCGCCCGGATGCGCTTTGGTAGCCTTACGCTTTTGCGGGGGAAGCCGTTTCGCGTCAGCCGATCCGCAGTGAGGACACACAGGACCGTCAGGCCAGTGAAGGCCCTCTAAGTGAGCGCGCGCTGCGTCTTCCGATTGGAAGCGAGGGGCAAAAATATCGACTGCGTTTTCCATGGATTATGGATAGCAGATACCCTTGCTGTGTCAAGTATACAATTGCCTAAATTGTAAACAGAAGATTAAAAAATAGGCACATGTATTTGTGCAGGCGCGAAGGAATTGTCAGATTCCGCGACGTCACCCTCTCTCCTGCGAAATGGCACACCTCTTGCTGTCTTTAGCCTGCCGGGAAAAATCCGGTGAGCCAAAGGGGGCACGGATGAAGTTCATCATCGCCATCATAAAACCATTCAAGCTTGATGAGGTCCGCGAAGCGCTGGGCACCATCGGGGTCGCCGGGATGACCGTTTCCGAAGTCAAAGGTTTCGGCAGGCAGAAAGGCCAGACCGAGATTTATCGCGGGGCCGAATATTCCACCAACATGCTTCCGAAAGTGAAGCTGGAAATCGCTGCGAGCGACGACATCGCCGAGCAGGTGGTGGAGACAATCCAGCAAACCGCCAACACCGAAGCCATCGGCGACGGCAAGATTTTCATGCTCGATCTCGCATCGGCAACCCGCATTCGCACCGGCGAGTCCGGCGAAACCGCACTCTAAAACAGGGGAAAGACAGATGAAGCGTTCTGTTCTTACATTTGCTGCCCTCGCCAGTGGTGCGGGCTTGATGGCGCAGCCGGCATTCGCCGCTGTGCCGGATGCGGAGGTCGTCTCAGGCGGCACCGCCTATATTCTCAACACGCTGCTGTTTCTGATCGGCGGCTTCCTGGTGATGTGGATGGCGGCTGGTTTCGCCATGTTGGAGGCGGGTCTTGTCCGCGCCAAGAACACCTCGACCCAGTGTCTCAAAAATATTGGCCTCTATTCGATTGCCGGTCTGATGTTCTGGGTGATCGGTTACAACATCGCCTATCCCGGCTTTGCCGAAGACAGCCTTGGCCTGATCGGCGGGTTCACGGGCATCTATTCGATGCAGGAAGTAGGCGCTGCGGACACGGAGACCGGCTATTCGGTCGCTTCCGACTGGTTCTTCCAGATGGTGTTCTGCGCCACGACGGCATCAATCGTCTCGGGCACGATTGCCGAACGCGTGAAGATCGTTCCGTTCTTCATCTTCGTCACCGTGCTGACCGGCGTGATCTATCCGGTCGTCGTCAGCTGGGAATGGGGTGGTGGTTACCTCGACAGCGTCCACGGCTTCAGCGATTTTGCCGGTTCCACTCTGGTCCACTCGACCGGCGGCTGGGCTGCTCTGATGGGGGCAATCATCATCGGTGCGCGGCTCGGTCGGTATGGTCCGGACGGCAAGGTCAACGTGTTCCCGGGGACCAACATCCCGCTGGCAACGCTCGGCACCTTCATCCTGTGGCTCGGCTGGTTCGGCTTTAACGGCGCGTCGCAGCTTGCGATGGGCACCGTGGGCGATGTGTCCGACGTGTCGAAGATCTTCGTGAACACCAACATGGCCGCTGCTGGCGGCGTGGTGACCGCGATCATCTTGACGCAGGTTCTCTACAAGAAGGCGGATGTGACCATGGCGCTCAACGGCGCGCTGGCTGGCCTCGTTTCGATTACGGCAGAGCCGCTTGCGCCCAGCGTAGGTGCCTCAATCGTGATCGGCGGTATCGGCGGAGCGATCGTAGTCTTCACCGTGCCTCTGCTCGACAAATTCAAGATTGACGATGTTGTCGGCGCGATCCCGGTCCACCTGTTCGCAGGCATCTGGGGAACGCTGGTTGTCGCTTACAGCACGCAGACCACCTTTAACGAAGGCGAAGCGAACGAGTACACCAACTCCGTGCTCGAACAGCTCGGCGCTCAGGCTGTTGGCGTTGCGCTTACCGCCGTGTGGGTCTGTGCGGCATCGGCCATCGTCTGGCTTGCTCTCAAATACACCATCGGGGTGCGCCCGTCCGAAGAGGACGAAATTGGCGGGCTCGATCATGCCGAGATCGGTGTGGAAGCCTATCCCGAATTCGCTCGCGGAACCTAAGCGAGCCACCAGTTTGGCGGGGGAAGATCTCTCTCCTCTCCCTCTTTCCCCGCCTCACATTGTTCCTCCTGCGAACAAACAACTGACGAAGGCCGGAGCGGCATGTTCGCTCCGGCCCTTTTTTTGCACAGTTCAGGTGTGTCTGGCGCGATACAGTTGTAAGAAATCTGCAACACACTTCGTCGCAGGCGATTGCATTTGATGGTAATGAAGCGTCAATTCCCGCGTCACGGACCAAGATCCGACAAAGGAGAGAGACGATGCGTTGCCTCGAACTTCGTTCTACTTCACTATTTCGCCGTGCACTATTGTGCGGTTGTGCAGTTTCCCTGACTTCCACTCCGGTCTTCGCGCAGGTCGATGAAGATGACGAGCCGATACCTACCGGCAACGTGATTGTCGTGACCGCGACCAAGCGGGATGCGACTATTCAGGACGTGCCGTTTTCGATCAACGCGCAGACACAGGAAGACATTCAGCGTTCGGGCGCCGTCACGCTCGAAGATCTTTCTCGCAATGTCGCGGGGCTTACGGTGCAGAACCTCGGCCCGGGTCAGAGCCAGGTTTCTGTCCGCGGCGTTTCGGCTGGGCAGATCGTGCGCGATCAGCCCGGCGTGAAGGAGCAGGTCGGCGTCTATCTCGACGAGTCGGTGATCTCGCTGTCGCTGTTCACGCCCGATCTCGACCTGTTCGATCTCAATCGCGTGGAAACCTTGCGCGGTCCGCAGGGCACTCTGTTCGGGTCCGGTTCGGTTGGCGGCACGATCCGCTACATCACCAACCAGCCGCAGATTGGCGTTTCTGAGGGTTTGGTGGAAGCCAATGTGAATGTCGTCGAAGAAGACGATATTGGCTGGCATCTGAAGGGTGCGGTCAACCTGCCGCTCGGCGATGTCGCGGCCATTCGTGCGGTGGGTTACTACACCGAGTATGCGGGCTTCATCGACGCACAAGGCCCGGGTGGCGGCGAGAACGTGAATAGCGGAGAACGCTATGGCGGCCGGATTGCTCTGCGAGTTGACACCGGCACTGGCTTCAGCCTGACCCCGCGTATCATCTATCAGAAGATTAGCGCAGACGGATTCAACCGTCAGGAACTCTTCAACCTGTTTGCCAATCCGTTCCTGACCAACCCGGTCCAACTGGGTGAGCGCGAGCAGTTTCTCCAGCTACGTGAAGAGTTCGAAGACGAGACCTTCATCGCCGACATGGTGGTCGAAGCCGATCTGGGCGGCGTGACGATGACCTCGGTCAGTTCGTTCACCAGCCGAGACATCCTGGTCAGCCGCGATGCAAGCGCACTGTCCGGCTCCGTCTCGGTCGATCTCGGCTATCCCGATGAAGCGGTGCCGTTGCCATCCAACCTGCGCGATACAACCGATGTCGAATCCTTGACTCAGGAAATCCGGTTTGCGTCCGATTATGACGGGCCGCTGCAATGGGTGATCGGCGGGTTCTATTCGGAGACCGATCGGTTCTATCGCCAGCGCCTTCCAACTCCCGGTTACGCGGCGTTTACGGATGCCACTTTGGGTGCAGGCACATCGGCGGCGGTGGCCAATGGCTTCGCCGACCTCGATTCCCCGTTCAACTCGGACCTGCCGTACAATATCGAGCAGCTCGCGATCTTTGGCGAGGCTTCTTACGAGATCACCGACGCGCTGACCTTTACCGCTGGCGGCCGGTATTACGATTTCGAAGAAACGCGCACTATCACGACCGGCGGCCTGTTCGCCAATGGCGATGCAGGTGTCGTGGATGAAACCTCATCCGACGGGTTCACGCCGCGCTTCCTGCTCAGCTACGAAGTCAGCCCCGACGTTACGGTCAACGCGCAGGCATCGCAGGGCTTCCGGCTTGGCGGGGTGAATGACCCGCTCAACGTCCCGCTCTGCAATGCGCAGGATCTGGCGCTGTTCGGTGGGTTTCAGGACTATGAGGACGAAACGCTCTGGAACTATGAGGTCGGCGTGAAAGCGCAGGGCAACGGTTTCACGTTCAATGCCGCTGGCTTCTATAACGACATCAGCGATCTGCAGGTGACGCTTGATGCCGGCAGCTGTTCTTCGCGGATTGTCTTCAACGTTCCAGATGCGCATTCGGCGGGGGTCGAAGCGGAGATCGGGTTCAACCCGGTCGCTGGCCTGAACCTCAATCTGTCGGGCAGTTGGATCGAAGCCGAATTCGACACCACCCTACCTGGGCCATTGGCCGAAGCGACTGGCATTCGTGAGGGCAACCGCTTGCCATCGGTGCCGGAGTTCCAGTTCACCGCAAGCGGTAGCTACGAATTCCCGGTCGGCGATAATGCTGAGGCCTATATCGCGGCGTCGGTCCAGCATGTCGGATCGCGGTTCACGCAGCCTGCCGATCAGGAAAACAACCCGCGCACGTTCGTGCATGGCCTGCCGTTTGGCGGTGCTCCAGCGGATGCGGCTACCACAGTTGATCTGCTGCTGGACGACTACCAGCTGGTCAATCTGAGCGCGGGCGTGGACTTCGACAGCGGACTGAGCTTTGCGATCTACGCCAACAACATCCTCGATGAGAACGCACTGCTGTCATTCGACCGTGAGCGTGGTGGTCGCGCGAGGCTTGGGTTCCGAGTGGGGCAACCAAGGACGATTGGTGTGACGGCGCGGCAATCTTTTTAGTGGGTTCCGCACGCCATCCGGCGTGCGAAATCCTCGCTCATGCGGCCTGAGGGCCACATCGCTGCGGGCGGGCGGTCGCCTTTGCGGTCCGACTTCGCCGGACCGTTTGGCGCTTCCAGTTAGGTTGCTTCTGCTTCCTTGATGAAATCCGCGCACCTTTCGCCGATCATGATGCTCGGCGCGTTGGTGTTTCCGCTGACGATCTTTGGCATTACGCTCGCATCGGCGATCCACAGCCCGTCGAGCCCGCGCACCTTGAGTGTTGGATCGACCACGGCATCATCGTCTGAGCCCATCCGGCACGTGCCGACCGGGTGATAGACCGTGTCCGCGCGTTCTCGGATCAATTCGTCCAGCGCTTCATCGTCATTGAGATCGACCGGGTGGCGATCAGTCGGACCGTACATCTGGAGCGGCGGCGCTTCGGCAATCCGGTGCGACAGGCGAATGCCTTCGCGCAGCACCGCAATGTCGCGGTCGGCGTCGAGGAAGTTCGGGTCGATCACCGGTGCGTCTTCGGACTTTCTCGATCCAAGCCGTACCGTCCCACGGCTCTCCGGGCGCAGCACGCAGGCATGCAGTGAAAAGCCATAGCCTTTAACGTTCTCGCGGCCATGATCCTCAAGCACAGCTGGCACGAAATGCCATTGCACATCGGGCGTCTCGGCGTCGGGCATCACTTTCCAGAAGCCGCCAGCCTCGGCGTAGCACGTGGTCATCGCCCCGGTGCGTTTGCGGCGATGTTCCAGAATAGCGCCTGCCATCTTGAGAGTGCCTTTCAGCGTCCCGCCAATCGGCACATCGCTTGTCGTCTGCCAGCCAGACACGTAATCGATATGGTCCTGAAGATGCGAACCGACCGCCGGGCGATCAAGCACGACATCGATGCCATGTTCCTTCAAATGCTCGACCGGGCCAATCCCAGACAGCATCAGTATTTGCGGAGAATTGAACGCGCCTGCGGAGAGGATCACGCCGCGCTTGGCATAGAGCATTTCGCTGCGCTTGCCCCGGCGCACCATCACACCAGTGACGCGCCCGCCTTCGACAACCAGCCGGTCGACCAGAGTGTTGGTGCGGATCGCGAAATTGCCCTGTTCGCGCAGCGGCTCGACATATCCGCGCGCCGCTGACCAGCGTTCGCCGCCTCGCTGCGTGGTCTGGTACAGCCCGAAGCCTTCCTGCTTCTCACCGTTGAAATCATCATTGGTGCGCAATTGCAGCGCCGCCGCTGCCTCGACGAAGGCTTCACTGGTCGGGTTGGGTGAAATCTGGTCGGAGACAAACAATGGCCCGCCTTCGCCATGATAATCGTCCGCGCCGCGTTCATTCGCTTCTGACTTGCGGAAGTAGGGCAGCACATCGTCATAGCCCCAGCCGGTGCAGCCCATCGCCGCCCAATTGTCGTAATCCCAGCGGTGCCCACGAATATAGACCATCCCGTTGATGGCCGAGGAGCCGCCAAGCCCCTTGCCTCGCGGCTGATAGCCAATCCGCCCATTCAGTCCCTTTTGCGGGACAGTGTCGAACTTGTAGTTCGCCGAATTCCGGATGAAGGGCATGAAGCCCGGGGTCTTGATGAGTACGTTGTCGTTGCGCCCGCCAGCCTCGACCAGGCACACACGGCGCGTTCCATCGACTGCGAGCCTTCCGGCGACTGCACTCCCCCCGCTGCCGCCACCGATGACGATATAGTCGAAACTTTCCATTATCTCTCCTCTTGGGGGAGAGGATTAGGCAGCTTCGGGACTATCCGCAATCGCGTTTCGCGCTGCAACCGATCGACCGTCGGTTTCGCTCGACGCCTGACGTTCCAGCCAGCGCGCGCGGATCGTGTCCGAGGTGTCGCGGCTGCCATCATGCGTCCAACCGGGCTCGCGCAGCAGATAGGACAGTTTGTGTTTCCACGGTGCCCGCCAGATGTCGCTCAGCATGCCGATCCATTCATGGAACACCGACCATAACAAATTGAAACTGCCGAGCTGCTTGATGATGCCGTATCGGATTTTCTCGTCATTGGTTTCCGGCTCGAACGTGCCGAACATCTTGTCCCAGACGATGAAGACCCCGGCGTAGTTGCGGTCGAGATAGCGCGGGTTGGTCGCGTGGTGGACGCGGTGGTGGCTCGGCGTGTTCATCACCGCTTCGAACCAGCGCGGCATCCGGTCGATCGCTTCGGTGTGGATCCAGAACTGGTAGATCAGGTTGAACCCGCCTGCGATTGCAATCATCCCGGGGTGGAAACCAAGCAGCACGAGCGGCAGCGCGAACAGGAACCCGAACGTCAGCGAGCCGGTCCATGTTTGCCTGAGTGCCGTCGACAGGTTGTAGTGCTGGCTCGAATGGTGATTCACATGCGCGGCCCACATCCAGCGGATGCGGTGCCCGGCGCGGTGAACCCAATAATATTTGAGGTCGTCGAGCACAAAGCAGAGCGGCCACGCCCACCACACGGTCCACCATTCAGGCCCGAGATCAAAAACGCGATACTCGTAAGCGGCGATGAATATGTAGAGCGCGAACCCGCCAAGCAGCCCGCCTGCAATGGTCGATCCCAGTCCGAATGCGAGACTGACCAAAGTGTCCATCGGCTCATAGGCGTCTGGCCTGCGAAACCGCGACCAAACCATCTCCGCCAGTACGGCGATGACGAATAGCGGCACAGCATATTGGGTGGGGGAGAAATCGGGCATTGGTGCAGTGCTATAGCCGATTGATCGCGTCGGCCCAATATGCCGGGTCTTCGAGCGAAAGACGCACGCTGCCGAATTGCGTCTCGCCACAATCGACCACCAAACCGTCGACCTCTTCGCGCACCTTGGCAGCGCTAGTCAGCGTGCGTCCGGCAAACTGGTTGCCATGTCGCTTGATCACCATGATCCGTCCTGCCTTGTCGGAAGCAAGCGCTGCAGCACCATCGCGTGCGATCGAGATGCGCTGCGCCTCGAAACCATCCTCAACCTCGCCCGCCGCGGCTCGGACGTCGGCGTCCTCGCTCAGTACCGGTTTGCCGCCAAGCTTCAGCCACCATGCCAGCCCGGCAAGCGCAAAGATTGCGACCAGCGAACCGCCGGTGATCCAAAGTTGCGGGTGAATTTCCATGGCAATTTGGATTGGCATGGGCGGCGCTTTGCGGCAAGCAATGTGCTGAGGAGATTCACATGAAGCTGTTTGCCAGACTTGCCTGTTCCGCTTTGCTGATCGGTGCCGCTCCGCTTGCTGCCGACAATCACGATCCAGCCGCGACGGTGGAGGCTGAGGCGGAGCGTACGGCCCGCGTTGCACAGCAGCTGTGGGAGATGGCAGAGCTCGGCTATCTGGAAACGCAGTCCTCGGGCCTGCTTCAATCGGAACTCGCTGGCGAAGGTTTCAACATCACTGGCGGTATTGCGGAAATTCCCACGGCGTTCGTCGCCGAATGGGGCGAGGGCGGTCCGGTGATTGCAATTCTCGCTGAGATGGATGCGCTTCCGGGGATCAACCAATCGGCTTCGGCCACGCGCGATCCGGTTGATGGCAAACATGCAGGACATGCCTGTGGGCACAATCTGTTCGGTGCAGGCTCGCTGACCGCGGCGATTGCAGTGAAACGTTGGCTCGAGGCGACCGGTACGCCGGGCCGCATCAGGCTCTATGGCACGCCGGCCGAAGAAGGAGGATCGGGCAAAGTCTACATGACCCGCGCGGGCATGTTCGACGATGTCGATGTCGCAATCCACTGGCACGCCGATGATGAGAACAGCGCAGCGGCGCGGACTAGTCTGGCGAACCGTTCCGCGAAGTTCCGTTTCACTGGCATCTCGGCCCACGCCGCTGGCGCGCCCGAGCGCGGCCGCTCGGCGCTCGATGGTGCTGAGGCGATGAACATGATGGCCAACATGCTGCACGAGCACATGCCGCAGGATGCGCGCATGCATTATGTTATCACGTCAGGCGGAAATGCTCCCAATGTCGTCCCCGATTTCGCGGAAGTGTTCTACTACGTCCGCCATCCGGACCCGGAGGGTGTAGAACAGATCTGGACCCGGCTCGAAAATGCAGCGCGCGGCGCAGCTATGGGAACCGGCACCGAAGTCGAATGGGAAGTGATCCACGGCAACAACCCGTTGCTGGTCAACGAAACGCTGGCCAAAGTCATGGACCAGAAACTGCGCGTGGTTGGCGGGGTCGAATACGACGCCGAAGAGCGCGCATGGGCTGAGAAGCTGCAGGAATCACTCGGTGATGCTGCTAAACCGCTCGCCAGCGCGGCTGAGATTGGCGCTTACAACAAGAGCCTCGGCTATGGTTCGACCGATGTCGGCGATGTGTCCTGGGCAACGCCAACGGTTGGCGTTCGCACCGCCACATGGGTTCCCGGCACGAGCGCGCATAGCTGGCAAGCGGTCGCGTCAAGTGGCCACTCGATCGGGCACAAGGGCACACAGGTTGCCGCTAAAGCGATGGCGCTGATGGCGACGGAACTGTTCACCAATCCTGATCTGCGCGCAGCAGCCCGGGCCGAGTTCGATCGATCGCGCGGCGAAAACTATGAATACAAATCGTTGCTCGGCGACCGCGATCCGCCGCTCGATTATCGCAAGTAAGACTTAGCGCGCGGCGAGCATATCCAGCATCGGGCGGATCGGGCTGACGTCGTAGCCCGCCGCCATTGCGGCCTCGGCGATTTCGTCCGGAGCCATGCCCAGCTTCGCCTGCGCGAGCGACCACAGAAGTGTGGAACGCGTGCCCGAGCGGCAATAGCCTAGCACCTTGCCCTCGGCGCTATCCAGCGCACCAATCATCTCGTCGATCTGGACCTCGCTGAATCCCGAATGTCCGATCGGGATCGAAACATAGCTCAGCTCTGCATCCGCAGCGGCGGCGGCGATCTCTGCACTCTGGGGCGCGGAGGGTTCCTCACCATCGGGGCGGTTGTTGACGATCAGCGTGACGCCCAATTCCTTGGCGGCTGCGACATCGCACACCTCGATCTGCGGGCTGGCGAGCATGGTCTGCGAAAGGGTGCGAAAGTTGCTCATGTTGGGCATGCCTTTGTTTCTGCGCCGAGAATTTCGGCAGGCTGTTACGATTCGCTGGGATAATGGTATTTGCGCCCCCGGCAATTCAATATTTGCGCTATTCAGCTCTGCTCAATCATTCGAAAATGTCATATTTCCGCGGGATACGGGCAGTATCGGTTAAATCATTCGCATAGCGCCAGTTTCTACGCTATGCATCGCTTCGAAAGGTGGGGTTCCGTCGACTCGGTCTGCCACCAGCGCCCGGCACAGCATGCTGTCCCCGGTGTCGGCGCTTTGGAGGGCGGGCAGTGTGATAAGGTACTGACTAGGTTATGGGTTACGATAGAGGACGTCGCCGCGGCAAGGACAAGCGCGACGGATTCGGCGAAGACGGTTTCGATCCGTTCGGCGGTGGCATGGACGGATTCCCGCCCCCTTCAGATTATGGAAATGACCGTGGTGGCGGCGGCGATCGCTATTCCGGCGGTGGCGGCGGTGGAGACCGCGGCGGCAATCGCTACAGCGGCGGCGGCGGCGGAGGCGGTGGTGACCGTTTCGGCGGCGGCGGCGGCGGCGGTGGTCGTGGAGGCCCTGGCGGCGGCGGTGGCGGAGGCGGCGGTTTCAACCGCATGCCCGCTCAGGTCGTAGGCACGGGCAAAGGCACCGTGAAATTCTTCAACGGCCAAAAGGGCTTTGGCTTCATCGCGCAAGAGAGCGGCGGCGAAGATGTGTTCGTGCACATCAGCGCGGTCGAACGCGCCGGGCTTGAAGGTCTTGCTGAAGGGCAGGAGCTTGAATTCAACCTGGTCGATCGCGGCGGCAAAGTGTCCGCGCAGGATCTGCAGGTCGTCGGCGAAGTCATCGCAGCACCAGCAGCAGACGGTCCGCCCAAGCGTGAGCTTACAGGCGAGAAAGCAACCGGCACGGTCAAGTTCTTCAACTCGATGAAGGGCTTTGGCTTTCTGGTACGCGACGACGGCCAGCCTGATGCGTTCGTGCATATTAGCGCGGTTGAGCGTTCGGGCCTGACGGCGATCAACGAAGGCGAACGCTACGAGTTCGACCTCGAAGTCGATCGACGAGGCAAGTATTCTGCGGTCAATCTGGTGCCTGCGCAGGGCTAACCTCGCATCATCACCAAGGCCGTTTGACCTGATCGACGAGCGGCCATATCATTCAGGAAATGGCGGCTCATCGACGGGCCGCCATTTTCTTTTCCGATCACGTCCCATTCGGGCAATTCTAGGATCCCACTATGTCGATTTCCCCGCTGATGCCTGTCTATCCGCGTTGCGGCGTGCGGCCCGTGCGCGGCGAGCACTGCCATTTGATCGATGAAGACGGCACACGTTATCTCGATTTCGCCAGCGGGATTGCAGTGAACTTACTAGGCCATTCGCATAAGGGCCTGATCGAAGCGATCCAGAAACAGGCCGACACGCTGATGCATGTGTCGAACCTGTATGGCAGCCCGCAAGGCGAGAAACTGGCGCAGCAACTCGTCGACAACACATTTGCCGATACTGTTTTCTTCACCAATTCGGGCGCAGAAGCGGTCGAAGGGGCGATCAAGTGCGCGCGCGCCTATCACCAGAATGCCGGGGATGAGGGCGACAAGGAGCGGTTCGAGCTGATTACCTTCACCAACGCATTTCACGGCCGAACGATGGCGACGATCAGCGCATCGAACCAGACCAAGATGCATCACGGCTTCTCGCCATTGCTCGACGGTTTCAGATATTGTGAATTCGACGATCTCGAAGCGGCCAAGGCTCTGATTGGTCCGAAAACGGCAGGTTTCCTGGTCGAACCGATTCAGGGTGAAGGCGGCATTCGCCCGGCATCCGAAGCCTTCATGAAGGGGCTGCGCGAGCTTGCCGACGAACACGATCTGATGCTCGTGTTGGACGAAGTGCAGTCCGGCGTTGCGCGGACCGGTGCACTGTATGCGCATGAGCACTATGGAATCGAGCCCGATATCCTCGCGACTGCCAAGGGCATCGGTGGCGGCTTCCCGCTTGGCGCCCTGCTCGCGACGGAAAAGGCCGCGCGCGGAATGACCTTCGGTACGCACGGGTCGACCTATGGCGGCAACCCGCTAGGCATGGCTGCGGGAAGCGCCGTGATGGACGCCGTGGCGAATGAGGAATTTCTCGCAAGCGTGCGCGACAAAGGCGAGCGCATCCGCTCGCGGCTCGAACAGTTCATCGGCAACTACCCCGACCTGTTCGACTTCGTGCGCGGCAAAGGATTGATGCTGGGCATCAGGATGAAGGTCGAAAGTCGGCCATTCTTCGTCCACCTGCGCGACAACCACCAATTGCTGACAGTTGCTGCGGGCGATCAGACGCTCCGTCTGCTACCTCCGCTGGTGATCGGCGACGAGGAGATCGACGAATTCTTCGAAAAACTCTCGGCTGGCGCTGCAAGCTTCAAAGTGCCCGAGCCAGCCTAATGCCAATCAAGCACTTTCTCGACCTGAGCGATGCTGGCGCTGACGGGGTCGCCGCGATGATCAATGACGCGATCGATCGCAAGGCGGCGCGCGCGGATTGGCCAAAGGGTAAGCCCGATGCCGATGCGCCTTTGGATGGCCGCGTGCTCGCGATGGTGTTCGAGAAAAACTCGACCCGCACTCGCGTGAGCTTCGACATTGCGATGCGCCAGCTAGGCGGGAGCGTGTTGACGCTCGATTCGAGCTCAAGCCAGCTCGGTCGGGGCGAGACGATTGCGGATACTGCGCGTGTGCTCAGCCGGATGGTCGATGTGATCATGCTGCGCACAGACGATCACGCCAAGATCGAAGAGATGGCGAAGCATGCCACGGTTCCGGTCATTAATGGCCTGACGGACCGGTCACACCCATGCCAGATTGTTGCAGACCTGCTCACTGTGATTGAGCATGGTCATCCGCTGCCCGGCCTCGAAGTTGCTTGGTTTGGCGATGGCAATAATGTGCTGCACTCGATTCTCGAGGCGGCTGCGTTGATGAAGTTCAACGTACGCATTGCGACGCCAGCCGGATATGAGCCGGAAGCCGAGTTTGTGGAGATGGCGCGAGTTGGCGGTTCGCAGGTCACTCTGACGCAAGATGCGGCAGAAGCGGCGCGCGGAGCGGACGTGCTGATCACCGACACCTGGGTGTCGATGGGCCAAGAGCATGTCCACAACAAGCTGGCTGCGATGGCACCCTATCAGGTGAACAACGAGTTGCTGTCACAGGCGAAGCCAGGCGCGAAATTCCTGCACTGCCTGCCCGCCCATGTCGGCGAGGAAGTGAGCGAGAAAGTGTTTGAAGGATCGCAATCGGTCGTTTTTGACGAGGCGGAAAATCGTATCCACGCGCAAAAGTCGGTGCTGCTCTGGAGCTTCGGATTGCTGGACGCTCCGTCCTAGTGGTGACCGACCGCGGGGCTTATAGTCTCGCGGAACGGCACCATATATGTGCTCATGAAACTTCAGCCACAAACTTCTCAGGCACCTGAAACGTTTTCGGACAAGCTGCTTGGCTTCACCCTTCCGTCGCGCAATGCGCGGGGGCGTGCGGTTCGGCTTGATGCGGTAGTGGATCAGGTGCTGGCAGCGCACGATTATCCCGCGCCCATCACGCACCTGCTGAGTGAAGCACTGGTGCTCGGTGCCTTGATGGGCGGTTTGCTCAAAGGCGAGAATGGCCAACTGACCATGCAGGCGCAGACCAAGAGTGGCGCTGTCACTCTGCTGGTGTGTGATTATCGCGGCGGCGAGATGCGCGGCTACGCTGAGTTCGATGCTGCGATGCTGGATGGGCTGGGGGCGAATCCGTCGCTCAACGCGCTATTCGGCGAAGGCTATCTCGCAATCACCTTCGAAACAGGAGCCGACAAGCGCTATCAAGGCATTGTTCCGCTCGAGGGCGATACCCTGTCCGAGGCGTGCGAAACTTATTTCGTCCAGTCCGAGCAGGTGCCGACGATGATCCGGATTGCCAGCCGCGCGAGCGGCTCCGGAAGGCAGGCGGCGGGGTTGCTGGTGCAGCATCTGGCCGATGGTGAAGAAGGCCGCGAGCGGTTGCACGTTCGGCAAGATCATCCTGATTGGGAGCATATCACTGTGCTCGCGGGAACCCTCAGTCATGACGAATTGCTCGATCCGTCGCTGTCGATGGAAGGGATCGTCTGGCGATTGTTCCACGAAGAGGACGAGATTCGTATTCAACCGGGTGCAGCATTGACGCGCGGCTGTCGCTGCAGCGCCGAGTATTATGACACCGTGCTTTCCCGCTTTCCCAGCGAAGAACGAGATGCCATGCGCAACGAGGACGGCAAGATCGTGGTTGATTGCGCCTTTTGCTCGAAGCAGTTCGACTTGGCACTTTAACGATTCATCGCTATTCAGGAACGGCTCATCGACGTTCTGACAGATTGTACAAGCAATTTTCGCGTATTTTTGGCGAGGTCACATGATGAAACGCATTAACAGACGCATGATCGGCGGCTTCGCTGCAGCCTGCGGTGCTGGGCTTCTTGCGTTCGGCATCCCAGTTGCAGCCCAATCCGATGGCCTCGCCATGCTCAGCGGTCTGGCCAAAGGCGAATGGACGCTGAAATATCGCGATGGAACGCCTGAGCGCAAAATTTGCGTCCGGAGCGGTCTGGAACTGATCAAGCTGCGCCATTCTGCCCCGAACTGCAGCCGCTTCGTGGTCGAAGACGACGCTTCGAAAGTGACGGTCCAGTACACCTGCCCGGGCAATGGCTATGGTCGGACCAATATCCGCCGTGAAACCGGAAATTTGGTCCAGATCGAAAGTCAGGGAATTGCGTCCGGTCAGCCATTCCAGTTCAGCGCCGAGGCGCGCCGCACCGGAAGCTGCTGATTGCAACTCAAACGGCCATGACGGCAATTGCCATTCGCGCGCGCCGCGCTTAGCCAAATTTCATGCAACAGTCGGAAAACAAAGAAGCACGCCCGGTCGCTGTGGTACTGCTGTCGGGCGGGCTCGATTCCATGGTCACCGCCGCGATCGCAAAGGAGCGTGGCTTTGCCGTCCGCGCGCTCACAATTGACTACGGGCAGCGGCACGTGCGCGAATTGCAATCAGCCAAAGCGATAGTGAGGCAGTTGGAGATCGACCGTCATGTCGAGCTGCCTCTCGATATGAGGAAGTTCGGTGGCTCGGCGCTTACCGACGATATCGAAGTGCCCAAATCAGGTGTGGGGAACGATATTCCGGTGACCTACGTGCCAGCTCGCAACCTCGTCTTCCTCGCTTTGACGACTGCCTTCGCTGAGGCATCGAGCGCGCGAGATGTCTTTATCGGAGTGAACGCGCTCGACTACTCAGGTTACCCTGATTGTCGCCCCGAGTTCATTGCGAGCTTTGCCGAGACAGCACGGCTCGGGACCAAGGCTGGCGTCGAAGGAGCCCCGTTCGATATCCACGCCCCGCTGCAGCATATGACCAAAGCTGACATTGCAAAGGAATGTGCACGACTGGGTCTCGACCCCGCTTGGAGTTGGTCTTGCTACGATCCGACACCCGAGGGCACAGCATGCGGGCTGTGCGATTCGTGTCGCCTACGCAAAAAGGGTTTTGCCGAAGCCGGGATAACCGATACCACCCCATATGCCGCGTGATTGCCGTGTCGAGCATGCGGCCAAGACATAGAGATGCCGAGGGGATCATTCATTGAGTGAAGATACAACCGTGCAGCCGGACTCAGCTAAGCAGAAGGTTCCGGCTTACAGTTGGTATGCGTTGAGCATCCTTGTGATTGTTTACGTGCTCAACTTCGTCGACCGCAACATCATCTCGATCCTGGCCGAGGATATCAAAGCGGACCTGGGCCTGCGCGATGATCAAATCGGGTTTCTGTACGGTACGGCATTCGGCGTCTTCTATGCGTTGTTCGGCATCCCACTCGGCAAACTGGCTGACAACTGGCACCGTATTCGGCTGATGACCGTGGGCCTTGCTGTCTGGTCAGCATTCACCGCGCTATCGGGGTTTGCGAAGAACTTCACGATGCTAAGCGTGGCCCGGATTGGCGTGGGCGTGGGTGAAGCAACCGCCAGTCCAGCCGCCTATTCTCTGATATCTGACTGGTTTCCCAAAAAGATGCGCGCGACCGCGCTCGCGATCTATTCGTCCGGCCTCTATATAGGCGGCGGCGTGTCTCTGCTCATTGGCGGGGCGATCGTGGAGCAATGGAACGCGGCATATCCGTCCGACGCGCCGTTGGGCCTTGCGGGCTGGCAGGCTGCTTTCATCATTGTAGGCTTGCCGGGGCTGCTGCTCGCGTGCCTGGTCTTCACATTGCGAGAGCCGCTGCGCGGCGAAAGCGAAGGCATAGTCACCCCGCCTCCCAAAGACCCGTTTCGCGGTTTTTTCCGGGAACTGGTAGCGGTCATTCCGCCGTTTACTTTGATCGGCGCAGCCCAGGCTGGCGCACGCGGGATCGCAATCAATTTGGCCGGAGCCTTGGTCATCGGCAGCGCCGCCTATGCAATGGCCGTGGCGACTGACAACTTCCAGCAGTGGATTGCGGTCGGCATCGGCTACTATGCCATCTTCTCGTGGGCATCGACGCTGAAAGGGCGGGACGCCCCTACGTTCAAACTGATTTGGGGCACCCCAGCCTTCCTGACGACGATCCTTGGCTACGGCATGGTTGCGTTCATGTCCTACGCCGCGTCGTTCTGGGCGGCTCCTTATGCGATCCGGATACTCGAAGAAGCGCCGTCGACTGCCGGTTGGTGGATTGGTGGCCCCGGAGCACTCGGCGGTTTCCTTGGGGTCATTCTTGGCGGACGTGCAGCGGATTGGCTCCGCGAGCGCAATCCGGCCGGAAGATTGCTGGTCGTCGCATTCGGTCTTGTCGGCGCAGCGCCATTCCTATTCCTGATGTTCACGACCGAAATCCCGGCACTTTTCTATTTTGCTGCCTTCATGCAGTCGCTGTTTGGCAGCTCCGCGCTCGGCGGAGCTGCGGCAACGACGCAGGATCTCGTCCTGCCACGAATGCGAGGCACCGCCACGGCCACATTCTTCCTTGCTACTACGCTGGTCGGTCTTGCGCTCGGGCCATACATGGCAGGGCAAGTGTCGACGATCACAGGAAGTTTATCGTCAGGCGGCCTGAGCCTGCTGATTGCAGTCCCAATTGGTCTCGTCTTGTTGCTGATAGCGTATCGTACAGTGCCCGAAGCGGAGCGAACCCTCCTAGAGAGGGCAAAGGCTGCCGGCGAGGATACGGAAACCGATTAAGGCAGGTGCATGCATGCCAGTAAGTGTCGGGCATGCTGATTTAATACTGATATGCAGGCTTAGGGCTTAGACACCTCTCTCTATGTTGGGCGAATAGGCTTCTGCGCCCTATCGTTTGCCTGCGAGGACAAGAGCCACAGAGCCAGACCGACCAGTAGTCGCGGGCTTCGCTTGGCCGATTGGAGCGGTATCACTGCGCGCATTTGCTCTTGGAAACTCGAAACATACCGCGCTTGCGAAAAAGCACACGCAGAACCTGTCGCTGCTTGAAGTGAATTGCCCTGCAAGAGGGAGAAATAGAAATCTCGCTGGGTACAAAAAAGGGGCCGGATCGCTCCGGCCCCTTAATGATGTTAGGCGTTTAAGCCGTCCTTACATGCCCGAACCCGGACCGTAAGTAACTTCCACACGGCGGTTCTGCAGTTCGCGAACACCATCGGCAGTTGCAACGCGAGGTTGCGATTCACCGAATGCTTCGCTCGAGATCCGGCTGCCTGGGACACCGCGACCGGTAAGGTAGTCGGTGACCGAAGTGTTACGACGCTCAGCCAGACCCATGTTGTAGGTCACGCTGCCCGAACGGTCGGTGTGACCTGCGAGCATGACGTTGGCCGTACCGCAGTTGGCGTAAGCCGTGACCGCGTTGTCCAGGATCGTCGCAGCTTCTGCTGTGATGACTGACTCGTCCCAATCGAAGAATACGATGTACGGGCCAGTGTTGCACGGCGGCGGCGGTGGTGGCGGCGGCGGTGGCGGAGGTGGCGGTGGCGGTGGCGGAGGTGGCGGAGGTGGCGGTGGCGGTGGTGGAGGCGGAGCCGCTGGCTCGCCACCGAAGTTGTAAGTCACCGTACCGAGCAGCGAATGCGAACTTACATCCGTGTTCAGCTCAAAACCGCGGCTATCGACCAGGTCGACGCCCGTTGCATTGAAGTAACGATACTTCAGGCCAACATCCCAGCTCTCGCTGAGCGGAGCGCGGATACCAGCGAGAAGCTGCCATGCGAGACCCGTGTCGGAATCATCAAAAGCGCCAGGGCCGCTAAGTGCAGCCGTTCCGTCGACGTCGACGCGGGCAACACCCACACCACCGCCGGCGAAGGCTTGAATGCCATCATCCGGACCGAAGTCGAAAAGGCCATTCAGCATGAAGCTAAGCGCGTTAAACTCACCAGCCGCCGGAAGCGTGCTGTTGAAGAACGACGTGCCAGCACCACCAGCCGGGTTACCAGCTTGGAGACCAACGGTTCCAGCCTGGAGTTCCTGCAGGCTTGCAGCACGATAGCTGGCTTCGGCTTCGAGACGGAAAGCGCCGAAATCGTGGCCAACTGAGGCACCGAAATCATAACCTGTGTCTTCGAAATCGGCTTCGGCATCAGCCGGAGCACCATTTACGTCGAAAGCAATGTCTTCGACGAGCATGGCCCCGCCGCTACCCTCAATGTACCATTGGCCTTCACGGGCCATGGCGGGTGCGGTGAGCGCTGTCGAAGCCATCGCCATACCAATGACGAACTTGCGCATTCTTATATTCCCCTTTTTGCGAAGTGAGGCACATTGAGTCTCTAACTTCTCGCCCTGTGGGTGGCAAGCAATCAATCACGCAGACTGTTGCAAGAAAGCCTCTATCTGACGGCTGTGTTGAGAAATTTCGAAGATGGTGGGTCTAACCGTGCTCTTTGCAAGGCAGTTGCCTCCGGTTCAGCCGTTCGATCTGAGCCACCCGAGATTGAGAAGCGTCTGAGTTAATTCAGCAATCGCGTTTCTTGCTTCGGCGTCGACTACGCCGCCCCCTTGGGGCAGGTCTGGTGCAACGAACGCGGTCCATCCGGATCGATAGACCACGAAACTGCCCGCATTACGGTCGAACAGATGCATTCCTTCGAAGGGTTCGATGAACTGCCAGGCACCACCAATCCTAATCGCAATTCTGGCTTCGTTGTTTTCCCATTCGCCAGAGGGCGACTCGCCGACCAAGTATGTGTCTCCATCTTCCGGGCTTGCTGGCGGAGCGTCGAGCGTCGCCACAACTCCCTGCTGCAGTAGGGAGTCGACCAAGACCAGGGACTGATTCACGAAGAACTCCTTCTGCGCCTGACCGGCGAATAGCAGGGGGAGTTGGAATTGGTTGGTTGCGGTTGAGAACGTGATCGGTTCGGGCATTCTGGCCTCCTGGTTCAGGAAAATTCTGCGATGAAGAGAGCGTCGGATTGATCGAATGTGCCGATTTGCTTCACCCAAACCGAGCCGCTTCCGTAGAGTCCGGTCAGATCGGTTCGCTCACTCGGAGAGAATGAGATTTCGGGTTTGTCGGTGACCCACGTCTGAAACGGTGATGATTCCGGGCCGAACCCAAGAAGATAGCTCTCCAGTTCCTCGACCAAGGGAACTTCTACGCGGTCTTCCCAAAGCCATTGGCCGCGTGCGCGCCTCGTCCAGCATAGGGTCCAATTTGAGGAGCCATCTATGAGTATTCTTGGATGCACAGGAACGAGTGGTCGGCGGCTGACACCGGTGTTCTGCAAAGTGGCATAGACGGGCTCTTGGTCGCCGCGCCCGATCGCCGCAATCCGGCTAGTCACGCCAGCGGGTAGCTGGCCAGCATCCAGAGCGGTTAGCCGATCATCCAGCAGTGTGATCGAGGTTCCCGATTCGTGTACCATTGCCGCTCGTGCCTCCGTTCCGGCGCGACCGCGAAGCAATCCCGACAATTGCCAAACACGCTCACCGAGATACTCAGCATCGGCAAACTGCACGACTTCGCCACCAACCAGTAGTCGATTGAAGCCCGCAGCGAGACCGGTCACGTCAGTCGACTCCAGAACGAGATCATCGGCAACCAGTTTGATCGTCATGCTTCCGCGAGGTTCGAACAGGATCGCTTCGGACGCTGGCAATGCACTGACAAGAACTCCAGTTACGGCGCGTCTCGTTTCCGTTGAACCGATCTGAACCAGGGTAGAGCCTTGTTCTGCAAACAAGGCCGCGCCTCGCCATGCATTGTTCTCTGAGGAAGCGGCGGCGAACAATTGCGGCGCAGAGGAGTCTGCCGTGCCGTCCGAAGGCAATTCAAGGAATTGCAAGGATGTCGGGAAGATCGGTAAATCTACGGGAGAGATGAGCTGCCCCGCTTCGCTCGGGAGTGGAGTGCCAGCCGCTGGCGGGGCGCGCTCAAGGGTCAATTCGATCCCTCGATCGAACCATTCCCACCCTTTCACGATCCAAAGCCCGGGAGAATCGGGCACTCGTACAAGCGACCCCGGCTGAATCGAAGGGTTGAGCTCGGCAACCCGCCAGGTGATCTTCTCGTGATGCCAACGCGCGCGCTGTGCGTTTTCATTGGCAAGCTGCCGCGCGCCATCTGCCATCATGGTTGCGGGCAAATCGATCATGTTTTCCCGGCCGTTTGGCCGACTTCCGACGGCGCGTTGGACGCCCGGCTGATAGTCTCGCTGTTCATCGTAGTAGCGCACGGCCAGTGGGGTGAGTTCAGCATTATCAGCGCGCTGCTGCGTTCGCTCGTCGGCTTCACCGTCTTGAGTACTGACCAATTGCGGCGGCAATACCGAAATCTCGCCCTCGCTTACAGCGGCAGAAGAAAGGGTGAAACCGTCACCGGTATTGACGCAATAGACAGGCATCACCTGATCGATCGCCGCCAGTGATGAACCAACCGGACCGCCTTCGTCGGCGAAGCCCCGCGCGTGATCTATAGGAGCAGACCCCGCCGCATTCTGGGCCTGCGGGACGATTTGACCCAGGGTGACCTGCTGGTCGGTTTCGCTGAAAATCTCGAACGTGAGCGCGGGTATCCGATTGCCATAATCGGCCAGTTGCAGGTCTTCGAAGACGACATAGGCGCAGTCGCGAAATGCTGGAGCTTGCGCACCCTTGTCTGCGGCAATCACGGGGTCGACCGGATTGTCACCTGTGCCGAGATAGGTGCGCAGAGTGCCTGCAACCTTTAGATCCTCATTGACCCCGCGCAGAAGATTTCCGTCGGCCCATATCCTGCCCAAGCGGGCAATCGGCGTGCTCGACAAGGCAACCGCGAATGACACCGAGTAGGAATAGGTGGTCGTCTTTGGTTGGCCCTTGCCACCTTCTTTGGACGAACTTTCGACTAGGTCAGTCGCCCAGATAACAGTCCCTGCGACCCGCAGCCGCCCGAAGTTGCGCGGGATCGGTTGGCCGTAACTTGAGGTCGTAACCGCCAGCTCTTTCAACCGGGGCCCTTTGCGAGAGCCGATCCCAAACACAGCACTGTCGATTTCGCGGCCGATGAGCGATCCCAAGGCAAGACCGATCGGGCCTCCGAACGCACTGCCGACGGCTGAAAGTACAATAGTAGCCATTCAGGTGTCCTTCGCTCGCGGTTTCACCCGCCAGATGTTTTGGGGTTTCACAGACTGATCGAAAGGCTGGCGCACAACGCGGCGTAGGCCCGCATGCGCGTGAATGAACGACCGGCTCGATTCCATGATGAGAAGGTGAGTCTGACCCGGCCCCGGCACGGTCAACACTATATCCCCGCTGATGGGAGCACCGCTGGCCGTTTTCAGACCTGACCGGTGCGCGCACCCAAGCCAGCGCTCAATCGATGTGTTGCGCAAGTGATAGCCGCGAGGCGTCACAGGCTTAAGGTCAATCGCCTCAAGGCTCGCCGCGACGAGACCAACACAGTCGAGACCGGTGACACGATTTCGGCCATGGAGTCGAAAAGGCACTCCGATCAGCGTCGCTGCGGCATTGGCAAGCCGCGCGCCATCCTGGCTCATCCCGATGGTTGGCCGTAGCGGGTGAGCAGATCGTTGCCCGGAAGAAATGGCTCGCCGCGAAAATTGACTGCGTTTGCAAACCGGGACGCGCAGGTCGTGAGTGTATGATCGCACCCTTCGCGTAGCTCAACTCTTGTGCCGATGGGTGTTCCGTCGACCAATTGCCGATCAAGGACCAGACCGTTCACGTCTGCGCTGATTATGCCGAAAGAAACCCCCGATTGAGGTCCATCCAGAAAGCGCAATTGCCCGTCGACAAAGTCGCTCGGGTCGATGCCATCGAAAAGGATGGTGTTCCTGTCAAGGTCGATCCCCGCAAGGCTTTGGGTCGTTGTCACGGCGGCTGCAGAGACCCCGCAACCCGGGCCGCAGAATAGCGCGCGGCATGTTGGACTGGTGCGCGGAACAAGATCTTCATCGAGCTGTCGTTTTGCTGACCGAAGCTCTGCGGTGAAGCTTCGTCTGTCGTCCTCGATTCTCCCCAATCGACCCGAATAGATCACATGGCTGTCGAGCAATTCCCAATCAACCGCGCCGATCTCGATCGCAGCGTGATCGAACAATCCGGCGGCAAGGTCCTTTTCGCGGATCGTAGCGTGGCTTAGCGCGCCTTGAACCTCGGCGCTGTCTTCGTTGAGGTCCGCGGTCAACCGGATTGCCGCTGGCACCATGCCAGGGGCCGCCCGATGCGCGATTCCGTTGAAGGTCAGGTCGCGATCATGGCTGGTGAACGCCAGCATGATCCCGTCGCGCCGATAGACGCGCCAGAACGTCGCGACCGTATCGAGTTCGCGGTCAAAGAAAACGCGCATCAACTGGTCTCGCGCAGTTCGATCAAGGGAATGCTTGGGGCTTCGCCAGCTGCAAAATTGACGCCCGAAATGTCAATCCGGTCTTCGGCAAAACGAACCGGAACATCAAACAGGAAGCCTGCCCGGATTTCGGACCCCGCTGGTGGAGCCACATCAAAACTCAGCATCCCGAGACTGGTGAGCGTCCAGTCGGAACTGGGTGCGCCGTCGACGCTGACGAGCAGCGATCCTGCACGCGGTCTCGTGATCGGGCGGATCTGCGGTTCGCTTGTGCCGCCGTAAGCTTTCACGATCTGAAAGTCGGCGGCCAGGCCGTCACCGATGCCGATCAACTGATCGAGCATAGTTGGCGTGCCTGTCATGCCGTTTGAGCTGTGATCGAACGGATCGCTGATGCGGAAGCCCCGCGCTGCCCCTCGTCGTGCCCGAAAGAAGGAGATCAACTCCGCCAATTCTGACTCCGAGCGGATTCCGGGACCGACATCGAAATGCACTCGTGCATCCGACCACAGCGAATTGCGCTGCTCATGCCCGGATGCGGTTACCGTGACGGAGGTCGAAAATTCCGGGGCCACAGCCGTGTTGCGACCAAGCGCGAAGGGATAGAGCACGTCGTCAAAAGGTTCCATGATGTCCTCTTCGGCAAGGTAAAGTCGGGTGTAGCCATCGCGCGTGACCTGCGGCAGCGCCCAGACATATCGGCGCGGAACACCGCGTTCGGCAGCTTCATCCAGACCGGCATCGATCCGCGTCCAGAAGTCCTCGGCGTCTGCAGGGTCGAGCACGAAGCCTGCAAGATAGTCTTGCTCGGCGAGTGGGTAACCGAGCAGCTGGTCGACGAATTGATACGCCGCACGGCGCAGCGCATCGGCTCCTGCGGTCAGCCAATCGTAATCTTCAAGCTGGAGACGATCGAACGCAGGACGCGCCCAGCCTAGAGGCAGGTTGGCGCGGTACATTTCCGGCATCTCGGGATCGAGTATCGTCGGCGTGAAAGCCAGCAGCAGCACTTCAGCATTCGAAGTCGCCCGATCGCGGATCGTCGCTGTAAGATCGGCCGTCGATTGCGCAAGCAAAGCGCCCGCCAAATCTAGCAAGGCTAATTGTTCGCCATTCAGCGGGCTGCGCAGGTCATCGATGATGGGAGGGTCACCCCCAAACGCCGCCTTCGCGGCATCATCGTAGAGGCAAATTTCGCCCGCTGCGGTCACCCACCACCATGGTTCGCCAATCTGCATTCGGACCGGCAACTGTGCCTCTTCCAGCAGGTCGACAAAGGCGAGAGCGCTGTCCTTCAGCCAATTCATCGCTTCGGTGTTGGCGGGCGAAAGCAGAGTGGACGGCGGCACCCATCCGGTGAGCGCGGGGTCGCCGCTCGCCGTGCGCTGCTTCCATTCCTCGGGGCAAAAGGCGTTGAACAGCTCGTAGGAAATTGAACCGATCGCTTCGAAATCATTGTCTCGGCAAGCCTCGAAGAAGCTGCGGTGCCAGGCACGTGCCGGTTCGCGGAGCTCGGCTGTGGACGGGACGAGCAGCTCGCCGTTCGTGCGCCGCTCGAGCCGCATGAAGTGGCTCATCCCGACATAGTGAATGAGGTCGTCGCGATACCCGAGCCCGAGAACGTTGCGAAGCAAACGTGCAGGGGTTTGGTTGAAGGCATCATCATAGGCGGTAGCCATGCGCTCGCCATGCGGCGGCAGACGGACATCGCCGATCTCAAGCATCGCGTTCGCGCCATCCGTGTTGATGTCGGACAGAATGGCATGGCCATTGAACCGAGCTGGTAAGGGCGCGCTGCTGTTCGCGACGTAGTCTGGCGCGACAAGCGAAATGAACATCCGGTCGATTGTCTTGGGATTGATCGCATCGCCAGGCAGTCCAAATCCGCCTTCCAGCTCGGAAAACGGCAGCGTGATCACCGCATCTTCCGGTGTGCCTTCGGCATAATTCCAGAGCCGGACGAACCAGGTCTTTGGCTGATCGGCCGCGTCGTAACCTTCGATCGTTAGCGTCGGACCGTTTGGCTGATCGAGCGGAATGACACCCTGCGACTGCCACCGGAAACTTAGCGTTGTATGCGAGTAATCGACGCTGGTTTCATAGGCCAGCAAAGGGTGGTCGAGCGAGTCGATACTGTCCCAGATCAATCCGACGAGTTCGCCTTCATGATGCAGCTCGACATCAACGCGCAGCGAATCCGGCCCAGTCGTCACAACCGACGCCATGGCGGGGCGAGGGAAGTTCACCGTCCAGAAACGCGGGTCGAAGCGTTGGATGTAGCTCGATTCCTGAGCGTGGCGCCGCTGCGCCAACCAGAATGCCATTTCCTGTTCTCCGCTTAGCCGTTTTGGATCGCGCGGCGCACTGCGCTTGCGACTTGACGTGAAGACCGTTGCATGGCGGTTGGTGCCGCCATTCCTCGCGGTGTTGCAAGCTGAATGGCGACGCGAACATCGCGTCCGCCGCCACCGGTGATCGACTCGTTGCTTTCGACCCGGCCTGAGGCCGTAGGC
Organism: uncultured Erythrobacter sp.; assembly: GCF_947499705.1. Classification (NCBI taxonomy): domain Bacteria; kingdom Pseudomonadati; phylum Pseudomonadota; class Alphaproteobacteria; order Sphingomonadales; family Erythrobacteraceae; genus Erythrobacter; species uncultured Erythrobacter sp. Next base: position 203,771 of record NZ_CANMPJ010000002.1, on the reverse strand, counting down.
ACGAAAATCTCGGGTCCTCGTTCGCCGACGACATAGCCTCGACCCGGCGAAACCGGCCCGCCGGTCGCGCGCCCTGGCAAGCCCAGCAGTGCGCCCAGAGATTGCCCTATCAGGCTGCCCAGTCCGCCATCTTGAGAGCCGCCGAACAGAGAACCGAAGCCCGAGCTGAGCGCGTGTGAAGCGATTTCATCGAGCGCCCGAAACGCAATCTTCTTCAGATCGTCGAAACCCAGGCTGCCGCGCCGAAGCGCCGAAAGCAGGCTGTTTTCAAGCACCCCGCCAGCCTTGCTGAAGCCATCGATCAATGATGTGTCGAGTGTGCTGCGCATTGTTTGGACATCGGCGGCAAAGCCGTCGGTCGTCGCGCGCACATCGATCACCAGTTCATCCAGATTGTCATCCATTGCTATCGCGCTCCATCATTTGAGCGATGCGTTCTCGGCTGGGACCAGCCGCGTCGTCGGTTTCGGTTGGGTCTCGCAACGAAGCTATCAATTCAGCCGGCGTGGCTTGCCAAAAATCGTTTGGCCTCCAGCCGAGCAGGCGGGCCGAAAGGCTCCACCACTTCTGTGCCGCCTGACCAAAGACTTCGTTCATTGCTGCCCTTGCAGGACCTGTGCGAGGATGCCGCGAACGGGCTTCGTTGCAGCGACAAGGCCACCGGTCAGAACAGCCTCACCGACCTCATCACGTGGCGGACGTGCGGTGCTGGCCATGCAATGCCAAAGCAGTGCCGTGATCTCAAACAGAGTGAGCGACCCTTCGGAAGCCCGTTCGACGAGAGCGAACAGTGAACCCAGTTCCTGTTCGGCGGCCACCAACGCTTCAAAGCTTGGGCGCAAGACAAAATCCTGCCCGCCAACCCTGAATGCCAGCTCACCTCGCAGGGGGTTTGCAGCATTCGTCATGCAGGCACGACCGGACCCGAACTCTCGAGTTGGAGCGTGTAGTTGCGCTCTCCGTTGAAATCGCCGGAGTAGTCGAGCCGCTGTACCAGAAACCGCCCGCGCAACCGCTCGCCGTCTTCGAAGGATAGCTCGTAGTCATCGAGCGTCCCGGCGAGCGCATGGCCGCGCACCGCGTTTTCCGCAGCACTACCAAGAAAGATTCCGGCAGCGCTGACCGAGACCGAACGCGTCCCGGCGCCCGATAGCAGATCGCGCCAGCCGCCCGATCCTTTGTGCGTCACTACGACAGTGTCGCCGTTGATCGTCATCTGTGTCGTGCGCAGTCCGGCGACCGTTTCATAGGCGACGGGGTCTGCTCCGTCGCCGATCTTTAGTAGGAAGGCTGAGCCGTTTTGGGCGGGCATAGGGCTTACTCCGTAAGGGGTTCGAGGATGCGGAAACGAAATTCGAGCAGCGCGCCGCGCAGATTGTTCTCGCGCTGCTCACTGCGGGCGCGCAGGAATCGGATCGAAGCAAGCTCGAAGCCCGACTGAAATGGCGGGAGGTCGAGCGTTCGCTGCTCGATTGCCTTGAGCAATGCGGCGTCAGCTGCGGGCTCATCGGCCCGGCCTTCAAGTTCGAGCGCGATGCGTATTTCCCGTCCAGGGCGATCCTTGGTGCCCCAGTCACTCGACGCGCTGGCCGCGATGCCAAGCCATGGTGCGCTCGATTTGAGCGGACTTTCCTCTTCGATCGCGTTGAGGCTCGACAAGGCGGGGTCATCGCGCAGCCACAAAATCAGAGCTGCGCGCAGGTGGTTTTCCATCGCCGATCACTCCAGTCCAAGTTTGGGCCACAGCGCGGCGGAAGACCGCCAGCGGTGCGAGGCATTTCGCAAAGCTTGCGCAAGGTATTCGGCGCGTTGATGTCCAAGGCGCGCGGCGCGAGCTTGCAGTCCAACCAGCGTGTCGGTGCGGGAATTCGCGTCGATAGCGGCGTCGATCATGTGAGCCTCATGGTGCGCCACGGGCGCCACAGAGCTGTCACGCTTGATGGTGGTTGCATCATCCGTTCGCTGTCGCGGTCGCGATAGAAATGTGCTGCCAAACGGATGATGCCTTGCCGCAGCGCTTTGGGAACTGACGGCCAATCGGGCGCGATGCCGACCAACAGAGTGACGGCGACGGCCTGTCCTTCGAGATCGAACTTCAGGTCAGCGGTCGCGACGCCGTCATGATCAAGATTGAAGCCGTGGCCCTGCCCACTCAGCGAACTGCGCGTTCCGATCTGATCGATCAATTCCGCATTGAGCAGCATCCGCGCCGGTCTGGAGCCGAGACGGTAGATCCCTTGCTTGACCGAGATCCGCTCTTCGATTGTCTGCTCGAGCGGCGCTTGCGCGGTGAAGGCTTCACACGTCGCCAGGCTCGCCGCCAGCAGATCGACCAGCAATGGGTCTTCGTTAGGCCGACTGATGCCGAGCCAATCCTTGAATTCGGCCAGCGCCGGACCGCTAAGGTCGGCTGGCTGCACAATCGTCCGCCGCATTGCGGTCTCCAATGTTGAGATCGAAAAGAGGCACCCGCGCCGCAGCATCCGGGGAGAGTTCCGGCGGCGGCGCGGGTGCAGGGTCCGGCAAGGGAGAAGGGGGAACTCGACCTTGCCGGGAGGGTGAGGGGCCTTAGGCCTCGATCTTCAGCAGCTTGATCGCGTTGCTATCGAGTACTTTGCCGCCCACGCGCTTGGTCGCGTAGAAGTGGACGAACGGCTTGTTCGAGAACGGATCGCGCAACACGCTGGTCGCGCTGCGTTCGGCGATCAGATAGCCGTGGCGGAAATTGCCGAATGCGATCGGGAATTCACCGTTCGCGACATCGGGCATGTCCTCGGCTTCGACCACGGGGTAGCCGAGCAGGCGATCGGGCTGACCCTCGACCATGCCCGGCTGCCACAGGAACGCGCCATCGGCGGTCTTGAGCTTGCGAACCGTCGCGAGAGTGGCCGAGTTCATGACGAAACTCGCGCCCTGACGGTGTCCGGCCTTCATCGAGTGGATCAGGTCGATCAATTTGGCTTCAGGCGAGGCGTCGAAACCATCGGTATCGCCGGATCCGACATACTGAAGCGTCCCGAAAGCGCGGACGTTATCTTCGACTGTGCTGGTCGGGACGCTGAGGAAACCCTCGGGCTGATCGAGCCCTGTTCCGCCGACAAAGGCGGAACCTTCTGCGCGGGCGAATTCGATCGCGATTTCGTTGGCAAGCCACGTCTCGATATCGAATGCGGCATCGTCCAGCATCGATTGGCTGGCCGCCGGATTGGCATAAAGGTCCCCGGTCGGCGGGGCGATTTCCGCGAAGTTGGGTGTGTCGGTTTCCGGACGTCCGGCGGTCTCGCTGACCCAGCCCGATGCGGTGCCTCCGGTTGCAACCAGCTTGCGGTAGCCCGCCGTGCCGGTCTGGACGATCTGCGCAATCGAGCGGATCGGGCTGATCTCGTGCAGTTCGCGGGCGATGATCGCGTCGATCTGCTGCGGGACAGCATAGCCGCCATCGGCTGGGTTCACGCCGCTGATCGATTTGAGTTCGGTCTCGCGACCACGGCGCAAATAGCCATCGACGAAGCCTTTGACCTCCTGACTGGTCACCGCGCCGCCGCCGATGGCAGGGCGCGAAGCGGCGCGCGAAATCTTGTCCAGCCGCGCTTTCACTTCATCGACATCCTGGCGTAGCGCCGTGACATTGGCTTCGGTCTGGTCTTGCCGTGCGACGATGTCGAAGCTTTCCTCGAGCGGGTCGGTCGCGGCGGCTGGTACGGTAGGCGTGGTAAGCATATCCATGGGGCAATGGGCCTTTCTGTTGGGCATGAAAAAGGCCGCCCAAGGGCGACCACGTTAGGTGCGGTTTACAAGGATCGGTCGCGTAGCGACCGCAAGGCCGACCGGCCGCCCGCAGCGACCGGAGGGAGCGAGGATAGCCAGGGCTGCGGATGCAGCCGCCGACGCTTGAGGCTAGACAACAAGATGAACGCGTGAGCCGTGTTGAAGAGGGTGCGACACAAGACTGACTTCGAACAAGTCGATGTCGAGAAGTTCGCGGCCCGCCTCGGTATGACGTGCATTGCGGGCGCGGTAGCCGAAGCTGAGGCCGGTCACTTCTCCGTTCGAGAGCATTGTAGCAGCGCGGCTGTCGGGCCGTTCGATCAGCGCGATCACTTTGAGACCCCGAGCATCTTCGGACACAGTCTCCACCGTGCCGATTGGCTGGTCCGGGCGGTGCTGCCAAAGCAGCGGCAGCGGCATGTCTCTCGCCGCGAGGCTCTTGGTGAAGGCGCCGGGCCGGATCGTGTCGCGGTCCGCGTCTGCAATATCGAACAGGGCCGCATAGCCTGCGAAGCGAATGGGTTGGGTGGTCATGAGACCAATTCTCCGACACCGAGCCTGACTGCGATCCCGATCAGCAACAGCGCCAGTACCGCGCGGATCGTCCAATCGATGAAGGCTTTCCATGCGCTGGTCTTGGCATCGCGCCAGGCGCTTAGCAGCTCGCGCAATTCGCCGAGATCGTCCTCGGCTCCTGCATCGCCGAGACCAAGTCGGACGAGCACTCGGTCCGCTGCCAACTCGCTTGTTTCCTCGACAATCGCGCGCAAGGTCACGACGTCCGCGCCGTCTTGTGCCGCCTGCACCATTAATCTGGCGAGCAGATCTTCCCGGCTCATTCTGCATCCTCCGGCTCGGTTTCTTCCGGCGGCAGCCCGAGCATCGCGCGTTTCTCGCTGCGAGTCAGGAATTCGGCATCCGACACCTGCTTCCACAGACGCTCGCGATCCTCGGAAAGTGCGGTGATCTGATCGAGATCGATCCCCAGGTTTGCGTCCGGAAACCACGGTGAGAGACCTTCGCGCAGCGCCGAGAACAGTTTGTCGGCAAGCGGCAGCAACGTCAGTCGCCACAGAGCGCGATTGGCCTCGCGGTAGTTCGAATAGGTGTTGTCGCCCGGCAGCCCGAGCAGCATTGGCGGAACGCCAAATGCCAGCGCGATCTCTCGGGCTGCGGCGCTTTTGAGGGTCGCAAAGTCCATGTCAGCGGGGGAGAGCGCCATGCTCTGCCATTTGAGTCCGCCATCGAGGAGCATGGGCCGACCGGCATTGCCGGCGCCGGAGAAAGCCTCTGTCAGCTCGGACTTCAGCCGGTCAAACTGATCGGTGGTCAGACCCGCGCCATCGCTCGCTTGATAGACCAGCGCTCCTGACGGCCGGGCTGCGTTTTCGAGCAGCGCGCAGTTCCATTCGGCTGCGGCGTTGTGAATGGAGACCGCTTGCATTGCCGCGGCGAGTGCGCCCGCGCCGTAATGATCCTCGAGCGGATGCATTGCCTTGATCGCGATGATGTTGGGCCAGCCGTCCCCGTCTTCGAGCGCCATCGAAATCCGTTCGGACCCGACCCGGTATTCATACGCGCAAGGCCAGCCATCATCGCCCGCGACAACCGTGACGCGGTCGGGCCGAAGCGCGAACAGTTCAACCGGTTTGCCGCTCGCATCCTTGATGATCTGCACATAGCCATTGCCGTGAAGCAGCACCTGCGCCGCGAGCGTTTCGACCAGCGACTGCCCCGCGCTGGTCGCATTGACGAGGCTGGTCAGTTTGCTGTCATCGCCAGCTAGAGGAGCCTGCCCGACACCCTCGGCAACGATCCGCACCGCTCTCTGCGCAACCGGATTGGACAGGAAGCTCTCGCGGACCGCCGTGTGATAATCAAAGTGCCGCGCGGCCCTCCCGCCTTCGAAAGCGGGCATCCATCCCTGCAGGAAGCCGGGGGCAAGCGGCACACGGCTTTCCTCCCCGCCCTTAAAGGCGGAGAGTATGTTTTCGAACAATGCCATTGCTGTTCCTTTGTTCAGATTTTCCGCACGCTAGGCCGCGTGGTGCGACCCAGCATCAATTCGGTCAGTGCCCATACGAGAGCGTCGGCGCGGTCGGGGCTTCGGCCTGGTCCGGCATAGTCACCGGCTACCATCAGTCCGCACAATTGGTCTTCGAGTTGCGGGAAATTCCCGTGATGTCTCACGCGTCCTGCGGCGTAGAGTGCCGCGACCGGTTCGGCCCGCGCGACCTTGCCGCGGCTGGCATGCACCAGCTTGATTGGCAGCGATGACTTGGCTGCGCGCAACACGCTTTCGACCATCGCACCGCCTTGATTGGCTTCGGCGACCACCCGGTCGGCTTCCCATTCCTCCGCCGCGTTGGCGACCGCTCGCGCCCAGCCATCCGGCTGCGAACCCGAGACTGTACAGTCTGCGAGGACATGACCAAGTCCATCCTGGCCCAAAGCCGCGACCAAAATGCCGCATTCGTCGCCATTGGCCGAGGCGGGCGGATCGACCGCAACCACCACACGGCGATGTTCAGGCGCGGGGCCAGTGTCTCGGACTTGCTCAAGCAAGGTTCGCGACCAGAGCGCTCCTTCGATATCCTTCAGCAGTTCGCCGCCAATTTCCTGCCGCGCCAACTGGCTGCCTGCGAACTCGCTCTCCATCGCATCGAGGAACTGCGACGGCAGGTTCGATGCGTTGTCGAAGGTCGATCCTCGTGTGACAGCCACCTCGCCGCCATCTTCTCGTTCCAGCAGGCGTTGTACCAGCGGCACCGCGCGCGGAGTCGTCGTCACCGCGATGCGCGGTTCCTTTCCCAGTCTCAGACCCATCAACAGATTGTCCCAGCAACGCGTAGCCCGTTCATGCGCGAGCGGCCATTTGCCAATCTCATCACACCAGGCGTGCGAATTTTGCGGACCTCGCAGGCTTTCTGGTTCGGCAGCCGAATACATCTGTGCTTGCGCTCCGTTGGGCCAGCGCAGCCGCCGCAAGGACGGTTCGAATTGTGGCCTGCGTTCGGGCGGGCAGCAGGCGATAATGCCGCTTTCCCCCTCGATCATCACTGCGCGCGCCTCGGCGAGCGAGGACGAGACGAGCGCGATGCGTGCCTCGCAATTGTCCTCGGCCACCATGCGAACCCACTCGGCACCGGCCCGCGTCTTGCCAAAGCCGCGCCCGGCCATGATCAGCCAGATCCGCCAATCTCCATCGGGAGCAAGCTGGGCTTTGCGAGCCGACATGCCCCAATGAAAATCGAACTCGTTGCGTTCTTCGTTAGTTAGCGCTTTCGCGATCCGCTCTCGGATCGCCGCAGGCTCGTCTTTCAGCCAATCGAGCGGCGATATCACTTGCGCGCAGCTCCGCGGCGCTTTTCATCCTGAACCTGCTGCCGGATGGCCTCGACCTTCCGGTCGATCGACGCCCGCACTTCTGCCGCACTCACATTGCGCTGTTCGGCCTGAGCGCGGGCCACTGTCTCTCGATGCAAAACCAGCAGGCGCAGCGCGTTCGCGATGTCGAACTTGGGGCCATCGGCCTTGGTGCCCACACGCAGCCGGCGCAGAGTTTCCAGCTCAAGATGCTCGTATCCTTCGAGCAAGGCCACGCGCCATTGCTTGGCAAATTCGGGCTCTTCGCGGCGGACCTTGTATGCGCGGCTGGGGTTGATGCCTGCTTCTTCCGCCGCTTTGGTGACGTTGGACGACTCTGCCAGGAAGTCGAGAAACACCCCGCGCCAATGGCGGTTTAGCGGACCATTTTCGCCCTCTTTAAGCTGCTGTTTGATCTTGGTGCGGTTCTGGCCCCGTGCAGCCATGAACGATCTCCCGTCCCAGAAACGAAAACGGCAGCGCTCCAACGAAGGAGGCTGCCGAGAAATCCGCTTGGTTGCGAATCACAGTTTTGCGATGATGCCCTGTACTAACCAAAGAGCGTGACGATGTCAAGAAAAATAACCAAATGGGTTATTCGATTGTTGGTTGCTTACCGGGAATCGCTGCCCTAACGCGCCGCAAACCCTTGCTTGGATGATGTCGATGGCGTGGCTGCGTGGCCTTTACAATTGGACGATGGACAAGGCTGCGCACCCGCATGCTGTGTGGTGGCTGGCGTTTTTCAGTTTCATCGAATCGAGCTTCTTTCCGATCCCGCCGCATCCGCTGCTTGGCCTGATGTGTCTTGCCGAGCCGAAGAAAGCGATCCGGTTTGCTCTGGTCGCGACCGTGTCTTCCGTGCTCGGCGGGCTGTTCGGTTATGCGATCGGCTTTTTCCTTTATGAGGCCGTTGGAGCCTGGATGATCGGTTTGCTGGGCCTGACCGAGAGTTTCCCGGTCGCCGCTTGCTACATCCGCGAACAAGGGGCGCTCGCTGTGTTTTTTGCAGCAGGAACGCCGGTGCCGTTCAAGTTGATGACCATCACGGCTGGCTTCATCGAGATGAACCTGCTGACATTCACGCTGGCGGCCATCGCCGGACGCGCTTTGATCTTCATGGTTGTGGGCGTGCTGTTCCAACTGTTCGGCGCACCGATCAAGGCGATCATCGACAAGTATCTCGGCTGGGTGACGACAGCATTCGTTGTGCTGGTGGTCGGCGGGTTTGTTGCTTTCACTCAGCTGGCAGGCGGGGAAAACGAGGCCGACGCTTCCAACCCCTGCGACGGTGTAACCGAAGTGCGCGGAGCCTGAGGCTCAGGCTAATCCAAACCTTCGGCAATCAGAATTGCTAATCCCACCGCGACTACCAACGCTCCGAACCCGATCTCCAGTGCTCGGCCTCGCGCGCTAAGCTTTACCATCGCGATACGCCCCAAGACCGCCCCGACCACGCCTCCGGCCGCAAGCTGCACCACCAAACGCCAATCGACGAATCCTGACAGCGAATAGGACAATGCGGTCGTAGCGCCGACCGCACTGATCACCAGAAGCGAAGACCCGATAGCGACAGCGATCGGCATAGCGGTCGCCGAAATCAGACCCGGCACAATTAGAAATCCGCCGCCAATCCCGAAGAATCCCGAAAAGCCGCCGACACCGAAGCCTGTCGGCAATATTCGCGGCAACAGCTTTCGCGCTGTGCTTCGGCCCAGCGTCACGTCGGGATTTGAGCCACCTCGTCGCTCGCGGATCGTAAGAAGGCCGACCCCGATCATCAATATGGCGAACAGCGCCAGCAATCGCTCTCCATCGACCGATTTTCCCAACTCCGCTCCCAGAGCAGCGCCGACAATGGCCGCCAGGGCAAAGGCAATTGCGCAGCCCCATTTGATGTTGCCCTTTCTCGCGTGGGCAGTGAGTCCAATTGCAGCGTTGATTGCGACCGCCACAGCAGCCGTGCCAATCGCCATATGCGTGCTTTCAACGCCGACGAAGTAAATGAGAAGCGGGACAGCGAGGATCGAGCCACCGCCGCCAACCAGCCCCAGGACGAATCCGATCAACGCCCCCGCAGCCATAGCGGCGAAGATGGTCGATGGATCCACGTCAGGCCGCTGCGCGGCGGTTCCAGGGCAACATTGCCAAGAGTTTGGCCATGCCGCACCAGCCCGTTGCTCCTGCAAACAGCAAACCCGCTCCGACAAAGGCAGCGAGTCCGTACCAAACGGGGGTCGTCAGACTGCCGAGCAACACGCCGAGGAGGATCAGCGCGCCAGCGGCGATCTGAACTTGGCGCATAATTTCGATTGGCTGCGAGGCATCGGTTACTATTGGCAGACCTGCCTGTTGCCAGCCATCAAGGCCGCCGTCGACGATGTATGCATCACCGGTACAGGCACCCTCGAGCCGATCGGCACTGGCGCTGGTTCGCATCCCAGATTTGCACATGAAAACGATTGGCTCACCGCCGGTTATCGTTTCGATCACATCGAGTGGCCTGCTCTCCGCTCCAACGGCCTTGGTTCGCCTGAATTCATCTGGAGAACGAATGTCGACAAGGCGCGCACCTTGTGCCGCAAGTTCAACCGCTTCTGAGGGAGATATTGTTTTGATCGCCATGACTGCGGTCCTTTCACGAACAATAGAGTTGATAGAGCGTCGCCAGAAGGCTTTCGCAGCGCGGATCGGCGATCCGATAATATGCGGTCTGCGCATCTTTCCGAGAGGCGACGAGGCCCTCGGCGCGCAGTTTTGCGAGATGTTGTGACAGCGCCGATTGCGACAGGCCAACATCAACCGCCAGCACGCCGACGCTGACTTCGCCGTGTTCGGCAAGCTTGCACATGATCATCAGCCGCCGTTGGTTGCCGAGCGCCTTAAGGAGGGCGGCAACTTCGTCTGCCCGCGCAGCGAATTCGGCGGGATCGAGAGGAGGGTGGATATTCTCTTTCATTAGGACTTGCTAAATAAGCATTCACTAATATATGTCAAGGGAACACTTAGACCCAAGGAGGACGCCGTGAGTGACCCGGCTATCCGCGCATTCTTCGATGAACCGACCAACACCGTAAGCTACCTCGTTTGGGACAAGCAGACCGGCCGCGGTGCTGTCATCGATCCGGTGCTCGATTTCGACATGGCGTCCGGCGAAGCTGACACCCGGTCGGCAGAAGCAATCATGACAGAGGCCGAGAAAGAAGGGGTGTCGATCGAATGGGTTCTGGAAACTCACGCGCATGCCGATCACCTGTCTGCCGCGCCGATGATCAAGGCTCGCACCGAAGCACGGATCGGGATCGGGGAGCACATTCGGGACGTCCAGAAGATATTCCGCCCGATCTTCGCCGACGAAACTTTGAAGACAGACGGGTCCGACTTTGATCGGCTATTTTCCGATGGCGACCGATTTGCGCTTGGACATCTTGAGGTCGAAGTGATTCACGTGCCGGGTCACACTCCGGCGGATGTCGCTTACAAGATCGGCAATCATGTGTGGGTCGGCGATACGCTATTTATGCCCGACTACGGAACCGCGCGGGCTGATTTTCCCGGTGGTGACGCCCGGCAACTATACCGCTCAATTCAACGAATTCTGGCGCTGCCCGACGAGACGAAGCTCTATCTGTGCCACGACTACAAAGCGCCCGGTCGCGACGAGTATCAATGGGAGACGACCGTTGGCGAACAACGAAGGACTAACGTCCATGTCCACGAAGGCCTCAGCGAAGATGAGTTCGTCGCCATGCGCGACACTCGTGATGCCGGCCTGTCAGTGCCTAAGCTGCTGCTCCCGTCGATCCAGGTGAACATCCGCGCGGGACGGTTTCCGGAGGCCGAGGACAACGGCGTCCATTACCTCCGTATCCCAGTCAAAATGAAACCTGCTGCTCGAGGTTGAGCAGACTCAGCCTGGCAGGATCCCAACAGCCTTACCGGCGCGCTCGAACATGCCGAGGATTGTTTCCACTTCCTCTGCCGAGTGCTCGGCGCAAAGCGAACAACGCAGCAGGGTCATGTTTGCGGGCGTTGCAGGTGGACGCGCTAGATTGACGTAAAGGCCTTCGCGCAACAGCGCTTCCCACATCATCGCCCCGCGTTCCAGATCGGGCATGATCACGGCAACAATCGCGCTTTGCGGCGTGTCGGTGCCAATATCGAAGCCAAGCTCGACCAAACCGCCATGCAGCCGCTTGGAATTTTCCCACAGATGCGCACGCTTGTTCGCGCCGTGCATCAGTTTGCGGATCGACGTAGCGGCGGTGGCGACGACGCTGGGCGGCAGGCTGGCGGTGAAAACGTAGGGGCGGCAGACGAGCCGCATGATGTCAAATTTCGGATGGTTAGAGACCGCGAAACCTCCGACTGTGCCGACGCTCTTCGAGAAGGTGCCAATGATGATATCGACGTCGTCGATCACACCCTGTTCTTCGCAGACCCCGCGCCCATTCTCGCCGATGAAGCCCATCGAATGCGCTTCGTCGACCAACACCATCGCGCCATATTTCTTGGCGACGGCGATCATTTCCTTGAGCGGAGCGACGTCCCCCATCATCGAGTAGACGCCTTCGAGAACGACCAGCTTGCCTGCTTCTTCAGGAATGCGGCGCAGGCGCTTTTCCATCGCTTCGACGTCATTGTGCTTGAACGGCACGATCTCGGCCTTGCCCATCGCGCAGCCATCGTAGATCGAAGCGTGGCTGTCGATGTCGAGCACGATGTAATCGCCTTTGCCCGCGATAGTCGAGATGATCCCGAGATTGGCCTGATACCCTGTCGAAAAGACCATCGCATGGTCCATATCGTAAAATTCTCTGAGCGCATCCTCGCACTCTTTGTGACCTTGATATGTGCCGTTAAGAACGCGGCTACCGGTCGTACCTGAGCCATAATCGGCGAGCGCTTGTTTGCCTGCATCGAGCACGTCCGGATCGAACGTCATGCCCATGTAATTGTACGTACCGAGCAGGATAGTCTCACGCCCGTTGCAAATCGCGCTGGTAGGCGAGAGCACTTTCTCCATCACCAGATTGTATGGATCCTCGACCCCGGTCGCGAGCAGCGTTTCGCGCGTTTGGATCAGGCCATCAAACTTGGAAAAGAGGTCGCCGTGCGGCGCGTCCGTATCGGTGCCCGCTTTCGTCATCGTGTCAGTCATGAAGCGCTCTTTATCAGCTATCCTGCAGCTTGTGCACTGCGGCGACAAGTTGCCCATAGGTTTCGATTTCGGCCTGCTGGTTCATGCTGATTATGATGTCGAATTCGTCTTCGATCTCGGCGACGAAATCCATCACGGTCAGGCTGTCGAATTCCAGATCGTTCTGAAATGTCGTGGCGTCGGAAATCTCTACGCCTTTCTTGTTGAAAGGGTCGATCAGGGCGCGGATGCGTTTGTCGACTTCGGCGCTGTCCATGGACGAAATGCTCTCTTTGTTGGGTGGTTTCGCCGCCGCTATGGCGCGTGTTTGTGGCTGAAAAGCGGCTTGGTTTTCCGGATAAATGGCGAGAACGGGCGGAAATGCAAGCGGGGCTCAGGCGTCCACTTCAATCAATTGCCTAACTGCGGTCATGAACGGGGTGATCGACACTGGCTTTGCCAGATAGCCAGAGGCGCCCGCCGACCGGATGCGTTCTTCATCGCCCTTGGCTGCAAAAGCGGTAACCGCCAAAACCGGGATTTCGCGCAGCAGCATGTCCTGTTTGGCCGCTTCGATCAGGTCGACGCCAGACATTCCGCCGAGCTGGATATCCATAATGATGAGGTCGGGCGAGGTTTCGCGCGCGGTGTCGAGTACCAATGCCCCTTCGGCAACCGGATCGACCTCGAAACCGTTAGCCTTGAGCACATCGCAGAACAATTTTCGGTTGAGGTCGTTATCCTCGACAACCATTATTCGCTTTGCCACTGCATGCCCCGCTGCTGACTGTGGCGCCTGCCTATCCCTTCCACGAGGACGCTACAATCGCCAATTCAATAACTTCGCCATCGGACGAACCCGCTTTGACCCCGCAGACGCTTGCCTTGGCGGCGCTAGGCTGGGTGCTGGAGGACGGCGAGCGAGCCGAGCGCTACCTTGAATTGACCGGCCTCGATCCCGATACTCTGCGTGCAGGGCTGGGCGATCCGGTTGTGCTCGCATCGACACTCGATTTTCTCGCAAACCACGAACCAGATCTGATCCGCGCGGCCGAGGCTTTAGCCGTTACGCCGGAAGAACTGGTAGCCGCCCGCCAGGAGCTTCATAAATGACCCGCCCTCTCGTTATCAGCGATTGCGACGAAGTGATCCTGCACATGGTCGCGCATTTCAAGGATTGGCTCGAGGAGAGTCAGGGCGTCAATTTCAACATTGACGACGGCAACTTCGCCAAGGCGCTGACTTGGCAGAAGAGCGGTGAGTTTCTCGAAGCGAATGATGTCTGGCGTATGCTTGGCGGCTTCTTCGACACTGAAATGGACCGCCAATTGCCGATCGCGGGTGCGGTGGAATCGATCAACGCGCTCAGCGAGTATGCCGATGTCGTGATCCTGACCAACCTTGTCGACAAACGCCGCGATCATCGCGCAGAGCAGCTCGCCGGGCATGGCATCCATGCGGAGGTCTACACCAACCAAGGACCCAAAGGTCCGGCGCTGCAGAGAATTATCGAGGAGCACGCTCCAAGCCGCGCGATCTTCATTGACGATCTTGCGCAGCACCACGCCTCGGTCGCAGAGACAGTGCCGAGTGTCATGCGCCTGCACATGTGCGGCGAACCGATGATCGCGGGTGCGATCGACTGCGCTCACAAAGCAGGGCACGCGGATGCGCGGATCGACCGCTGGTCTGATGCGTTGCCATGGTTGATGGATCGTCTTGAGGAGGAGCGGGTATGAGCATCGAAGCACGTTTGAACGAACACGGCATTACGTTGCCCGAAGCAGCAGCTCCAGTGGCCAGTTATCAGCCGGTCGTCGTCCATGGCGGTGTCGCCTATGTTTCGGGACAGCTGCCTTTCGTGGACGGCGAGCTGCTCAAAGGGCGTCTAGGCGAGACTGTATCACTCGAAGACGGCATGGCGGCTGCGCGTGCCTGCGGACTTATGATACTCGCACAATTGAAAGCAGCCGGCCTGCTTGAAAGAGTGGAGCGCGTCGTAAAGCTCGGTGCTTTCGTCAGCTCGACGGTCGATTTCACCGATCAGCCCATGGTCGCAAATGGCGCGTCGGACCTGATGTTCGATGTCTTCGGCGAAAAAGGCCGCCACTCGCGCGCTGCAGTTGGCGTGCCTGTCCTGCCGCTTGGGGCGGCGGTCGAAGTCGACGCCGTGATCGCGATTTCGGATGCCTGATTGCGCGTGACCGAACGTGCTGTTCACGACTGGCTGAGACGCCACACCTTCGCCCATCGAGGGCTCCATGGTCTTAGCATTCCTGAGAATTCTCGCACTGCGATGGAAGCGGCGATCGCAGATGGGTTCGGGCTCGAATGCGACATCCAACTCAGCCGCGACAATGTTCCGCTCGTTTTTCATGATTGGGAGCTGGAGCGGCTGACGGCGGAGCACGGCAAGGTCGCCCTGAAGTCTGCCGATGAGCTGTGCGAGTTGACGCTGGGCCAAACCGATCAGACGATCTGGACGCTCGCCGATTTGCTCGAATTGGTCGGCGGCAACGTCCCGGTCCTTGTCGAGGTGAAGTCGCTGCCAGATTTCGATATCGCCGCCGCTTGCGCAGCAATCTCGTCGGTGATCGCTGACTATTCTGGGCCGCTAGCAGTGATGAGTTTCGACCCTCGCATGGGCGAGTGGTTCGCGAAGCACGCGCCGCAGCACACGCGCGGACTGGTCTGCACCGACACGCTCGACCACGGTTTCAAACATGCGTGGCGACAGCCTAACGCAATCGAGCGCGCTCAGCCCGACTTTCTCGCATGCGATATCCGAGACCTGCCCAATGTGATTGCCGGAATGTGGCGTCAGACTGGGAATCCGCTGCTAACGTGGACGGTGCGCACGCAGGATTTGCGTAAGCGGGCTCTGACCCATACCGATGCAATGATTGCCGAGGGCGAAGGGATCGAATGAACCCGGACGATGCGCCCAACACAGAGCTAACAGTCAAGCTCGCACCCGGCGTGGGCGAATTCGACCGCGACCAGTGGAACGCCCTAGGCGGCGATCGCAATCCCTTCGTAAGCCACGAATTTCTGACCGCGCTCGAGGATTCTGGCAGCGTGGGCGAGGGCACCGGCTGGGACCCTGTGCCGATCGTGATCACCGATGCAGCCGACAAGTTGCTCGCTGCCATGCCGAGCTATGCCAAAGGCCATAGCCAGGGCGAATATGTATTCGATCACAGCTGGGCCGACGCGTTGCAGCGGGCAGGGCGCAACTATTATCCAAAGCTCCAGATCGCGGCACCGTTCACACCGGCAAGCGGCCCGCGCCTCCTGCTAAGCGATCCCTCGCTCGCCTTGCATTTGCTCAAGGGCGCCGAGTTGGTGTGTGAGCAGAACGGCCTGTCCTCTGCCCACGCGACCTTTGTCGAGCGCGAACAGTTGCACCTGTACGAACAGGCGGACTGGCTGATCCGCAGCGACATTCAGTTTCATTGGCTCAACCGCGACTATGCCACCTTCGATGATTTCCTCGGCGAACTCGCATCGCGCAAGCGCAAGAACCTGCGCAAGGAACGCGCGGCGGCGCAGGATGGGCTTAGGATCGAGCGCCTGTCAGGCGGCGACATTAAACCTAAGCACTGGGATGCATTCTGGGTGTTTTATCAGGACACTGGTGCGCGAAAATGGGGCACGCCGTATCTGACGCGCGACGCGTTTACACTGTTGGGCGAAAGAATGGGCGACAGGATGGTGCTGATCCTGGCCTTCGATGACGACACACCAATTGCCGGTGCGCTCAATTTCATCGGCGCAGAGGCAATCTATGGCCGCTATTGGGGATGCACACGCGATGTGCGCTTCCTGCATTTCGAGCTGTGCTATTATCAGGCAATCGACTTGGCGATCGAATTGGGATTGCCGCGTGTCGAAGCTGGGGCGCAAGGTGGGCACAAGCTCGCGCGGGGATACGAGCCAGTGCAGACCTATTCCGCGCATTGGCTGGCGGACCCGGGCTTTCGCGCGGCGGTTGCCGATTTTCTCGAGCGCGAGCGTGAAGGCGTCGCGACGGATCAGTTGTTTTTAGGTGAGCGGACGCCCTTCAAGAAAGAGAATTAGACTGGCCGATCAGGCCGCGTGGCGGCGTTCTTCCGCAATCCACTGGCGTGCGCGTCGCTGTGCTTCGGCGATTTCGCGTGCGGTCATTTCGTCCGAAATGTCGGCGCGGCACCAAGCGGCTTCATCGTGACCGCGCGAAGCGGCGAGGTTGAACCATTTGTGCGCTTCAACAAGGTCGCAGTCGAGCCCGTTGCTACCGGTCGAGTAGGCGACGCCAAGATCGAAATAGGCCGACGTGTCACCTTGTGCGGCGGCAGCAAGGCAGCGTGCTACGACCAGATCCGGTTCGTTGCTGTCGACTGGTTTGAAATTGCCCCCATCAATCGATTTGAGTTCCATTTTGTATTCCCCGTGTTTGGCGAAACAGCCCCCCTGCCGATCGCTTGAACACAGACCTCCAAGATCAGGGTCAACAAATGGTTAACAGCGTCACGGGTTTCTTTAACCAAGAGCCGGCCTTCTCCATGAAAATCCGGGGTTATCGGTCAATTCATCCCCCGTTCTGTTCGCGCGTTGCAAAGCGACTTGTGCCGCTACGACCTCGCGCCTATAGGCCGCCCGAACGCTTCGACTTGCTGGGGGGCAGGTAGGCTAACGGAAACATCCGGGCGCCAAGGACGGGACAGTCTCGCGGGAGTTGAAAGGGCGAAGAGGACCACATGGCCACGGCGGCGTCTAACGAATCCGACATCCTCGAAAATGCAAAACGTGTGCTTCCTGCGGATTACACTCCGTCTGAGGACGAGGAGTACATGAATGAGATTCAGCAGCACTATTTCCGTGTGCTGTTGATTGAGTGGAAGCGCTCAATCCACGACGCGGCGGATCAAACCTTGCAGTCATTGCAGGATGGGCCAATCCGCGAGGCTGACCTGAACGATCGCGCGTCAAGTGAGACCGATTGGGGTATCGAACTGCGCACTCGTGACCGTCAACGCAAACTGATCTCGAAAATCGACTCCGCCCTTCGCCGCATCGACGAAGGCGAATATGGCTATTGCGAGGTGACCGGCGATCCAATCGGATTACGCAGGCTGATCGCGCGGCCTGTCGCAACCATGACGGTCGAGGCGCAGGAAGCGCATGAGCGCCGCGAAAAAGTTTCGCGCGACGATTGATCGTTAAATCGTTTCGCGATTGTCGTGCCACTATGGGACGGCATGTTCGAACAGTGTCGCGAACGTACAAGCATTAACGATGCATTAGCCTTCCTATCCTAACTCGATTGACACGTATCGAGAGCTGAATCCGCGCCGTTGCGGGTCCTCGATTCATGGATTTGCCTAGGAGATGATCCGAAGATGACGGGTGTTGAGACACGGAGCGTATCGCGCGACAGCTTGTTTCTGCTCGCCAACATTCGCGTCGAACAGGGTGAGGATTCGCACCGGATCCGTGTGCGCAACCTTTCGGATGGCGGAATGATGGGCGAAGGCAATCTGCGCGTCAAACGCGGCAATCGGTTGCTGATCGAGCTGCGCAATCTCGGCCAGGTCGAAGGCACTGTCGCGTGGGTCCAGGATAACCGCTTTGGTATCGCGTTCGATGAAGAAATCGATTCTCAGCACGCTCGCGGCGGCACCGCCGAACCACAGGCCGATGATCCTGCGGTTATCGAACGGTCTTGGCAGCACCGGGCGCCGAAAACGCCTGACCCGCTGAACGTCCGCAAGGTCTAAGACAGTTTCTGACAGGGTTTGGCGCATATCTGCGCTGACCCGTTCGTTCCAAGGTGCTAATCGCATCTGGTAATGCGATTCTGTCTTCTTCTTTTGAGCCTTGTGTTTCTGGGATCGTGCGGTCCTTCGAATGACAATGGCCCGATCGAAGTTGCAATAGTCGGCGAACCGGAAAGCCTATTCGAGCAGGGCGTTCGCCTCTCTCCAGCAGCTCAGCATGTTCGCGCCGCGACGGTAGAAGGGCTTGTAGCTCTCGATCCGGCTGGGCAGATTGTTCCTGCCATCGCCGAACGCTGGATCGTCGCCGATGATGGCCTTAGCTACATTTTTCGTCTTCGCGCCTCCGACTGGCCCGACGGTGAGCCGGTTACGGCAGCCGATATCCGGCAATTGCTTCGCGACACGATCACGCGGCTCGAGGGAACCTCGCTTGGCCTCGATCTCGCCAAGATAACCGACATCCGGGCGATGACCGGGCGTGTTATCGAGGTGCGATTGTCGAGCCCGATGCCCGAATTTCTGAGATTGATTGCTCAGCCAGAGCTTGGCCTCTTGAAAAGCGGTAGCGGTTCCGGACCGATGGTGATGTCGCAGGATGATGAGCAAATGCTCGCCCGCCTGAGCGCCTTGCCGCCGGAGGAGCGCGGCCTTCCGGCAAGAGAGGATTGGGAGGAAATTGCCCGAACCCTCACGGTTCAGGCGATGCCGGTCGAAGCATCGGTTGAGGCCTTTTCCAGCGGTGCTGTCGATCTGCTTCTGAATGGGCGCTTATCGGGATTCCCTCTCGCCGAACTCGGCCCTCTTTCGCGTGGGACGGTGCAAGTCGATCCGGCGCTTGGTGTGTTTGGACTGGTGTTTCGCAGCGACGACGGATTGCTTGCTGACCCCGCCCGGCGCGAAGCCCTATCGATGGCATTGGACCGCAGCGGATTGATTGAGCCATTCGGATTGGGCGGCTGGCAGCCGACCAGTTGGATCGTGCCGCCAAGCCTGCTTGCGGGTGCAGCGCTGGACCCTGACAGGTGGAGCGATCTCGATATCGACGCTCGCAGAAATATCGCCGCGCAAAGGATCGCTCAGTGGCAGCCGGCCGAAGGCGAAGCACGCGAGGTCAGGGTCTCACTGCCCGAGGGGCCGGGAAGCGATCTGTTGTTCCAGCAGCTCGCCCAAAACTGGGCCGCCATCGGCGTTGCCGCGATCCGGGTGGCTCCCGGGGAGGGGGCGGACCTTGAAATGCGAGACCGGCTGGCGCGCTATTCATCGCCGCGGTGGTTCCTGAATCAGTTCAATTGCGAGCTGGAAATCGGCCTTTGTTCGGCAGAAGCCGATGAATTGGTGCAGCAGTCGCTGACGATCCGAGACCCGGAAGCGAAGCAACAAGCCTTCGCGCAGGCGCATGCTGCATTGGTGGCAGAAGAGGTGTTTATTCCCCTCGGCGCACCGGTCCGCTGGTCGCTCGTGCGCGGCGCGATTGGGGCCTATGTACCCAACCAATGGGGCCTCCACCCCTTGTTCCCGCTGTCCCAACCCACCATTTAGAGGGCAAAGGAGAGCACATTGGACGGCCCTGAACGACTGCAAACGGCCCAGATTAGCCTGCCTACCGGCACCGACCCGGCTTCGATCCGCGCGCGGGTCGAAACGCTGGAATTGCTGCTCGAACGCAGTTTTCGTGTGCCGGGTATCAACGTTCCCATTGGTTTGGACGCGCTGATCGGACTGGTCCCTGTCCTCGGCGATTTCGTGACCACCGCCCTCGGTGCCTACATCGTCTGGGAAGCGCGCAATCTTGGCATGTCGAAATGGCATTTGATGCGCATGGGCGGCAATGTGGCGTTCGACACGGTTCTCGGTCTAGTTCCGGTGGTCGGCGATGCCGCGGACTTCGTGTTTCGATCCAACACACGCAACCTGCGGATCATCAAGAAGCACCTCGATAAGCACCATCCCGAAACCCGCGTAATCGAGGGTTAGTTTTCTCGCGGCGACATTCACGCTAGGGCATGGGCCATGACCAGCGACGTCACCTATTCCAGCTATCTCGATCTCGACAAGGTGCTCACCGCGCAGCACCCCTCTTCTGATGCGCATGACGAGATGCTGTTCATCGTTGTCCATCAGGCCAGCGAGCTGTGGCTCAAACTCTGTCTGCATGAGCTGACCGAAGCGCGTGAGCATATCGAGCGTGACGATTTGCGACCGGCTTTCAAGATGCTGGCGCGGGTGGCGCGGGCGCAGCAGCAATTGATCCAGAGCTGGGATGTGCTGAGCACGATGACGCCGCACGATTACTCACGCATCCGGCCCTTTCTCGGTGCGTCGAGCGGGTTCCAGTCGGCGCAATATCGGATGATGGAATTCATGCTTGGTGGGCGCGATGCGAAGCACATTCGCCTGCATGCCGAGAACGCCGATTGGTCGGAGCGGCTAGAGGCGGAAACCGCAAGAGCAAGCCTTTATGATTCCGCGATCCAGCTATTGGCGCGGCGCGGCTTTACCATCGACCCTAAGGCGACAGAACGCGACCCTAGAGCAGCCTACGAGCACAATGTATCGGTCGAAGCGGCTTGGGCTGACATCTACCGCGACCCGCAAGCGCATTGGGATCTTTATGAGCTAGCGGAGAAGCTCGTCGACCTCGAGTATCATTTCCAACGCTGGCGTTTTGGGCACCTCAAGACCGTCGAGCGGATTATCGGTTTCAAACGCGGCACAGGAGGGACGCCGGGTGTGCCCTACCTGGCGGGCGTGCTGAAGCAGGCGTTTTTCCCTGAATTGCTCAGTGTGCGGACCGCCATATGAGCCGGCGGATCTGGGATATTTCGCAAAAGCTGCATCCCGATGTGCCTGTGTGGCCGGGCGACACTGCTTTCGAGCAGGCGCGTACATGGCAGATGGAGGAAGGCTCGCCGGTCAATGTTTCGGCGTTGACGATGTCTACTCATACCGGTGCGCATGCCGATGCGCCCCTACATTATTCGCAGACCGCGCCAGATATCGCCTCGGTCGATTTAGAGCCCTATCTCGGTGAGTGTCTGGTGGTGGATGCGCGCGGTGTGGGTCCAGCAATCGAGGTTGCTGATCTGCCGCACCTTCGCAGCGCCGACCGTGTCCTGTTCAGAACCTTCGAAACATTTCCCCGCGACGCGTGGGATGCCGACACAACCGCCATCGCGCCTGAGACAATCGAATGGCTCGCGGTGCAGGGCGTCAAGCTGGTCGGTCTCGATGGACCTTCTATCGACCCGCAAAGCTCCAAGACGATGGATGCGCATAAGGCGGTGTTGAAGCACGATATGCGGGTGCTTGAGGGGCTGGTGCTCGATCAAGTGCCGGAGGGCCGGTACGAGTTGATCGCTTTGCCCCTGCCGATTGTCGGCGGGGACGCTTCACCCGTTCGTGCGATCCTGCGCGAGCTTTCCGATGCCTAGTGACCTGATCGCACGCGCGCGGGAATTGGATGCCGCCGATCCGCTTGCAGCATATCGCGAGCGCTTCACGTTGCCAGAGGGTGTGATTTACCTCGACGGCAATTCGCTCGGCGCACTGCCCATCGCCACCCCTGCGGCAATGCAGCGCGCGGTTGAGCAGGAATGGGGCCAGGGGCTGATCCGCAGTTGGAACGATGCGGACTGGTTCGAAATGGGATCGCGTGTTGGTGCCAAGATAGCTCCACTGATCGGCGCGCAGCCGCAAGAGGTGATCGCCTGCGACACGGTCAGCGTGAACCTGTTCAAACTGATCTCCACCGCGCTGCAGATGCGCCCGGGCCGCAAAGTCGTTCTATCCGAACCCGGCAACTTCCCGACAGACATCTACATGATCGAAGGGCTAGAACGGCAGGGTTTGGCGCAGCAGCGGCTGGCTCAGCGCGATCAACTGCTTGAAGCGCTGGGCGACGATGTCGCGCTGCTGATGCTGACCCATGCACATTACAAAACCGGCGACCTTTTCGACATGCAGGCTTTGACCGAGGCAGCGCATCAAGCCGGAGCGCTCGTCTTGTGGGATCTCTCCCACACCACCGGAGCGCTGCCTGTCGATCTCAATCGTTGTGCTGCCGATTTTGCCACCGGCTGCGGCTACAAATATTTGTGCGGGGGGCCGGGCGCTCCTGCCTTCGCCTATGTCGCTGAGCGCCATCACGCCGATCTCAAACAGCCGCTTACCGGTTGGTTCGGTCACGCGCGACCTTTTGCCTTTGTCGACGAATATGAAGCGGCTCCGGGAATCGAGCAGTTGCAATGCGGCACCTCGCCAATCCTTGGCCTCACCGCACTCGAAGTGGGCGTCGATCTGATCGCAGAGATCGGGGTTGACCGGCTGCACGCCAAATCACAGGCGTTGTCGGAATTCTTCCTCGAATGCCTGACGGAGCGCGGCATTGGTCTGGACTGCATCAGCCCGGCAAATAGCGCCGAGCGTGGTAGCCAGCTGAGTTTTCGCCATCCACAGGCCTACGCGATCTGCCAGGCTTTGATAGCGCGTGGTGTGATCGGGGACTTTCGTGATCCCGACGTGCTGCGACTGGGCTTTGCGCCTGCCTATTTGAGCTTCGAGGATATGGCGTCGGCAGCAGGCCACTTGGCAGAAGTGATGGAAGGCAAAGAGTGGCGGCGTGACGAATTTAGCGAGCGGTCGTCAGTTACTTAGCCCGGCAGTCCGGTCTTCCAGTATCGCTCCATATGCAGATACGTCATCGAGGCGGTCCATGTGACCATGACCAGCCCGTTGAGCGCTTCGATTCCGCTGAGCAGCCGCACCTGCCCGGTCGGATAGATGTCGCCGATGCCCAGCGTCGTGTAGCTGGTGATCGAGAAGTAGAATGCGTCGTTGTAAATGCCCGAATCCGGACCGGCGATCGTGCCGAGGCCGAACTCGAACTCCATCAGGATGAAGCCAACCGCATAGAGAGCGATATGCACCAGATGCGAAAGCAACGCGCCGCTCAGCATCATCCACATTCTCATCCGCGGGCGCACATTCAGATCGGTCGCGCCGAGCGACACGAGGCGCAAGGTTTCGTAGTGGATGAAGATTGTCGCAGCGATTAGCAGCGCAGCAAGAGCGATGGAGATCACTTTTCATCGCCTCTGCAGATGATCGAATCGATGGTTTCTAGGCGCGGGTAGTCCTGCATTGTTCTTCGAGCCATCCTGCGGCTTCTTCCTGTGCTTCGTCTTCAACGAGAACGTCCGGTTCTATCGCACCTTTGACCAATTCCCCAGAGGCGAATGCAACCTGGCTGGAAGTGATGCCGAGGACCGCCCCATCACTCAGCGGAAAGGGACGAACAGCCGTTGTGAAATTGGCCGACGGTTTTCCGAAGCTCTTTGAGTTTGTCAGGCCGATCAGAGCGATGGCCACCATCTCGCCGGAACTGGTGGTCTGTTCGCCAATCAGGACGGCGATGGGGCGGCTCGAATTCTGGAGCTTGAATGACGGGCTTGGCTCGCTTTTGGCATTTGCCGTGCTCGCGCTGATACCTTGAAAGGTTCTGACCCATGCGGACTTTTCTTCCAGTCCGACAAAGTACCCGAATGGGCCGTCTCCAAGCAGCGGATCAAGGCCGTTCAGCATTGGCCACATATTTCCGCCGAAGTTCTTCCGTAGATCGATGATCCACCCGCAAGAGGCGTTCTTGTCGAGGTCTTTCAGCAGCGATTGCAGAGTATCGCGGTACTGCACACCCACCTGCTCGCGGCCTTGAACGGTTGTGAGCGAAGGTATGGCAACATAGCCGATCTCCCCTTCAAGCCGTTTCCCTTCCGGCATCGGTGGAAGCGGCGGCTTTGCGTTGGTGGCGGCAGAAATGGTCTTTCTGGGCTTGCGCGGTGGAACCAGATAACTGTGCTTTTCATCCAGCGCCACGATCACCGCACGCAGCGCCGCATGGGTATCGGCAGGGGAATGCGCCTGAGCCGTCAGCGCCCGCGCGGCATCGCGCAAGGCGGCCCAATCGGCTTCGTTGCGATTAATGTGATAGGATTCGAGAAGCTCGAAAGCGCTCTCCAGATACTCCTTTGGGTCCTCCTGGGCTTGTTCTTGTGCTCGCACAGCCGGACTGATCGCGACCAATGACAAAGCCGCGAGAGCTGAGGAAAATACGGCCCGCGTCACGCCTCCAGCTCGATGTCCCAATACAGCCAATCGCGCCACGTTTCGTGCAGGTAGTTCGGCGGGAACTGCTTGCCCTGCTGTTGAAGCTGCCAGCTGGTTGGCCGGATTGGCTTCATCTGAACCGGCATATGCGCCTGTTTCGGCGTGCGGCCGCCTTTCTTCATATTGCAGGGCGCGCAGGCGGTGATGATGTTCTCCCATGTGGTCTTCCCACCCAAACGGCGCGGGATCACGTGGTCGAAGGTCAAATGGTCGCGATTGCCGCAATATTGGCATTCGAACTTGTCGCGCAGGAACACGTTGAAGCGTGTGAAGGCTGGAAACTCGCTCTGCTTCACATATTGCCGCAGCGCGATGACGCTGGGAATCTTCATATCGAGGCTGGGCGAGTGCACTTCGCGGTCATAGCTCGCGACGATATCTACCCGGTCCAGGAACACCGCCTTTATCGCGGTTTGCCACGGCCACAGGCTCAGCGGATAATAGGACAAAGGAGTGTAGTCCGCGTTGAGCACAAGCGCGGGGCAGGACGACAGGTTCCGAGTCGGATCCTCGGTGGCGCTGCGGAATTGTGCAGCCTTTTCGATCAGTTCGGCTTTGAACACGGTGCGCGTTCCTCCCTGATTGACTGCAACATGGCGTGGCAGAAATCAGAGTCAAAGCCGTGACAGTGCGAATATCCACAGGGACAGGCTGTTGATGGTGTGTGGATAGCGCAATGCGATTGCGTATGGCATTGGGGCGGCGTGCAGACTGTTACGCGTTTTGCCCCGAGCCCCAATGGCCACCTGCATCTGGGCCACGCTTTTTCGGCGATAGTTGCGCATGATCTGGCGAAGGCGGCGGGCGGGCGGTTCCTGCTGAGGATCGAGGATATTGACGGGCCAAGGTCGCGGCCCGAGCTCGCCGATGAGTTTCGCCGCGATCTCGAATGGCTGGGTTTGGAGTGGGAAGAAGTTCCCGCGCAATCGACCCGGCTGGCAAGCTATGAAGCGGCAGCAGAGCAACTGGTTCAAGCTGGGCTTGTTTACAGCTGCACTTGCACTCGCAAGGAGATCGAAGCGATCGAGCCAAGGCGAGGTGCCGATGGCCTTGTTTACCCTGGCTCATGCCGCGACAGGCCCCATGATCCGGGAAAGCCTGCTGCGCTGCGGCTTGATATCGATTCTGCAATGGAGCGGGTGGGCGAAATCATCTGGACCGATGAAATCGCCGGCAGCGTAATCGCGGACCCGCGTGAGTTTGGCGATGTCGTGATTGTGCGCAAAGAATTGCCCGCAAGCTACCACCTTGCCGCAACTCTGGACGATGCCGCCGATGGGGTCACTTTGGTGACGCGCGGAGAGGATCTGTTCGCCTCGTCCCATGTCCACCGCCTGCTACAGGAACTTCTGAAGCTTCCCGTTCCGCGCTGGCACCATCACCGGCTCTTGCTCGACGAGAATGGCGAAAAGCTCGCGAAACGGCGCGGCTCACCGTCCTTGGCAGATCGGAGAATAGCGGGTGAAGACGGGCTGATGCTTGCCGAGCAATTGCGATTGCAGGAATTGCCGGTTGGAACTTAGCGGCGCAGGGTCCATTTAGGGTCCATGGTCAATTATTTTCTCGGCGCCGTCCTCGTGATCCTTTGCATCATGGTCCTTGTTTCGCTCGTTCGCGGGGTGATCGCATTCCTCCAGACGACGAAAATCGATCTGGAAACGGGCGAGGGTGAAACCGCGACCGACATGCAACTCGCCCAGAACAAGGCGATGTTCGCGCGCATCAAGTATCAGGCAGCCGCGATTGCGGTGGTCGTGATTATCATGCTCGTGGCACGCTGAGAGATCGCGGCATGGTAAAGCTGAACAAGATTTACACCCGCACGGGTGATGATGGCACGACAGGTCTGGTCGACGGCTCGCGCACCGCGAAGCACTCGGCTCGGATTGCCGCGATCGGAATGGTTGATGAAACCAACAGCGCGATCGGGTTTGCCATCAGCGGGATCGACGATGAGGCGCACCGCGCGATGCTGACCCGCGTGCAGAACGACCTGTTCGATCTCGGCGCTGACCTTGCGACGCCGAGTGAAGACGGTGATTTCACGCCCTCGGAGATGGTTCTGCGGATCGTGCCTAGCCAGCCCGATTGGATTGAGACGCAGATCGATGCGCTCAACGAACGGCTCGAACCGCTCACCAGCTTCGTCCTGCCGGGCGGCAGTGAAGCGGCAGCGCGCGTCCATGTCGCCCGTGCGGCCACTCGCGCATCGGAGCGGGCAATGACGGAACTGACAGGCGAGACTTCGGTGAACCCGGCGGCTCTGGCTTATATCAACCGGCTGTCAGATTTACTGTTCGTCCTCGGCCGCGTGCTGAACGATGACGGCAAAGCGGACGTGAAATGGGTGCCCGGCGCCAACCGCTAGTCGCTAATCGCTAGCCAACCCCAGACTGCCCCGCTAACAGGCCCTTTGCTGCACTTGCGAAGGGATTGTTGCCATGCGGAATATTGCTGTGATCGGTGCCGGACAGATGGGGACGGGCATCGCTCAAACGGTTGCACAGCACGGCATGCAGGTGATGCTGTCGGATATCGATCTGGCCACCGCCGAGGGCGGGAAGGGCAAGATTGAGAAGGCCCTCGTCAAGCTGGTAGGGCGGGGCAAGCTGGAGGCTGATGAAGCCGAAGGCGTACTGGCCAGGATCACCCCGGTTGCCGACTACGCGCCCATGGAAGCCGCCGACCTGATCATCGAAGCGGCGACCGAGCGCGAAGAAGTCAAACAGATAATTTTCGAAGCGGCAGGCAAAGTCCTGTCCGACATGGCAGTGATGGCGAGCAACACCAGCTCAATCCCGATCACCCGGATGGCAAACCACTCACCCGATCCGGCGCGTTTCATCGGTCTGCACTTCTTCAACCCGGTGCCAGTTATGGGCCTGATCGAAGTTATTCCCGGCCTCGCAACCGCGCAGGTCACTACCGACCGCGTCACGACATTCGCCGAAGGTTTGGGCAAGGAAGTCGTGCTCAGCCAGGACGAGCCAGGGTTCGTCGTCAACCGCATTCTGCTGCCGATGATCAACGAAGCAGTGTTTGTGCTCGGCCAGTCAACCGCCGGGATCGAGGACATCGACAAGGGCTGCCGCCTCGGTCTCAATCACCCGATGGGGCCGTTGCAACTCGCTGATTTTGTGGGCCTCGATACGTGCCTCGACATTATCAAGGTGCTCTACAAGACCACGCGCGACAGCAAGTATCGCCCTGCGCCCCTGCTGGTGAAATATGTCGAAGCGGGCTGGCTCGGCCGCAAGACCGGACGCGGCTTCTACGATTATTCGGGCGAAGCGCCGGTCCCGACTCGATAACGCGGCTGACGTCTACTTGACGTCGAGAGCGCGGTTGCGACGGGCCGTTTTCGGCGTCGATGGCGCTGGGCCGGGCCGATTGGCAACGTTAGGCTTTGGCCCGGCGCTTGGGGCAGATCGCTGGTTTGAAGAATCGCCTTCTGCACTTGGAGCCGGGCTATCGAAGATTTCAACCGGCTCATTAGGGGTCGGATCGAACCCTTCAGCCGTATCGATCAGTTCTTCGTCTGAGGCCCAATCGGCGATCACAGGCTGTTCTGCCAGCGGCGCCGGTGGAGCGTCTTGCTGTGTGTTGGCAGCGACTTGCTGACTGGGAGCAGGCTCGCTTTCGCCTTCGACTTCAACGCCGCTCAGCGAATTGTCGGTGCCCATAAGCAGCCCGGCGCCAACAATCGTGACGGCGGCGAAGCCAAGCGCAAATTTGCTGTTTTCGAACAATATCCTCGACATGGGCACCGCCATAGCGCGGCTACGGTTAAGGATTGGTAGAGATCAGCTCGCGTTTAAGATCGTAAAGCAGATCGAGCGCCTCCCGAGGGGACAGCGCATCCACATCGGTGTCGCGCAGGCGGTTGGCGAGTGCGTCTTCGGCGGTTTCGTCAGGAGCGGCCACGCTCGCGGCAAATAGCGGCAGATCGCCCAGGCCAGCGGCGATTCCGCCGGTTTCTGAGCGCGCCTCTTCGAGTTTCGAGAGCACCTGCCGTGCGCGTTCGACGACAGGCTTCGGAACGCCTGCGAGCTTCGCCACCGCGAGGCCATAGCTGCGGTCGGCTGGTCCTTCCGCAAGCTCGTGCAGCAGCACGAGATCACCTTTCCATTCGCGCGCTCGGACATGGTGGAGCGAGAGAGCTTCGCAAGTCTCACCGAGCCGTGCGAGTTCGTGATAATGCGTTGCGAACAGGCAGCGGCACGCGATTGTGGAGTGGACCGATTCAACCACGGCCCATGCGAGTGCGAGCCCATCATAAGTCGACGTGCCGCGGCCCACCTCGTCAAGGATTACAAAGCTGCGCTCTGTCGCTTGTGCCAGGATCGCAGCGGTTTCGACCATCTCTACCATGAAGGTCGAGCGGCCGCGTGCGAGATTGTCCGATGCGCCAACCCGGCTGAACAGACGATCTACGAGCCCAATTCGGGCGGAATTGGCTGGGACATAGCACCCGGCCTGCGCCATCAGTACGATAAGCGCGTTCTGGCGTAGAAATGTGGATTTACCGCCCATGTTCGGTCCGCCGATCAACCACAGCCGATCGTCTGCAGCGAGCGAACAATTGTTGGCGACAAATCGTTCGCCCGTTTTTACGAGCGCTGCCTCGACAACGGGATGCCTGCCGCTTGTGATTGCAAGGCCAGCATCGTCTGTGATTTCAGGGCGGCACCAGTCTCCTTCATTCGCCCGTTCGGCATTGCCGGCACTCACGTCGATCCGCGCCAGTGCGGCGGCTGTTCCGGCGATGTGTTCGCGTTCACCGCTGACTGCAGCGACAAGCTCTTCAAAGTGAGCTTCTTCTGCAGCAAGCGCCCGCCCGCCCGCTTCGGAAATCCGCGAGGCTTCCTCGTGCAGGGCCAGCGAATTGAACCGCACTGCGCCTTTCATCGTCTGGCGGTGCGTGAAGCCGCTGTCAGCCGCCATGAACTTGTCGGCATGGCGGCTTGGGACTTCGATGAAATAGCCGAGCACACCGTTGTGCTTGATCTTGAGCGAGGCAGTGTCGGTTTCGTCCCGGTAGCGCGCTTCCATAGCGGCGATCGCTCGCCTCGCGCTTCCGGAGATTTCGCGCAACTCGTCCAGGCTCGCATCATACCCTTCGGCGATGTAGCCTCCGTTGGAACGCTCGGTTGGCGGCGCAACCACCAAAGCGCGTTCGAGCAGGTCGGTCAGCGCGCCATGCCCCGTCAGGCTCGGCAACAGTTCATCGAGCATGGTTGGGCGGTCAGCCTCGGCCGACAACCAATCATGGATTCGCCGGGCTTCACGCAGACCATCGCGCACCTGCCCGAGATCGCGCGGACTTCCTCTGCCGGCAACCAGCCGTCCCAGAGCACGGCCGATATCGGGTAGAGCGCGCAGGACATCGCGAAGCTGGGCACGTTCGATCGGGCGATCACGCCAGAACTGAACCAATGCCAGTCGGCCTTCAATAATCTCTCTGTCCAGCAGCGGAGCCGAAAGATCCAGAGCCAGCAGCCTCGACCCCGCACCGGTAGAGCAGCGATCCAGAGTGGCTATCAGGCTGCCCGAGCGCGCGCCTTGCTGGCTTTCAAGAATTTCCAGACTGGCCCGGGTCGCCTCGTCCATTGCCATCCCGGCTTTCTCAGCGCGCAGGACAGGCGGAAGTAGCAATGGCAAAGCCCCGCGCCCGACATGCTCCAGATAACCGATCAATCCGCCAGCAGCGGCCAGCATGGCGCGCGAAAAGGCACCGAATCCATCCAGGGTCGCAACATCGTGCAACCGTTTGAGCCTGGCCTCGCCTTCATCGCTTGTGAACGTGCCGGGGGAATGAAGCGTCGGTTCATCAGGACCATGCGTCCAGCCATCCGGTGCCACAACTTCGATCGCGCCGAGTCGTGCCAATTCCGCTCCCAGCATGGCGGGGCTGCATTGCTCCAGCACCATCGTGCCCGTCGAAATGTCGCAGCTCGCGATCCCGATAATTCCGCGAATTTCTGCTAAAGCCACCAACATGTTGGCGCGGCGCGGCTCCAGCAGCGCTTCTTCGGTCAGGGTTCCAGCGGTAACGAAGCGGACGATCTCGCGTTTGACGAGCGCTTTTGACGAAGGCCAGCCTTCTTTCTTTGCGCGGACCTTTGCTTCGTCCGGTGTTTCGACCTGCTCGGCAATCGCTACCCGGCATCCAGCTTTGATCAGCCGGGCCAGGTACCCTTCGGCAGAATGTACCGGCACGCCGCACATCGCCACAGGTTCCCCGGCATGTTCGCCGCGACTGGTCAATGCGATATCGAGTATTTCCGATGCAACCTTTGCATCGTCAAAGAACAGCTCGAAGAAATCGCCCATCCGGTAGAACAGCAATGAGCCTTCGGCCTCGTGCTTCAGCGCGAGGTACTGCTCCATCATCGGGGTGACTTTTCCGGCCATCACACCGGCCTAGACAGCACCCGTCCGATTCGGAACGGTCTGGATCACGCTTTCCCCTATCGCTTGCAATCCGACCGGGCTAAGCGCTCATTAACTCGCGACATTTTCAGAGGGGCTTATGGCCGAAGACCGCACACCGTCATTCACCACACGCGAAGCGCTGTTTTACCATGAGACTATCCGTCCGGGTAAGCTGGAGGTTGTTGCGACCAAGCCGATGACGTCGCAGCGCGACCTGAGCCTCGCCTATTCGCCCGGCGTGGCGGCTCCGGTGGAAGCGATCGCGCAGGACCCCGCACTGGCGGCGCGCTACACCGCGCGATCAAACATGGTTGCGGTGATTTCCAACGGTACTGCGATCCTTGGTCTCGGCAATCTCGGTGCGCTGGCTTCGAAGCCGGTGATGGAAGGCAAGGCGGTGCTGTTCAAGCGCTTCGCCGATGTCGACTCGATTGATATCGAGCTTGCCACCGAAGACCCCGAAGCCTTCATCAACGCTGTTGCATTGATGGAGCCGAGCTTTGGCGGGATCAACCTTGAAGACATCAAGGCGCCCGAATGCTTCATCATCGAGCAGGCCTTGCGCGAGCGGATGAAGATTCCAGTGATGCATGACGATCAGCATGGCACCGCGATCATCGCGGCGGCTGGCCTGATCAACGCCTGCCATCTGACTGGGCGCGATCTTAAAGACGTCCGTATGGTGGTGAACGGGGCAGGGGCTTCGGCGCTTGCCTGCACCGCGCTGATCAAGGCGATGGGTGTCCCGCACGAAAACGTGATCGTCTGCGACCGCACCGGCACAATCACGCCGGGCCGCGACAAGGTCGATCAGTGGAAGAGCGCCCACGCTGTCGCCACCGATGCGACCAATCTGGAAGAGGCACTGGTCGGCGCCGACATCTTCCTCGGCTTGTCTGCCGCTGGTGCGCTGAAGCCCGAATGGGTGGAGAAGATGGCGGACAAGCCGATCATCTTTGCGATGGCCAACCCGACGCCGGAAATCATGCCTGACGAGGCCAAAGCGGTACGTCCCGATGCGATTATCGCCACAGGGCGCAGCGACTTCCCCAATCAGGTCAACAATGTGCTTGGCTTCCCGTTCATTTTCCGCGGCGCGCTCGATGTGCAGGCGACCACGATCAATGAAGAGATGAAGATCGCCGCCGCGACTGCAATCGCCGAACTCGCGCGCAAAAGTGTGCCCGAAGAAGTGGCGAGCGCTTATGGCAAGAACCAGAAATTTGGCACTGACTATATCATCCCGGCTCCGTTCGACCCGCGCCTGATCGAAGTCGTCTCTTCGGCAGTGGCCAAGGCGGCCATGGATTCGGGCGTCGCGCAGTCCCGCATCGAAGATTTCGACCAATATGCCCACGCGCTGAAATCGCGACTCAACCCGACGACATCGGTGCTGACCGGGGTCTATGAAGACGCAAAGAACAACCCAAAGCGGATGGTGTTCGCCGAAGCGGAAGAAGAAGTGGTGCTGCGCGCCGCGATCCAGTTCCGCGATTTCGGATATGGCACTCCGATCCTGGTCGGCCGCACCAAAGCGGTGGTCGACAAGCTGCATCAGCTTTCCGTGTCCGATCCCGGCAGTTTCGAAATCCAGAACTCCGCCGATAGCGAGCATGTCCCCGCAATGGTCGACTATCTCTACAAGCGGCTCCAACGCCGGGGCTATACCGAGCGCGACGTGCGCCGCATGGTCAATCAGGAGCGCAACGTGTTCGCGGCGCTACTGGTCGCGCTTGGGCACGGCGATGGTCTCATCACTGGCATGACCCGCACCTTTGCGCAGAGCGTGCGCGAGGTGAACCTCGTTATCGACAAGAAGCCCGACGCCCTGCCGTTCGGCATCCACATGATGATCGGCAAGAACCACACAACCTTCCTAGCCGACACAACCATCAATGAGCGTCCGAGCGCTGATGAACTTGCCCATATCGCGAAAGAAACCGCAGCGGTCGCGCGCCGCATGGGTCATGAACCGCGCGTTGCGTTTCTGTCCTATTCGACGTTCGGAAACCCTTCTGGCCAATGGCTCGCCAACATCCGCGAAGCAGTTGCCATCCTCGACCGCGAGGACCCGGGCTTCGAGTATGAAGGCGAAATGGCCCCCGATGCTGCGCTCAATGAAAAGGTGATGGAGCTTTATCCCTTCAGCCGCCTGTCTGCGCCTGCAAACGTGTTGATTATGCCGGGTCTGCAATCGGCAAACCTCTCCGCCAAGATCCTGCGCGAACTCGGCGGCAACGCGACGATTGGCCCGATGCTTATCGGGATGGAGAAGCCTGTTCAAATCGTGCCGATGACAGCGATAGCGCCAGACGTGCTGACGCTGGCGGTGTTGGCGAGCGCCGGGGTTGTGGGCTAGTCTATTTCCAGCGCAAGTGCTGGAGAATAATCGACCCGTCGCTTCCACGAAAGGGCATTAGGTTTAGCACCCCGGATACGACCGAGATAACGATCAGAAGTCGCACGAGAGCATGCCCAAGATCGTGCCAGAATTCTTCAGACTGACGCGTTCTTTGATCTTCGAGGAATCTCTTGATCTCCGTTTCGCTTGGTAATGGCGCCGTTGTCGTTGATTTGGGCGGTGGGCGCTCGACCAACGGGCTGATAAGTTCTGTCCGAGGATGCTCTAGTTGGCCGTTGTCAGATGGCAAAGGTGCTACACTTATGGAGAGTATCAACACGGCAGCAAACACGAATTCAGCACCCGGGCCAGCGGCTGCAATTGCCATTTCATCCTTGCGTGTCCCGCAATCGTCTGGGAACGAATGCTCTACGAAGCCTGCTATGTCACCTCCGCCAGATCTTCCCATAAGGGCGAGTGTTCTAGTTCGAGGTGAATAGCCAAATGGAAACACTGCAATCATCTCGACCTCAGCGCCTCGCTTCTTAGCCATCCAGGCATGGCCAATCTCGTGAACGGTCGTTGCGACGAAACTCATCGCGATGATTGCTGCCAGTGCGGAAAAGAAGTTACCAAAGACATCAAAAGATGAAGCGGCGGCGAAAACGATGATCGCGCCAAACAAAAAGGCTGCGTCGACGCACAAGCTGACGATGCGCTTCTTCATCGGTT
The DNA here is from genome assembly GCF_947499705.1 of uncultured Erythrobacter sp. Taxonomy (NCBI): domain Bacteria; kingdom Pseudomonadati; phylum Pseudomonadota; class Alphaproteobacteria; order Sphingomonadales; family Erythrobacteraceae; genus Erythrobacter; species uncultured Erythrobacter sp. Next base: position 170,068 of record NZ_CANMPJ010000002.1, on the reverse strand, counting down.
AGTTAGCCAAGCAATTCCTCAATCGGCACATAGTCCAGAACGTAGCCGAAATAGCGCGGGCTGAAGACTGCCAGACCCGCTTCGCTGCGCCAGATCGGATCGCTGCGGAACCCTAAGACTGCCACTGACTGTCCGTTCTCATATCCGGGATTGACGATTCCATCGGCACTTTCGAGGTCGATGATCGAGATAAGATCAGGGCAAGTCGCTATCACTGCGCCATCGCGGCGGGCGACCAGGTGTTCGTTCTTCACATCGGTTTCGAACGATTGGCCTGCGAAATCTCCAGTGCCCGACAGCGTGACCTTGCCTTGGAGGAAGCCGTCTTCGTCCTTCCATTCGGTGCTCGCGACCGTGCCGGTGAACAGCAGATAGCCATCGCCAGCCACGCGTGCCGCTTCGATCGGGTCCGAACCCGCCGCTTTGGCTTCGCGCACTGCTGCGCCGATATTGCGGGCGAGAGTGAGGCTGCCGGTGACCAGTGTACCTTCCTGCTTGGCCTGCGCGCCGGTGATCGGGCTATCGGTGACGCCGCATTCGCGGCTGACCACGGCGATGCTGCGCAGGATATCTTCGGCGCGGGTTGGATCGCCCAATGTCCCGACAATCATCTCATCACCAAACGGTGTCGCAGCGCCAATCGGAGTGAGCGGAATGCCTGCGACTTTGACCGAGTGCTGATTGATCTCCGGCACGGCGCGCCCGACCGTGTCGGCATCGAGTGCCGGCACGCCAAGCCGTGCGGCAGTCGCAAGACCTTCTGCCAGACTGAGCGGGCCAATCTCGCCCATGATCACGCCCGCAAATTTCTGGCCGACATGCTTTTCGAGTGCTTCAAATGCTGCCTGCACGGGAACTTCGACCCGGTTCTCGATGGCGTCGAGCCGTGCCTGCATTTCTTCCGATGTGTCTGCGAGGCTGGCGAGGCCATAGGGGCAGGCAACCCGGTCCGTATCAGAAAGCGCGGTGACGGGAACCATCGAGAAAGTGAGGCCGGCGGCAAGGTCTTTCGCGATCAATTCCCGTGCCTCTTCCAGACCGCCTCCGCCGCCGGTGCCGAGATAGGAACTGCCTACAAGAGCGTCTTCGAGTGCTTCCGCGTCCAGTGCAGTGGCATCGGGATTTGCGGTGCGCTCCCCGCTGCCTTCACCCGGCGCGATCTCTTTGCACGCCGCAAGCGCGCCAGTCGCTACGACCAATCCGCCCAGAAATTGTCGCCGTGATGCCATGAAATGTCCCCCAATGCGTTCGGGAAGACTGCCGAAGCCGAAAGACCGATGCAAATTCTAAATGCGGTGGCGATTCAGATCTACCGGGGGATGGACTGCATCGCAGCTGCCTCCTCGATCATTTCGGGTGTGACGGCTTCGGGCGCATTTAGGAATTCGGGCGGAACAAGCAGCTGCCCCTCGGGATTCTCGGACGTCATCTGGTCGACGATATTCTGAGCATTCGCCACCTCGCTGTTGACGTCGAAATCGGTCAACGGTGTGAGATTGTCGATTTCATCCAGCGATGGGTTCTCGGCAGCAATCAGCTTGCTAGCTTGTTCGTGCTCAGTGGACTGGTACTCCTCAAACCGTCTTTCGACGATGCGGTCAGACAAGGCCACTTTGGGATCACGCAAAACAAAGAACGATTTCGATTGCGACCGAGGGCGTTTGAACAAGCCAAAGCGGCCCGTCCAGCGGTGGGTTGAATTCCAGCGAGGACCGCCTTCTTGCACTGCGAGGTATTTGATCTTGGCTTCGGTTTCGCCCATCCCCCGCGCTCGCATCGCGTCGTAGAACACCCGGTGCGTTGCCTGCCACGATCTGCTCATCGTATCGCAAAAAGCATCATGGATTATCGCCGCGTCGCGGTGCAGCCCGACAAAAGGGCTACCCGCAACACGCCAAAGAAAGCGCGGTATCGAAGCACCATCAGTTGTGTAGGGAGCCCGCACTCGCCACAATAGCCCTTGGGGATCGCGATAGCTGAAGTCTTCGCGCAGGTTCATGTTGATTCCGTCGGATAGCCACCTGGTAAGCGGTTCCCCTGAAAAGCCGTTGCGGCTTTGCGCAAAAACCCTGCCAGGCGTCGTCAGTGCTATCGCCCCTGCGGAAAGGGCAAGAAAGCCGCGCCGATCAACCATATCGTCCTCCTTCAAGCTACTGCTGCATTAGAGGCACGTCCTGGTTCTGAGCCGTGATTGGCGTCATGCCTTGCGCCGAAACCGAAAATACCAGACTTCGTGGCCGAATTTCTCGCGCGCTTTCGTTTCGTAGCGGGTCTCGCTCCAGCCGCTGGGGCGGTTTTGCCAGCTTGCAGGCCCTTCGACGACCCATTCGAACTCGTCGGTGAAGCGCTGCATCACCATCAATGCATGGCGGAGGTAGATCGCATGATCAGTGCCGAAGCGGAATTCGCCACCGGGTTTCAGTTTGTCGGCGAACATCTGCACCGGGCCATCATTCATCATCCGCCGCTTGGCGTGCTTGTTCTTGGGCCAGGGGTCGGGGTGCAACAGATAGAGCATCGTCAGCGCGCCATCGGGCACGCGCGACAACACCTCCAAGGCATCGCCATGCTGCAACCGGACATTGGCGAGCCGCTGATCATCGATATGGGTCAGCGCCGAGGCCACCCCGTTAAGATACGGCTCGGCGCCGATGAAACCGTGATTGGGCAGCAGGTCGGCGCGGTAGGCGAGGTGCTCTCCGCCGCCGAAGCCAATTTCGAAATGCAGCGGGCAATCCTCGCCGAACAGACCTTCTGCTGTCACCGGACCGTCGGCAGGCACAGCGATTTTGGGTAGAAGATTGTCGACCAGACCTTGCTGGCGCGCGCGCAAGGGCTTGCCCACGCTGCGACCATACAGTCGGCTGAGTGTCGTCGGATCGCCTTCTTTGAATGCGCTCATGGCGCGCCCGCTACGGTGTCCGGACCCGACTTGTCCAGAGGGTCAAGCACGTGTCAGCTTTCGGCGATCAAGACATGCGCGCGCATCGGTGCGTGGATTGAGCCGTCGTCCAGCCGGAATTGCGCCGTTTGCTCCTCCATCTGCCCGATGATTGACTCGATCACTGCATCGTTCGCCGGATCGGCAAAATCGAGGATGGGTTGGAGCGTTCCATCTGGCGCTGGCCTGCCCAGAAAGGCGAGATCGAACAGAACGAAGGTCCGTGCATCGGGCAATGGCGAGATGCGCGTCTCGGCCTCCAGCGAGACTATTGTGAAGCCTGCCTCGTCTGCCAGTCTTGCAATCTCGCCTTTGTCGCCGAACGACAGGGGGCCAAACGGGACCAGATCGTCGCCCAACTCGCGGGCGATTATGTCTTCGAAGGCTTCGAACACAGGATTGCCATCCTTTGCGTAGCACCAAGTCGAGAAAGCCGCTCGCGCGCCGGGCTTGAGAACACGGCGGACTTCACGGAGTGCGGCGAGTTTGTCCGGAAAGAACTGCAGACCCTGTTGGCACACGGCGCAATCGAAGGCCCCGTCTTCAAATGGCAGCGCCTCTGCGCCTGCAACGGTGAATGTCGTTTTGCCTGCCGCAGCGCTGCCAAACGCCCGTGCCTTGTCGATCATGGGCGGCGCGACATCGACTGCCTCGATCCGAGTCACCTCGTTGCGGGCCGCGGCAGTTCGGCTAAGCAAACCAGTGCCGCAAGCGAGGTCGAGCATTCGGCCCGCAGGCCCAAGCTTATCAAGCAAAGCGTGCGCCCAAGGCTCAAACGCCGGTTCTAGATAGGCATGGTAAAGGTCGGGCGGGGTCCGACCGGCGAGAAACTCCGGTACTATAGGCATGGTGCAAGCCCTTCAGATCGCAGGGTGCCATGATCTCACTTGCACTCACCTTAGTCTAGTCCGGTGCAGGGCTGCATCAGCGAGCGGGGTTGGCCGCGAACCGACTTGCGGCTAGGCGGCTTGGCAATGGAACAATTGCAAAGCTTCTTCGCCGAACAAGTGCCATGGGTGCAATCGCTGATCGGGCTGGCATTGCTCGCCGCCGCGGCGCTCGCCGTGAACTACGTGCTCAAATATGTGATCCTGCGCGCGGCCAAGCCATGGCTCGATCAAAAGACGCAGACAGTCGACAAAGCCGCAGCGTGGCTAGCCACGGTTGCCCCGCTGCTGATCATCTCGCGCGGGATTGTCGCGGTTCCCAATCTGCCTGAGGACCTGGCCACAATCATCACCAATGTGGCGCAGGCGCTGATCGTGCTGTCGGTTGCGATGGGAATCGTCAAATCGCTTACCTACGCCAACGAGCTTTACGAGCGCCGCCCGGAATCGCGAAACCGTCCGATCAAGGGCTTCGTGCAGGTTGTGAAGATCATCGTCCTGTGCGGCGCGGCGATCATCATGATCTCGGCGCTGATCGAGCAATCGCCGCTGCTGCTGTTGTCTGGCCTTGGTGCGATCACTGCGGTTTTGTTGCTGGTGTTCAAGGACACAATCCTGTCGCTGGTCGCCAGCGTTCAGCTGACCACAAACGATATGCTGCGCGTTGGCGACTGGATCGAAATGCCAAGCATGCACGCAGATGGCGATGTGATCGATATCTCGCTCCACACTGTGAAAGTGCAGAATTTCGACAAGACGATCACCTACATCCCGACCCACCGGCTGGTGTCGGATTCCTATCGCAACTGGCGCGGAATGGCCGAGGCAGGCGGAAGACGGATCAAGCGATCGCTGTCGATCGATCAGACCTCGATCAGATTTTTGAGCGATGACGAGGTCCTCGAACTGAAGAAGTTCAAGATGCTGAAGGACCATCTCGCCGGCAAGCGAGAGGAAATCGCAGAGTGGAATGCGCGCGAACTTACAGGCGAGGATTCGCCGGTTAATGCGCGGCGGCTGACCAATGTCGGTGTGCTGCGCGCTTACATCATCGCATATCTGAAATGGCACGCGCGCCTCAGCACCGATGAATTTACAATGCTCGTCAGGCAATTGCCCCCGGGACCACAGGGCCTGCCGATCGAGATCTACTGTTTTTCCAACACGACGATTTGGGGTGAGTATGAAGCGATCCAGGCCGATCTCTTCGATCACCTGATTGCGATATTGCCCGAATTTGGCCTGCGTGTTTTCCAAGAGCCAAGCGGCATGGATGTACGCGAAGCCCCAGCCGGGTCAGGCGCAGCTTAGCCACAACGAAAAACACCCGAGGCGTAGGTGCCCCGGGCGTTCTTTCACAGAAGACTGAACTCTACTGAATTTCTGATCGTTGGATCGCTAGCGATCCCAAAGTGCGACCGCACGCCGCGGCTTGTGCCGCGCCCCTCGGAGCAGGCGGCGTAAGCCGCACTGCGCGAGAGAAAATCAAGCAGCTTCGGCTTCGTCCTGCGGATCGCGCAGCACATAGCCGCGGCCCCAGACGGTCTCGATGTAGTTCTCGCCGCCGCATGCGTGGCTGAGCTTCTTGCGCAGCTTGCAGATGAAGACGTCGATAATCTTGAGTTCCGGCTCATCCATCCCGCCATACAGGTGGTTGAGGAACATTTCCTTGGTCAGCGTGGTGCCTTTGCGCAGCGAAAGCAGCTCAAGCATCGCGTATTCCTTGCCGGTCAGGTGGACCCGGGCGCTGTCGACTTCGACGGTCTTGGCATCGAGGTTCACGGCCAGCTTGCCGGTGCGGATGATCGACTGGCTGTGGCCTTTCGAACGGCGCACCACGGCGTGAATGCGGGCAACCAGCTCTTCGCGGTGGAAAGGCTTGGTCACGTAATCGTCGGCACCAAAGCCGAACGAGCGAATCTTGCTGTCCATTTCGGCAATGCCCGAAAGGATCAGGACCGGCGTCTGCACCTTGGCGACGCGCAGTTTCTTAAGCACGTCATAGCCGTGCATGTCCGGCAAGTTCAGGTCGAGCAGGATGATATCGTAATCATACAGCTTGCCCAGATCGAGGCCTTCTTCGCCCAGATCGGTCGAGTAGACATTGAATCCTTCAGTGGTGAGCATGAGCTCAATGGCCTTGGCCGTTGTCGGCTCATCCTCAATCAAAAGCACTCGCATCGCTGGTCCCCTAATTTTGCCCCAGTCTGATAGATATGTGCGGTAACCCCTCGCTAAGAGGTGTTGCCCTTCATTAACCACACAACATCTGAACGGAAAAGGTTAACGCGCCGTAAAGAGGTTCGCAGAAATCTTTACGAGTCATTTATGTCACAGGTATTCTTACGCCCTCAAGCGCCGGGCGCGGGCCATCCGGCCCGCTTGGCTTCCGCGCCATAAGGCGCGTCGCGCGGTCGCGCTTGCGACGCCTGCGGCGTCGAAATAGCGCTAGCTAGCTACGGTGTCGCGGAGCACGGCCGCGCAGCGGCCGCAAGCCCGACCGGGCGCCCGCAGCCCCGTTAGGGGCGAGGATTTCGCACGCCGGATGGCGTGCGGAAAACAAAGACTCAAAGATTCTCCAATTTCTTCGCCCGCCGCCTTTGCGCGCTTGAGCCGATCCCGATGGCCTCGCGGTACTTTGCCACTGTGCGCCGCGCGAGGTCGAAGCCTTCTTCCTTGAGCAGGTCGACCAGCTTCTGATCCGACAGCACCTTCTTGGGGTCTTCGGCATCTGTCAGTGCCTTGATCCGTGCCTTAATCGCTTCGGACGATGCGCCTTCGCCGTCGCTCGACGCGACCCCGCTGGAGAAGAAGTATTTGAGTTCGAAAGTGCCGCGCTCGCAAGAGAGATACTTGTTGCTGGTCACCCGGCTGACCGTGCTTTCGTGCATTTCGATCTCTTCCGCGACTTCGCGCAAGGTCAGCGGGCGCAGTTCTGATACGCCGCGCCGGAAGAAGCCGTCCTGCTGTTTAACGATCTCGGCTGCCGTTTTCAGTATTGTCTTCTGCCGTTGATCGAGAGCGCGGATCAGCCAATGCGCATCGGCAAGCTTTTCCTTGAGCCAGCCCTGCGTTTCCTTATTGGCTGAGCCGCCGCTCAATTCCACGTAATAGCTACGGTTCACGACGAGGCGCGGCAACGTGTCTTCGTTCAACGAAATATCCCAGCCGCCTGCGCCATTGTCCTTAAGTAAGACGTCGGGGATCACCGCATCGTCGCTGCTCGGTGCGAATGCGAGGCCGGGCTTCGGATCGAAACTGCGCAACTCGTGCAGCATATCGGCGAAGTCTTCGTCATCGACATTGCACATGCGCTTGAGCCGCGCGACCTCGCCTTTGGCCAGGAGTTCGAGGTTGTCGATCAGCTTGGCCATGCAGGGATCGTAGCGGTCCGCCTCGCGCGCCTGGATCTCAAGGCATTCTGAAAGAGATCGTGCACCCACCCCGCTTGGATCAAGCATCTGAACAACTGTCAGCGCGTCTTCCATCTGATCCATATCGACGCCCAGATCGTAGGCCACTTCGCGCAAGTCGAACGGCAGATAGCCTGCATCGTCGAGCAGGCCGACGATATGACGCGCGACGAACGCTTCCTTTTCGCTCGTTGCGATCGCGCCGATTTGCGCGTCGAGATGTTCGGTCAGGGTTTCTTCGGCCGCTCGCGTGGCTTCGATATCAGGGAACTCGCCATCGCCGCTAATTGCGCCGCCGCCCGCGCTGGCTCCCCAATCGGTGCCCCCGGTTGCGCCATCGCCGGTGTCGCGGTCGCGGTCCAGCGCCGAGGTGTCGAGATCGGTCGGCGCTTCGCTTTCCCCCTGCGCCTGCGACATCAACTGATCGGACGTAAACTCCTCACGCGGAATATCGTCCGGCTCGGAAGGCGTACCCGTGTCCTCACTACGCGCCGCACCCGCTTCCAGCAGCGGATTGGTTTCCAGCGCTTCGCCAATAAAGGTCTCGATTTCGAGATTGGACGCCGCCAGCAGCTTGATCGCCTGCTGCAATTGCGGCGTCATCACCAATGACTGCGATTGGCGAAGGTCCAGTCTGGGTCCGAGCGCCATCCGGTGCGATCCTAGAGCGTGAAGCTCTCTCCAAGGTACAGCCGCTTGACGTTCTCGTCCGCCACCAGCGCCTCGGGCGTCCCGGCGAACAGCACCTGACCCCCATATATAATGCAGGCGCGATCGACGATATCGAGTGTTTCGCGAACGTTGTGATCGGTGATCAGCACCCCGATCCCGCGATCCTTCAGATCCTTCACAAGATCGCGAATGTCGCTGATCGAAAGCGGGTCTATCCCGGCAAACGGTTCGTCGAGCAGCATGATCGAGGGCTTCGCCGCCAGAGCGCGTGCAATCTCGCAGCGTCGGCGCTCACCACCCGACAGCGCCATGGCCGGGCTTTCGCGCAGCCGGGTGAGCCCGAATTCGCCGAGCAAGCGCTCCAATTCGGCGGCTCGCGTATCCGCGTCTGGTTCAACCATTTCGAGTACGCAGTTAATGTTCTGTTCGACAGTCATGCCGCGAAAGATGCTGGTTTCCTGCGGCAGATAGCCGAGCCCCAGGATCGCGCGGCGATACATCGGCAGCTTGGTCACATCCTCGCCATCCATCAGGATGCGGCCCGAATCCGGACGAACCAGGCCCATGATCGAATAGAAGCACGTGGTCTTGCCCGCGCCGTTGGGGCCGAGCAGGCCAAGAACCTCGCCTTTCGCGACACTCAGAGAGATGTCGGTAAGGACCGCGCGCTTGTCATAGCTCTTGGCAATCGAAATGACTTCAAGCCCGCCATCGGGCAGCGGCACAGTGGCGCTGGCACTAGACTGGCCAGCAATGTCTTGGACGAGATCGGATTCAGCCATCTGCCCTGCTTTAGCAGCCCAACCTTAACAGGAAAGAGCGGGAACGCCGCAATTGGCAGGATTTTTGCTTTATTGTTCGTTTTGCCCTCAAACGCCGGGCGGTTACTTGTTTGGTCCGCACCCCATCCGGGGTGCGATATCCTCGCTCATGCGACCTGAAGGTCGGGTGGCGCTCCGCGCCGTCTTCGACTCCGCTGCGGGCGGCCTTGCAGGTGTGCTTCGCACGTCTGCGTCTTCGACTTCGACTCCCCCCTTGCGGCCGCTACGCGACCGTTTGGTTCTTGGTCACGGTAGTCAGAGGCCGACTGGCCGTCGCGCCTTATGGCGCGGAAGCCAAGCGGGCCGGATGGCCCGCGCCCGGCGCCTGAGGTCCAAACAAACAAAGCAACAAAGTTGCGATATGGTTACGGCGCTTGCAACGGTGGCGACTCTTTGAAATACTCGCCGCCGGAGAGAGAAACCGTTGGGGAGCGGATTAATGAGCGAGATTTCGCAGCAACACGAAGCAGCCGAAGCGCAAAAGCGCGATTGGCGCAAAGCCATGAGCGATCATGTTGCCTATGCGCTGCTTGTTTATACCGCGCTGCAAATCTTCGTAACGGTCAAGGCGCTGGAAACCGGATCGTCGTCGATCCTGCCCTATGCCGCATTGGTCATCTTGGTCGCCGGAATCATCCCAGCATGCCGCTGGTTTGAAAAGCGCTGGGCTGGGCTCACTGACGAGCAAGCAGCGGATATGACGTATGCTTCATCATTCCGCCGCGACACAATCGGATTGTGGTTGCTCGCGCTTGGTCTGCCATTCCTGCTGACTGCATTGTTCAAGGCCATGCTCGCCGTGAGTTGATTTACCGCGCGCATTGAAGCGCGCGGCAACACCTCAGTTTCCAGCTCTTTCAATCGCTTCGAGCACGATCTGACGTGCTTCGGCGCGGTCGCCCCATTTGCCGATACGAACCCACTTTTCGGCTTCAAGGTCTTTGTAGTGCGTGAAGAAGTGCTCGATCTGTTGCAGCACGATTGAAGGCAAATCCTGCCGTTCACCGACGTCTGAGTAATACGGGAATGTCGTGTCCACCGGCACACAGATCAGCTTTTCATCGCCGCCATGTTCGTCTTCGAGATTGAGCACACCGATCGGGCGTGCGTTCACGACGCAGCCTGCAATGAAGGGCGAGCGTGCGACGACAAGCGCGTCAAGCGGATCGCCATCGGGGCTGAGCGTGTGCGGCACAAAGCCATAATTGGCCGGATAGCGCATCGGCGTATGCAGAATGCGGTCGACAAACAGCGCGCCGGATTCCTTGTCGAATTCGTACTTGACCGGTTCGCCGCCGGTTGGAACTTCGATGATGACGTTGAGATCGTCTGGGGGATTTTTGCCGGTTGGAATCTTGTCGATACGCATGTGGGGGTTCCTGCTCGTGTTGTTCGGCCCCTCTCCCAAAGGCTTCGCGTGCGCCGATAGCTCGCTCTCGATGTTGCGGCAACCTAGACTCTGGCCTAATCGCGCCCTCCATGAGCAAGAACACACCAAAAGCCATTCGCGGCACGCAGGATATCTTCGGCGCCGACGCTGAGGCTTTCGCCTTCGTCGTCGAAACCTTCGAGCGCGTGCGCAAGCTGTATCGGTTTCGCAGGGTCGAGATGCCCGTGCTGGAGATGACAGAGGTTTTCGCGCGTTCCATTGGTGAGACCACCGACGTTGTTGGCAAAGAGATGTATTCGTTCGAGGATCGCGGCCGCGACAACGTGACCATGCGACCGGAGTTCACAGCTGGGATTGCTCGAGCTTATTTGACCAACGGATGGATGCAATTTGCGCCGGTGAGGGTCGCCACGCATGGTCCTCTTTTCCGGTTCGAGCGGCCACAAAAGGGGCGCTATCGCCAGTTCCACCAGATCGATGCAGAAATCATCGGCGCAGCGGAGCCGCAGGCAGACGTGGAATTGTTGGCGATGGCCGACCAACTCCTCAAAGAGCTTGGGATCGAGGATGTAACCTTGCACCTCAACACCCTCGGCGATGCGGACAGCCGTGACAGGTGGCGCGCCGCGTTGATCGATTATTTCCGCGCGGTCGAAGGGCAACTGTCCGAGGATTCGCAAGAGCGCTTAGAAAAGAACCCGCTGCGTATTCTCGACAGCAAGGATCGCCGCGATCAGCAGTTTCTCGCCGATGCGCCGAAGATCGATCAGTTTCTGTCTGACGATGCTAAGGCGTTCTTTAAGGCTGTGACCGATGGGTTAGACGCTGCCGGTGTGAAGTGGGTGCGCGCAGAAAACCTCGTGCGCGGTCTGGATTATTACCGCCACACAGCCTTCGAATTCATTCCAGATGCAGGAAGTGCTTCTGCCGATGCACTTGGCTCCCAAAGCACAGTTTTGGGTGGCGGGCGCTATGATGGATTGATGGAAAGTCTGGATGGGCCTGTGACACCAGCAGTGGGCTGGGCCGCGGGGATCGAACGACTGGCTATGTTGGTGGAACAGCGCAGCGAACCTATGGCCGATGCGGTGGTCGTTCTCGAGAACAACGAGCACATGATGCAAGCAGTTCAGCTTGTCGCCCGGTTGAGGAATGCGGGCTTCAAATCGGAGCTCTTCGCTAGCGGATCACCCCGCAAAAGGTTCGACAAAGCAAAGAAACTTCCATCTCACGCTTTGGTCACATTCCCGGTTACGGATGCGGGCGTGACAGTACGAGTGTTAGGGGACGGTGGTGAAACTCACACGGCGGTCGAGCAGCTTGTGCTGGTCGATCACTAGCCATTAGTCATCCCCGCGAAGCCGGGGATCCAGGGCGGACCCACCGCCCGAGCCAACTGGGTTCCCGCGTTCGCGGGAATGACGATAGAAGAAGTAGCATATGCAAATCCCCGCCGAACGCCTCGATCAGATCGCCAATCGCTTTGCCGAGCTTGAAGCGCGGATGGCGTCGGGCACGCTTGAAGGCGACGCATTCGTGCAGGCGAGCCGTGACTATGCAGAACTGGAGCCAGTCGCCAAGATCGCCTCCGAAGTGCGCGCGATGCGCGAGGAGATCGCGGGGCTTGAAGAGATGCTCGCCGATCCGGAAATGAAGGCGATGGCTGAGGAGGAGCTTACTTCGATCAAGGAGGCTCTCCCTGAAAAAGAGCGCGCGCTGGCCGTCGCATTGCTCCCCCGCGACGCCGCCGACAGCAAGCCTGCGATGCTCGAAATCCGTGCCGGGACGGGCGGCGATGAAGCGGCACTCTTCGCGGGCGATCTCTACCGGATGTATGAGCGCTTCGCGGCGGACTGCGGCTGGAAAGTGGAACCGGTCAGCATGAACGCCAGCGAGGTTGGCGGCTTCAAGGAAATCGTTGCGAACGTCACCGGGCAGGGCGTGTTCGCAAAGATGAAGTTTGAAAGCGGCGTCCACCGCGTGCAGCGCGTCCCCGTGACCGAAAGCGGCGGGCGCATTCATACCTCGGCGGCCACGGTCGCGGTGCTGCCCGAGCCGGATGAAGTCGATGTGCAGATCGACCAAGGCGACCTCAAGATCGACACCTATCGCGCGAGCGGTGCCGGCGGTCAGCACGTCAACACCACCGATAGCGCGGTCCGTATCACTCACCTGCCGACGGGCCTCGTCGTGATGCAGCAGGACGAGCGCAGCCAGATCAAGAACCGGGCCAAGGCGATGCAGGTACTGCGCGCGCGGCTCTACGAAAAGATGCGCGACGAGGCGCAGGGTGCCGAAGCCGAGGCGCGCAAAGCGATGGTCGGCAGCGGCGACCGCTCCGAACGCATCCGCACTTATAACTTCCCGCAAGGCCGCGTGACCGACCACCGTATCGGGCTGACTCTGCACAAGCTCGAGGAAGTGCTCGCCGGACCGGGGCTGACCGAATTGGTCGATGCCCTGATTGCCGAGGACGAAGGCAAGCGGCTCGCCGCCCTCAGCGAGTGACCGTCGCTGAAGCCATTCGTGCGGCGACCGAGCGCTTGTCTGCCACCAGCGACACCGCACGGCTCGATGCCGAATTGCTCATGGCGCATGCTTTGGCTGTGAGCCGTTCTGACGTGCTCGTTCACCGCATGAATGATGCGGCACCGGCCGAATTCCATCGCCTGATCGAGCGCCGGGAGCAGTTCGAGCCGGTCGCCTATATCACGGGACATCAGGAGTTCTTCGGGCGCTCGTTCAAAGTGACTCGAGACACCTTGATCCCGCGGGCTGACAGCGAAACCATTGTCGAGGCAGCTTTGGAGGTTCTTGGCGATCCAGCCTATGTCACCGAGGGCATTCTGGATCTCGGCACAGGCACTGGTGCCCTGCTGCTTAGTGTGTTGGCCGAGCGACCCGGCGTGCGCGGGTTCGGGATCGATATCAGCGCGCCGGCTGTCGCCGTGGCCAGAGAGAACTCGCGCATACTTGGCCTTCATGATCGTGTGACGTTCGAGACTGCCTCATGGCATGATCTGGGGTTCCAACATTCTTCCGGTTGGAAAGACAGCACCGGGCTTTACGACCTCGTGATCGCCAATCCGCCCTATGTCGAGATCGACGCGCCGCTCGACAAAGATGTAAAGGACTACGAGCCTGCCAGTGCATTATTCGCGGGCAAAGACGGGCTTGACGAGTATCGCGCTATCATTCCCGAGCTAGGCAACCTCCTCGCGCACGACGGTGCGGCGGTTCTCGAAATCGGCCACACCCAGGCCCAAGCCGTCACCAAACTCGCCGAAAACGCCGGTTTTTCGGTCGAAATCCGCAACGATCTTGCAAATCGGCCACGTTGCGCGATCCTTCGGTGACATAAATGTCGCTAGGGCTTGGCAAATCGCTCGGGCGTCGCTACCTCAGAATCAGGCTTTTTGACCGGCACTGTATGTGTGGTTGTTCAGCCAAGCTCCGACTTTCCGCTTGAAGAGACCGCGCGGCCACGGCCCCGGTCAGTGTATCGCGGGATGCGCCCGCGATAATCCGGCGCAAGTGACGAGGGGTATACTGGCCCAACGCGCAGATCCGTTTGCGCTCGTGGTCGTTGATGAGGAACACTTTCCTTGAATAACAATCGTAACAATCGTCGCCGCGGTCGCGGTCATCGCAACAACCAAGGCGGCGCGAATAACCAGAACCGGATCGACAGCCGGGCGCGGGGCAATGCGCCGCAGCTGCTCGACAAGTACAAAAAGCTCGCGCAGGACGCGCAGCACAATGGCGACCGGGTGCAGATGGAATATTATCTGCAATTCGCCGACCACTATTTCCGTGTCATCGCCGACAACAAGGCGCGCCAGGATGAGGCGCGGGCCAAGCGCAATGAAGAGCGCGGCCATTCGGGCGAGGACAGCGACGAGAACGAAGACGGTGACAATCGCCGCCGCAGCAACAATCGCCGCCAACGGCCGCGCCGTGACGAAGCCGAAATGGCCGAGACCGAAGGCGAAAGCGGCACTGAAGGCGAAGCAGTCGAAGCTTCCGATGAAGCAGAAGAAAGCCCCGAGCCTAAGCGCCGTGCCCGCAAGCCCAGAGGCGAAGGTCGTGGTGAGGGGCGTGCTCCGCGTACTCGCAAGCCGCGCGAAACCCGCAACGGTAAATCGGATGATGACAGTGCTGGCGAGATCGATTCCGCTGTGCTTCCACCGGCCATCGGCGGCGACGAATCGTCCGATGGGGATGGAGGCGACAGCCTTGAGAAGGTTGGCTGAGTAGACGCGCAGGCGCGTGATGCGAGCTTGAACGAATGGGTTCGATCCGCGCCCGCTTCGATAGCTTTATAGAACAGGCGCAGGCCCGGCCCGGCCTGTGCGCGATTGCCCTCGGGCTGATTGCGGCATGCGGCTATCCGCCGCTGCATGCGTGGTGGATCGCGCTTCCCGCTCTGGGCCTGTTCATAGCGCAGCTCCACAAGGCACCGAACTGGCGCGCGGCGGCTTGGCAAGGCTGGCTGTTCGGCTGGGCGCATTTGACACTGGCGAACAACTGGATCGCCACTGCATTTACCTATCAGTCGGAAATGCCCGAGTTTCTCGGTTGGCTGGCGGTGCCGCTGCTTTGCGTGTATTTGGCCGTGTATCCGGCATTGGCTGCACTGCTGGCGCACGTGCTAACTCGACCACCAGGCGGGGCCGAAGCAACAGTGCACGAAATCAGCGAAGCTATGGGTGTGCCCCGCGAACCCTCATGTCATGCATCGTTTCCGGTATTCGCTGTCCTTCTTGCCGCCACTTGGATCGTAACGGAATGGCTCCGGAGTTGGGTCTTTACAGGTTATCCGTGGCCGCCCCTAGGAATGCTCCTGCTTGGCGGTTTGGATGGTCCTGGCCTCGCGCGCGCGCTGCCATGGGCCGGTACCTATGGCTTGTCCGGATTCGCCATAATCTGTGCCGCAGGTATTGCCGACACCATCATACGGCGAGACATTCCGGTGGCTGCTTTTGTCGCTGCGGTGATCGTGATTGGAATGCTTGTCCCGCGGCTCGATCCGCAGCAAGCGTCTGAAATCCGCTACGCCCTGATCCAGCCCCTGCTGACTCAAGACGAAATCAACGATCCGACCAAGTTCGAAGAGCAATTCGGTCGGATTGCGGACCTCTCGCTACCGGGCCGCGAACAATCCCGCTTGGTTCTGTGGCCCGAAAGCGCAATCCCGGACTATCTCGAAGATGGCTATCCAAAGCGCTACTACGCGACGACTGCTGCGACCAATCCAGAATTTGCGCGGCGCCGCATTGGATCGGTCATAGGCGAACAATCGACGCTGCTCACCGGCGTAGTCAATCTCGACATTGGCGAGCGTGAAGATGGTATCCTCGGTGCCATCAGCGCGCGCAATTCCGTACTCGGGTTGAACGGCGAAGGCGAAATCACCGCGCACTACGCCAAGGCGCATCTCGTCCCCTATGGCGAGTACCTGCCGATGCGTCCGATCCTTGAGCCGCTTGGGCTTTCGCGGCTCGTTGCCGGTACGATCGACTACAAACCCGGCCCCGGCCCACGCACGCTCGACCTTGGCGAACATGGCCGCGCTGGCATCCAGATCTGCTATGAGATCGTCTTTTCGGGCCAGACTGTCGACCGCGACAATCGGCCCGACTACATCTTCAATCCATCCAACGATGGCTGGTTCGGTTGGTGGGGTCCACCCCAGCATCTCGGGCAAGCGCGCATGCGGGCGATCGAGGAAGGCCTGCCGGTTTTGCGCTCCACTACAACCGGGATCAGCGCGGTGATCGATGCCAATGGAATTGTGCGCGGGACGATCCCCACGGGCGAAGCTGGCAGGCTTGATGGACTGATACCCGAGGCCAAACCGCCGACGCTGTTTGCCCGGTTCGGAAACGCGCTTCCACTGGCATGGGCCGCGCTGCTCATCCTCATTGGTATTGGCCTGCCAAGAGCGCTTGCGCTGCTCCGCGCACGCGGCTAGGGCGGCAGCCACACATAAAGGTTTCCTTATATCCCTTTGGAAGCCGTTCCATCGACATATCAGACCGAGGGTCCCGATGCGCAGCGATTATCTGTTCACTTCCGAAAGCGTTTCCGAAGGCCACCCCGACAAAGTCTCCGACCAGATCTCCGACGCGATCGTCGACCTGATGCTGGCGAAGGACCCGGAATCGCGCATCGCCTGCGAAACTATGACGACCACGCAGCGCGTGATCCTTTCCGGCGAAATCCGCTGCGCGCCGATGTATGATGAGAACAACGAAGAATGGGCCGTCAATGGCGGCTGGGCTCCGGGCGCGAAGGAAGAAATCGAGCAGGCCGTTCGCAGCACCGTTCGCGACATCGGCTACGAGCAGGACGGCTTCCACTGGAAGACGCTGACCTTCGAGAACCACCTGCACGGACAGTCGGCGCATATCGCGCAGGGCGTCGATGCTGGTGAAGATGGGTCGAACAAGGATGAAGGCGCGGGCGACCAGGGCATAATGTTCGGTTTTGCCTGTGACGAGACGCCCGATCTCATGCCGGCGACCCTCGATTACAGCCACAAGATCCTAGAAAAGCTGGCGGCAGATCGTCACTCGGGTGCGGCCCCGTTCCTGGAGCCCGACGCCAAGAGCCAGGTCACACTGCGCTATGTCGATGGCAAGCCTGTGGCCTGCACCGCAGTGGTCGTCAGCACCCAGCATGCGCCGGGCTATGACGAAGGCGAAAAGGAAGCGGAGCTGCACGCCTATGTTAAGCGCGTCGTTACCGACATCCTGCCCGATGGTTTTGTGTCCGACGACACTGCGTGGCACATCAACCCGACCGGCAGCTTCGTAATTGGCGGTCCCGATGGTGACGCGGGCCTCACGGGCCGCAAAATCATCGTCGACACCTATGGCGGCGCTTCGCCCCATGGCGGCGGCGCGTTCAGCGGCAAAGACCCGACCAAGGTTGACCGCAGCGCGGCCTACATCACCCGCTATCTTGCAAAGAACGTAGTCGCCGCTGGTCTCGCGACCCGATGCACGATCCAGATTGCTTACGCCATCGGCGTGTCCGAGCCGCTTTCACTCTATGTCGATACACACGGGACCTGCGCAGACGGTGTCGACGACGCGGCCATCGAAGGCGCTATCGCCAGCATCGGTAAGCTGGGCGGCCTGACGCCGCGCGGTATCCGTACGCATCTCGGCCTCAACAAGCCGATTTACCGGAAGAGCGCGGCCTATGGTCACTTCGGCCGCACAGCCGAAGGCGATCTGTTCCCATGGGAACGCACCGACCTCATCGACGATCTCAAGGCAGCGCTCGCCTGATCTGCTAGGGCGTCTGTCATGACGGCGCCCACCGACCCAGGCTCAGACCGCATCACCCAGCTCGACGCTTTGCGCGGGCTGGCAGTGATCGGCATCGTCTGGATGAACGTCTATGTTTTCGCGCTGCCGTCGCAGGGCTACTACAACCCGCTGGCCAGTGGCGTGCCCGAAGGGCCGTTCGACCGGCTGGTTTGGGCGGCTAGTTTCGTCTTCATTGAAGACAAGTTCCGTACATTGTTTGCCATGCTGTTCGGCGCGGGATGTATCATCCTGCTTGAAAAGGGCGGCGAGCGGGCGTGGCGCGCGCACTTTGCGCGGATGGCTGTGTTGTTCGTGATAGGGTTGGTCCATGCGACCCTACTAGCCAGCAACGACATCCTGCGCGCCTACGCGCTGGCAGGATGCGCTTTGCCGTTCCTTGCTCAGCTATCGGTGCGTGCGCTTGTGGCCGTCGCCATCGGACTCGTGGCTGTTCATATCGGCGGAGGGATCACCGCATTCGGCAGCGCGGTCTACGATTGGACGCAGGGCCGGTTGAACAGCGACGTGATGCTGATGGTGGAACGTAATTTCGGCAGTGATCCGCGCGCGATCCAGTTTTCGCTGGAGCAGGGACGCGAAGCACTTGGCGAACGGGTACCGAGGAGGCTGGATGGATTGGGAGCGCAACTGCGCATCATCGCAGGCTCGGTGCCGATCAACTTGGCCGCGATGGTCCTTGGTATGGCATTCTGGAAGGATCGCATGCTGGCGGCGGAATGGCGGACATTCCGGTTGCAGCGATTGGCAGCGGTCTGCGCGGTGCTTTCGATCCCGCCGCTGCTGTGGCTTGCCTCTTGGGTGTCGAGCAATGGCTTTCCCGGCGCTCTGGCTGGTCCGGTTTCACTGGTTCTTTCCGCGCCGTTCGACGTTGCGCTAGGTGTTGCTTACGCTGCCTTGGCGATGGCGTTTTTCAGCAAGGCAGGCGGCGTATCGAAGCGGCTTGCAGCGGTGGGCCGGTTATCCCTGACCAACTATCTGATGACCAGCGTCATCCTTGGCGCGATCTTCGCAGTGTGGGGTGGCGGGCTGTTCGGTTATGTGAACCGCGCGGAGGCTTTCGCGCTCAGCTTTGTCCCGATCGCCGCGATGCTGATCTGGTCGCCGATCTGGGTATCAAAACTGGGGCAGGGGCCGTTCGAGCGATTGTGGCGGAGCGGCGCGAGGCTGCTGAGCTAGCCGTCTTCACCGTGCATCGGCGATGGCCGGTCGAGCGCCAGTTCGGCTTCGGAAAACACGAAGGGCGACCGCACGCCCGGCATTCCGCCAAGATCGACCCGCATTCCCCGCGCGATCACTTGCGGGTCGGCAAAGACCTCATCGAGATTGTTGATCGGGCCAGCGGGGACGCCATGCTGATGACAAGCATCGAGCAGTTCGGCCTTGGACCAGCCTGCAGTGATCGCCGCGATTTCTGCGTCGAGCGCCTTTGCGTTTTCGACCCGGCCAGCATTGGACGTGAAGCGTGGATCATCGGCCAAATCGTCCCGGTCCAGCATCTTGACCAGCTTCACGAATAGCCCGTCATTTGCTGGCGAAAGGATCACGTGACCGTCGCTCACTGGGAACACGCCATAGGGAGCGACTTGGGCATGGGCATTCCCCATCCTTGGCGGATTGTCGCCGGTGGTCATGAAGTAGCTAGCCTGGTTTGCGAGCAGCGCGACCGAACAATCGAGCAGGCTCATATCGACATGTTGCCCCTTACCGGTGCGTACACGCTGTAGGAGTGCCGCCTGAATCCCGTTGGCCGCCCAAACGCCGGTGGACAGGTCGGAGATAGAAATACCCATCTTCACCGGAACGCCATCTGGCTCTCCCGTAACCGCCATGAAGCCGCTCATCCCTTGGATCACGAAGTCATAGCCAGCCTCGTGAGCGCGCGGTCCTGTTTGCCCGAAGCCAGTGATCGAGCAATAGACCAGTCGCGGATTGTCCGACGTGAGCGACGCGTAGTCGAGACCGAACCTGGCGAGACCGCCCGTCTTGAAGTTCTCGATCAGGACATCGGCATCGCGGCAAAGCTCGCCTACCCGCGCTAGCCCTGCCTCGTCGCCAAAGTCCGCAATGATTGAGCGCTTTCCCCGATTGCAGGCATGGTAGTAGGCGGCTTCACGGTGGACCTTCCCAGTCGCATCGGTGCGCTCTACCCATGGTGGACCCCACAGCCGCGTGCCATCACCTTCCGGGCTTTCGACCTTGATCACATCCGCGCCCAGATCGGCGAGTATCTGCCCAGCCCATGGTCCCGCGAGCACGCGGGCAAGTTCGACGACTTTCAGACCCGCCAAAGGGGCATTCGGATTGCGGGGTTGATTGAGCCACATATGTCATGTTGCTCGTTGAAAGTGCGGTCGGCGTCAAGCGGCCCAGCGCTCCAATTCTCCGCGACGATCAGGCTGTCATTGCCCGAACGAACCATCCGTGGCAGTTTCCGCCAGCTAGGGGGAGTGATCGCATGACAAAGTTTTTCAATCGGTTGGCGGCGTTGGTAGTCGCCGTGGCGATTTTCAGCACGCCCGCAGCCGCGCAGCGAGCGCTGCAGATTGACAACGATAGCGTGTGGGAGCACCCGCACAGCAGCATTGCCGTGCCAACAACACTGGCTGGTCTGCCGCGCGCACGGGCGACGGAGTTCGCGCCCGACTTTCTCAATGTCGGTTTCTCATTCCGCATGGGCGACGATCCAGAAGAGATTTCGCTCTACATCTATCGCGATACCAATGGCGGCGTGCCGGTGTGGTTTGAACAGGCGAGGATCGGTATTGAAATGCGCGATATCTACGCAAATCCGCAACTCGCCTTCGGAGTTGAGCAATATGGCTGGCCTGGCAACGAAGTCTGGCAAGGTCAGCGCGCAGTTTATGATACTCCCAACAGTACCTATTCGAAAAGCACAGGCGTAGTGCTGTTCTCCGTAAAGGGCTGGTACGTCAAAATGCGCGCAACATCCTCCGTCCGCACTGCGTCGGAATTGCGCGACTGGATCGATACAGCATTTGGCGAGATTGCCCCTCCTGCAGCCAATGTCAGTCAGCCTCCTGCCATTCCCGTCACCGAATGCGCTGAGAAACTTGCTTTCAAGAAAAAGGCCAAGGACGCGAAAACCGATGGGACTGCGGGCCTGATGAGCGCGCTCTTGGGTGGAATGGTCGCGGAAAAAGTGCAGGACCGGCAAGAAAGCGATGAACCTGTCGAGGCGGTGGCTTGGTGCCGCGATTCTTCTCTTGGCCGAACACAGGTCGCCTATCGCGCAGATGCCTCGATCAATTCCTATCTTATCGCTTTGGGTGATAGCGGCATGGGGGTTTCTGTCGCGCCCGATGCGGGCGCCGCGCTGTTAAGCGAGAAGTCGAAGAAGGACCAGAGCTTCGCGATCACTGTCATCACCGACGCTCAGCGGATCAACTTCGTGCCTCAGAATCGCTTGCCTTCGCTTAAGCGGGTCATGAAGATCATCAATGACAACCGAACGATCAGCTCGGTTTCTACATGGGGTGACGACTCGTCAATCGAGATCAATCCCAACGCGATGTAGTCGAGAGGGCGCTACGCCGGCTCTAGCGCCACCTCGTATTGCGCTGTCGTCTTCGCTGCGATCTCTTCCTCGGTCACACCCGGTGCCAGCTCAATCAGGCGGAACGGACTGTCATGATCCGCGCGGTGGAAAACGCCGAGATTGGTGATGATCATATCGACCACATTGGTTCCGGTTAGCGGCAGCGTGCATTCGGGAATGAACTTCGGATCGCCTGCCTTGCTGGCGTGATCCATCACCACGATGATCTTCTTCACGCCCGCGACAAGGTCCATCGCGCCGCCCATGCCCTTGATCATCTTGCCCGGGATCATCCAGTTGGCGATGTCACCATTCTCTGCGATCTCCATCGCTCCGAGCACGGTCAGGTCGATATGCCCGCCGCGGATCATGGAGAAACTGGTGGCGCTGTCGAAATAGGCGCTGTGCGGCAGTTCGCTGATGGTTTGCTTGCCGGCGTTGATGAGGTCTGGGTCGACTTCATCGTCATAGGGAAAAGGCCCAATGCCAAGCATCCCGTTCTCGCTCTGCAGGGTTACCTGCATGCCTTCGGGAATGTGGTTCGCGACCAAAGTCGGAATGCCGATACCCAGATTGACGTAATAGCCGTCTTGCAATTCGCGCGCGGCGCGGGCGGCCATCTGGTCGCGGGTCCATCCGATTGTCTCTTGGGTCATGCGGTGTGCCTTCAATCTGTCGAAAGTGCGGTTTGAGGAGAGGCCGGTGCTAGGGCTGGCGGGATCAGAAACCAGCCTTGGCCAATGAGGAGTTCAAGCGCGAGGGCGGCTTCAGGATTGACGAGGTATTCGAACAATTCGTCGAAATCCGTGCGTGCGTCGCCTGCGATTGCGATGACACAGGATGTCTTGGCGAGATCCCGGCGCCGGGTCTGTTTGCGATCACCCGGATAACGCATCAGCAGCAGACGGTCCTTGCTTTCAGGATCGAGGCCCGACTGTTTCAAGGCCATGCGGATGTTGCCCGCATCCGCTGCTGACTGACCGGAAATCCATGCAATATCGATCTGTGCTTCACGTAATCTTGCGAGGCCCTGGATCAGTCCAGCCGGGGCGGGCGTGGCATCGCCGGTCGTCAGTGAACCTTCTTCCGGATCGAGATCGATCAGCACAGTGGGAATGTTGGTCACACACGGCGCACGAACGGCTCGCAAGGTCGACGGGTCGCTCAGCATTGCCGATTGCGGCGGAGCTGCACGCGCGGAAGCGGCGCCTTGCTCTACGGCGTAGCGGATCAGCTCATCATAGGCGTCAGTGTCCGCCAGATTGGACTGGACTGCAGAGGGTGGGGCGCGAAGTGCGGCATCTGGCGGCGGTGTGGCGGCGATCTGCGAAAGTTCGTCTCGCGCGGCAAGCGCTGCTTGCTGTTGTTCAGCCGCACGTTCGTCTTCGCCGGGCTCCTTCCCGTCGGTCGTCGTGCGCGCCATGGTCGCACCCGCCACGACAGGGATGATCGCCGCGACGCAGCCTTGCAGAGCGAGTGATGCCGCTATCAGACCAAAGATGGAGACTGCGCGCATGCCGACTATTGGTCCGGGTCGAAATCCTGGACGGTGTCGAGATCGGTCGTGTTGTGCGAGCGCTCCATATCGACCCCTTGCCAGATCCGCTGCAACGCTTCCTCTTCGCTAATGCCATAGCACTGAGCGTAGGCGCGGGCGCCGTGGCGAATTGTGTCGACCATCAACAATCCGAATGCCTCGGGTTGCTCGAGCCTGTCCGGCTGGATCAGGCAAGTCGCGGGTCCTTCGTTCTCCACCCAAAGGCGCGCAACCTCTACCGAGTCCTTGAGGAAATCGAAGCCATCGACATCGATGGCGTTCGGATTGGATTTCTTTCCGAACATCAGGCGTTTTCCCTCTCACGAGTGGTGCGGAACTCGATCTTCTTGTCGTAGGGCGCGCCGAGCACCATGCGATTGACGAATACGCCGGGCAGGTGGATCGCGTCGGGATCGAGTGAACCGGCGGGCACAATCTCTTCGACTTCGACAACGCAGATCTTGCCGCAAGTTGCCGCGGGCTGATTGAAATTGCGGGCGGTCTTGCGGAACATCAGGTTGCCGGTTTCATCGGCTTTCCATGCCTTGACGATTGCAAGGTCGGCGAAGATTCCCTCTTCGAGGATATATTGCTCGCCGCCGAAATCCTTGTGTTCCTTGCCCTCGGCGACCTGTGTGCCGACGCCGGTCTTGGTGTAGAAGCCGGGGATGCCAGCACCGCCAGCGCGCATGCGCTCGGCCAAGGTGCCTTGCGGGCAGAACTCGACTTCGAGTTCGCCAGATAGGAATTGCCGCTCAAACTCCTTGTTCTCGCCGACATAGGACGAGATCATCTTTTTGACCTGCTTGGTTCGCAGCAGCTTCCCGATGCCTTCGTTGTCGATCCCCGCATTATTGCTGGCGAAGGTCAGCCCCGTGACCCCGCTGTCGCGGATCGCATCGAGCAACCTTTCGGGAATGCCGCAAAGGCCAAAGCCACCGGCAGCGATCAGCATATCGTTTGAGAGCACCCCTTCGAGCGCGGCAGCAGCGTTAGGATAGAGTTTGTTCATGGGAACATCCTGATGAGGCGAGCATTGGGTTGCCGTATCCGGCCTTGGGTGGCCTGATTATCGCCTTCAAACGCGCCTGTCACGCCTAGTCACTACGTGAGACAGCCACCGTGAATGCTGCGACGCAACATAGCGAGAATCGCTTTGGCATGCTTTGCTGAGGTCACTTTCCGAGCAAATTTGAGTGAATGCACAAACTTTAGGCAGATTGTTTGCAAAGTTTGACACCAATGCGACAGAAAGCCGTTCAAAGTTGCGAAATTTGCAACTATAAATGCGTCATTCGCACTTGCACAATATTCGATCCGCGAACATAACTGATCGTGCCTTTCAGGCATCCTCTCCCAAACTTTTCAAGCCCGGCCTCGTGCCGGGCTTTTTTCTGCCTGCAGCAGATTTGATACCCAAGAGCTGACCCAAGGGGGTTAGCGGTTTGCAATCACCTGCGCTCCTCCTTAGCTAGCGCAATCAATTGATTGCGACTCGTTTAGCTTAAAGGACTGCCCATGGCCGACGCCGATGCCGCCACTTCCAGCCGTACCGCGCGCCTCCAAGTCGCACCTGCGAGGCAGGAAGAATCGGGACAAGGCATCGCGCGGATGCCGCGCTCGGCATTCCAGGAGCTCGGCATCACGGAAGGCGACGTGGTTGAGATCACCGGCAAACGTGCGACCGCAGCCATTGCCATGGCCGCCTACCAGGAAGACGACACGCTGGATGTGGTTCGGCTCGACGGGTTGCAGCGCGGCAATGCTGAAGCGGGATCGGGCGAGCATGTTGAAGTCGTCGCAGCCGAATCCCGTCCAGCAACACGGGTGGTGTTTGCTCCGGCTCAGCGGGAAATGCGCCTGCAAGGGCCGACTCAGGCGCTCAAGCGGAATTTCTTCAGAAAGCCGCTGGTTGCAGGAGATCTGGTCGCCACAACCGGGCAGCAGCCGGTACAGAACATGCCGTCCGATGTGCGACAGCTGCTCCGCGCACCAGCTTATGCGCTGACCCAGATCCGCCTCTCGGTAGCGTCGACCAGCCCAAAGGGCATCGTCCACATCGACGAGAATACCGAAGTCGAATTGCGCACCGAGTTCGAAGAACCGCGCGACGCACGCGCGGTTGTGAATTACGACGATGTCGGCGGGATGGAAGACACCATCCAGCAGCTGCGCGAAATGGTCGAGCTGCCGCTACGCTATCCGGAGTTGTTCACGCGGCTTGGCGTCGACCCGCCCAAGGGCGTGTTGCTCCACGGCCCTCCCGGCACCGGCAAAACCCGGCTGGCGCAAGCGGTGGCCAATGAATCCGACGCTGAGTTCTTCACCATCAACGGTCCCGAAATCATGGGTTCGGGCTATGGTGAGAGCGAAAAGCGCCTGCGCGAAGTGTTTGAGGAAGCGACCCGCGCCGCGCCCGCTATCATTTTCATCGACGAGATCGACTCGATCGCCCCCAAACGCACGCAAGTGCCGGGCGAGGCTGAGAAGCGTCTGGTGGCGCAGCTGCTGACGCTGATGGACGGCCTTGAGGCGCGCGCCAACCTGGTGGTGATCGCAGCGACCAACCGCCCCGATGCGATTGATGAGGCGCTCCGCCGCCCGGGTCGCTTCGACCGCGAGATTGTCATTGGGGTGCCGGATGAAAGCGGCAGGCGCGAAATCCTTGCGATCCATATGCGCGGGATGCCGCTCGAAGAAGCGGTCGATATCAAGGAACTCGCGCGCGTTACCCATGGCTTCGTCGGTGCTGATATCGCTGCACTGGCGCGCGAGGCTGCGATCGACGCTGTCCGTCGGATCATGCCGCGGCTCGATCTGGATGAGCGGACCATTCCGCCTGACGTGCTCGAGGATTTGTGCGTCACCCGCGAGGACTTCCTCTCGGCGCTTAAACGCATTCAACCATCGGCGATGCGCGAAGTCATGGTGCAGATGCCCAACGTCTCATGGGACGATATCGGCGGCGTCGGCGATGCGATCGATAAGCTGAAAGAGGGGATCGAGCTACCGCTCAAAAACCCTGACGCGTTCCGGCGTCTAGGCATCCGCCCGGCGAAAGGCTTCCTGCTCTATGGGCCTCCGGGAACCGGAAAGACTTTGCTGGCTAAGGCCGTCGCGAAAGAAGCCGACGCCAACTTCATCTCGATGAAGAGCTCGGACCTACTTTCCAAATGGTACGGCGAAAGCGAACAGCAGATCGCGCGCCTGTTTCAGCGCGCCCGCGCCGTTGCGCCTTGCGTCCTGTTCATCGACGAGATCGACAGCCTCGTGCCCGCTCGCGGATCCGGACAGGGTGAACCGCAAGTCACAGGCCGCGTGGTCAACACGATCCTTGCCGAGATGGATGGGCTTGAAGAGCTGCAATCCGTGATTGTCGTGGGCGCGACCAACCGTCCGACACTCGTCGATCCGGCTTTGCTGCGGCCAGGCCGGTTCGACGAATTGGTCTATGTCGGCACGCCCGACGCGCCGGGTCGCCAACACATTCTCAAGATTCACACCAGCGGTATGCCGCTTGCGGACGATGTCGATCTGGTCGCGATTGCCGAGAAGACGGCACGTTTCACCGGCGCCGATCTCGAAGACGTGGTGCGCAGGGCCGGACTCGGCGCGCTTAGGCGTGTCGGCGGCGAAGTTTCCGAGGTTTCTGCCGAAGATTTCGACGAGGCGCTGAAGGATTCGCGCGCCACGGTCACGTCCAAGATGGAAGCCGAATATCGCAAGATGCGCGGCGAACTGAAAAAGCGCGCCGCCGAGGTCAATCCGATTGGCTTCCTTGTGCCAGAAACGCTTGAACCAACGCGGGCCAAGAAGCACGGCGAGCCCGAGAAAGACTAGCGTCGTTGTTAGTGCGCTGCGTCCCAGCTCGCACCCGTGCCGATATCGATTGCTAGCGGCACGTCGAGGGACACGGCTGGTAGTGCAGCTTCGGCCATCACTCGCTCGATGATCGGCGATGCAGCAGCAACGTCGCTCTCGGGCAGTTCGAACACCAGTTCATCGTGCACCTGCAACAGCATGCGCACCTGATTAAGGCCCGCGTCGCGCAGAGCAGGCAGCATCCGCGCCATCGCGCGCTTGATGATGTCGGCGCTGGTTCCCTGAATGGGTGCGTTGATCGCTGCGCGTTCTGACCCTTGGCGCTCAGCCTGGTTCTTGGACTTGATGCGCGGGAACCACGTCTTGCGCCCGAACAGTGTCTCCGAATAGCCGAACTCGCGCACGCTTTCGAGCGTCTCCATGATGTAGCGCTGGATACCGGGAAAGCGCTGGAAATAGGTGTCGATCATCGCTTGCGCTTCATCCGGTTCCACTTCGAGCCGGCCCGCGAGCCCCCAGCGTGAGATGCCGTAGAGGATCGCGAAGTTGATCGTCTTGGCCTGCGCGCGGGTGTCGCGAGTGACTTCGCCAAACATCTCGGTTGCCGTGCGGGCGTGGATGTCCTCGCCATTGGCAAAGGCTTCTTTGAGCGTATCGACCTCGGCCATATGCGCAGCGAGCCGAAGCTCGATTTGCGAATAGTCCGCGGCGAGCAGGACGTTTCCGGTTTCGGGTACGAAAGCCTCACGGATCTGGCGGCCGATGGCAGTCCGGATCGGGATGTTCTGCAGGTTGGGATCGGTCGAGGAGAGCCGACCGGTCTGCGCGCCTACCAGCGAATAGCTCGTATGAACCCGCCCGGTATTTGGGTTGATCGCCTGCTGCAGTGCATCGGTGTAGGTCGATTTGAGCTTTGCCAGTTGGCGCCATTCCAGCACCTTGTTGGCAATCGGCGCATCTTCGCCCGCCAGTCTTTCGAGGACCGACTGATCGGTCGAATATTGCCCACTCTTGCCTTTCTTGCCGCCCTTGTAGTCGAGCTTGTCGAACAGGATTTCGCCCAATTGCTTGGGGCTGCCAACCGCGAATTCCTGACCGGCAAGTTCGTGTATCTCGCCTTCCAGACGGCCAATCTCCTTGGCGAACTCCCCTGAGAGACCAGCCAAGCGCTCACGGTCGACCTTGATCCCTTCGCGTTCCATTCCAGCGACCACCGGGATCAGCGGACGGTCGACACGTTCGTAGACTTTGGTTCCGCCTTCTTCGGCCAGACGCGGCTTGAGATGTTGGTATAGTCGCCACGTTACATCGGCGTCTTCCGCAGCGTATTCAGTCGCGCGATCGAGCGGGACCTCGCCAAACGGGATCTGTTTCTTGCCGGTCCCGCACACTTCCTTGAACGATAAGGGAGTGTGGCCGAGATGTCGGTCGGACAGCTCGTCCATGCCGTGCCCGCCGCCAATCCCGGCTTCCCCGCGCCCGGCGTCGAGATCGAAGCTGACGATCATCGTATCTTCGATCGGGCTGACCATTACGCCATAGCGCGCCAAAACGTTGAGATCGTATTTGCCGTTTTGGAAGATCTTGGTGACAGAATCGTCCTCGAGCAGTGGCTTTAGTGCGGCAATGGCCGCGTCGAGGTCGATCTGTTCGGGCTTTTCGTCGAACATGTCGGTGCCGCCATGCGCCAGCGGAATGTAGCACGCATCGTTGGGACCAAGCGCGAGGCTCACCCCGACCAGATCGGCCTGCATCGCATCGAGCGCGGATGTCTCGGTATCGACGGCCACCAGACGCGCCGCAGTAGCGCGGGCGACCCATGCTTCGAGCCGGTTCATGCTCTGCACAGTTTCGTAGGCGCCACGGTCGAGCTTTGGCATGTCTGGGATCGATTGGCGATTGCCCTGTTCGGTGCCCGCATCGCCGGCCTTGTCAGCTTTGTCAGGATGCAAATTGTTCGCGCGCTCAGGGCTGCCCGACCCTGTCCCCAGCCGCTTGAGAAGCGAAGTAAAGCCATGCTTTGCTAGGAACGCGGCAAGCGGTTCCTCGGGAATTTTGACCAGCTCCATATCGGTGAGTGCGACTGGAAGATCGCAATCCTCTTTCAGCGTCACCAGAACGCGGCTCATCTCCGCGTCTTCGCGACCTTCGAGCAAGCGCTCCTTCAGCTTCGATTTCTTCATCTCGGGAGCGAAATCGAGCGCGGCGGTGAGCGAGCCGTGTTCGCAGATCAGCTTGCTCGCGGTCTTCGGGCCTACGCCATAAATTCCGGGGATGTTGTCGACGCTGTCACCCATAAGCGCGAGGACATCGCCGACCAGCTCGGGCTCCACACCGAACTTCTCTTCGACCTCCGGAACATAGATGCGCGCGCTCTTCATCGTGTCGAGCATGTCGATACGTGCACCATCCACCTCGCCGATCAGCTGCATCAAATCCTTGTCGGATGAGACGATCGTGACATTCCAGCCTTGCCGCTGGGCTTCGCGGGCATAGGACGCGATCAGGTCATCGGCCTCCAGCCCCGCTTCTTCGATACAAGGCAGGCTGAAGGCGCGGGTGGCGTCGCGGATCAGCGGGAATTGCGGACGCAGATCCTCCGGCGGCTCCGGCCGATTGGCTTTGTATTCCGGGTAGATATCGTTGCGGAAGCTCTTCGAATCCTTGTCCAGGATCACGGCCAGATGGGTTGGCCCGTCTGCAGCATCCAAATCATCCGCGAGCTTCCAGAGCATCGTGGTGTAGCCATACACCGCTCCAACTGGCGTGCCTTCCGGATCGGTTAGCGGGGGCAGGCGGTGATAGGCGCGGAAGATGTAGGATGAACCATCGACGAGATAGAGATGTTGCTGTTCGGACATGGCAGGTTGCTAGCAGCCGAGGGCAGGGGGCGTAAGCCGCTTTGGTCGGAGTTTCACAATCCAAATGCGGGTCAATTGTGACCGCAAACTGCCTCAATTGCCGCTCAATCCGCCCTAAAATGGCCGAAAAAAGGCAGAAATATGGCAAAAGCGCCATAATTGACTTGCATTGCCACATTGCCGCCACTATTTAGATTGCAGAGTCGGGGGTCAGAAGCTCGGCTTTGGCGCAGTCCTGAGATAGGGCGCGCGAAATTCACTCGCTGAATAAGGAATTGAAATTATGCGTAAGTTCGTTCTTGCCGCTGCTGTTGCAACCTCGGCTCTGGGCCTCGCTGCTTGCGGCGAAACCGCTGACAAGGCCGGCGAAACCGTAGACGCCATGGCTGCTGACGCCGAAGCAAACGCTGAAGCCGTTACCGACGCTGCTGGTGAAGCTGCTGACGCGACTGCCGATGCCGCTGAAGGCGCTGCTGAAGCAACCGGCGAAGCTGTTGAAGGCGCCGCCGACGCTGCTGTTGAAACCGCTGAAGGCGCTGCCGACGCAGCTGCTGAAGCTGTTTCGGGCGAGTAATTCGCCGCAGCATTCTTCCGTAAGGAAGATAGCTAATTCAGGAAAGGGCGGTGCCGAAAGGCGCCGCCTTTTTCTTTTGGATCAACCGCCCGTGCGCGGCGCGTTGGTCCAGACCCGCTGGTTGCGCGCCTTGGCAGAGAAGCCGTCATAAAGTGCGCGCGCGATCGAAGCGATCCGCGCTTCGCGGTTACGCCGAGTGCCTTGCCCGGTGACATAAATCGCCACCGCAATCGCACGTCCATCGGGCGCTTCGATGATACCGATATCGCTCGATGTGTTGTTCAGCGATCCGGTCTTGTGGCTGACACGCGTATCGGAAGGCATGTTGGCAACGATCCGGCGCTTGCCAGTGACCGTGCGGCTCATCGCGCCGAGCAAAACTCGGCGGCTTTGATCCGAGAGAAAGTCGCCGCGGTAAAGCCCTTGCAGCAGTCGCACCATCGCTTTCGGTGTCGCGGAATCGCGTGGGTCAATCCAGGCCGCGGGATCGTATTCGCCGTCATCGCGCACTAGCGTAGCAATATCCCGGTCGATGCTGAAATCGTTGATGCCCTGACGCCGCATCCAGTCATTGACCTTCGCAGGGCCTCCGACCGCAGCAAGCAAAGTGTCAGTCGCCGGGTTACTCGACCGCGTGATCATGATTTCGATCAGGTCGATCGCAGGCATGTACTTGCCTTTGCGCTTGGGCGCGGCGGCGGATGAGAACTTGGCCGAACGGACGGGGAGCAGCAGCGGGAACTCGCTGGTTAGCGAGTACTTCCCTTGCTCGACCATTTCGAGATAGGCGGCAGCGACCGCAATCTTGCTGGTCGACGCCATCGGGAACAATTGGTCCCCCAGGACCATGATCTGCTCACCCGTGGCGAGATCCATGGCTGCAACGCCGATCCGGCCATTGTCGCCATTGGCAAGCTCGGCAATGCGCTGTTCGAAGCCGTTTGCATAAACGGCCTCATAAGTCTGCGGATTGCGCAGCTCGGTGCCAAGCGCACTATCGAAGCTGGCTTCAAGATCATTGGTCTGCGCGGAGGCAGGGCTGACGGTAAGAGCGATGCCTGCAAAGGCAGCGAATAGGGCGGACCAGCGTGAGGATGACATATGTAAACGATACTCCGTCAGGGTTACTGGCGTCTTAACAATGCAGCCCTAGAGGGCAGCGATTCGTCCCGGCAAGCGCTCGATTCGCCGCGCGCGATGAAAGGTGCGCCGAAAGCGACCGATTCCGCATTGTTAGGTTGGGCAGGCTATTTTCATGCAGTCTTGCGGAAGAAATCGAGGGCGATCGATGGTCAAATGAAATATTATATCATGGATTGTCAAGCCCCATGCTAATTGGCTTGACTGTGCGTCAAGGCTCGTCAGTGTAGCGGTCAATCAATCATCAGCAGGACTTCACGATGACCTCCAATACTTCTGCAGCGCGCGGTTCGCGCGCGATCCTCACCGCCATGCTGCTTGGCAGCTCTACACTCGCCCTTGCGCAAACCGCGCCGCAGATCGTCCAACCCGGTGCGCCGGGTCAGGCCAGCAAGGTTCTGACCGCAGATGAAGCGACCCAGCTCGCCAGCGCGAAGTACACCGATGCCGACGTGACCTTCATGCAAGGTATGATCGTGCATCATCAGCAAGCGGTGGAAATGGCCAAACTGGTCAAAGACCGCACCAACACCGAAGATATCGTCGCCATCGCCGGGCGGATCGAGTCCAGCCAGGACGATGAGATCATGTTCATGAATGAGTGGCTCTCGACCCGCGGTGAGAAGACCGTGATGGTCGGCACAAGCGGCCATGCAGGACACAACATGGGCGACCATTCAAACCATGCCATGGTTGATCACTCGACAATGGCCGGCATGGCGACGCCCGACCAGATGGCGGCACTGGCCGCTGCCGAGGGGACCGAGTTTGATCGCCAGTTCCTGACATTGATGATCGCCCATCACGAAGGCGCCATCGATATGGTCGATGAATTGTTGGGACAGCCCGGCAGCGCAGCCGACCCGATCCTGTTCCGCTTCGTTGGCGATATCGAGAACGATCAGAAGGCCGAGATCGACCGGATGGACGTGCTGCTCGCCGGTCTTTCGCCCGATCCGCGTGCTTCTCTTGCTTCGGGCTTTGACGATGCCGAAGAAGCGATCCTGAATTTGCGCAAGGTTGCGACGCTTTCAAAGCCTGCGGGTTTCTTCGACCCTGAGAACCCGGCAGATTTGCGTGTCGCTGTGCCCGATCGTGAAGATGACGAGGATGAGAGCGAAACCGAAGGCGAGGGCGGCGCTGCCGCAGTTCTTGCCAAGGCAAAGGCATTGGCCGAAGAGGCCGCAGAACTCGCAAAGGCGCTTGCCGAAAGCGATCAAGCCGATCCTACCTCCCCGCGCGAGGAAGAAGAGAGCCTTACCCAGTTCGCCGAACGCACGCCGTTGCTCGACTTCGCCAACACCGACATGGCGTTCTTCGACGACATCATGGTCGCGGGCAACTATCACGGCTTCAACATTTACAAGCTTGGTGACGATGGTGCGCCGACATTGATGAGCTCAGTGGTTTGCCCAGGCGGGCAAGGCGACGTCTCGGTCGCCGGCAACCTGCTAGTGATGAGCGTCGAACAAACCCGTGGCCGGGTCGATTGCGGACTGCAAGGCGTGCAGGCAGAGGTCAGCGAAGAGCGCTTCCGCGGCCTGCGCATTTTCGACATTTCCGATCTCACTGCGGTGCGTCAGGTTGGGCAGGTGCAAACTTGCCGTGGCAGTCACACGCACTCGATCGTCAGTGCCGATGATGAGAAGCTGATCGTCTACAATTCGGGGACGTCGCGCGTTCGCGAGCAGGAAGAACTCGCGCGCTGCATCGATAACCCCGCCGATAGCCGGACGGCTCTGTTCAGCATCGACGTAATCGAGATTCCGATTGCCGATCCGTCACAGTCGCGCATCGTCAGCAGTCCGCGCGTGTTCGCTGATGCCGAAACCGGAGAGATTGCCGGTCTGTGGGAAGGCGGCGAAAGCGAGGAAGGTGCGCAGGACACGCGCCAGACCAACCAATGCCATGACATCACCGTCTTCCCGAGCCTGAACCTCGCCGCTGGCGCTTGTTCGGGCAATGGAATCCTGATGGATATTTCCGACCCGATGAACCCGGTCCGGATCGATGCGGTGTTCGACAAGGGTTTTGCCTATTGGCACTCCGCGACCTTCAACAACGATGGCACGAAGGTCGTCTTCACCGACGAATGGGGAGGGGGCGGACGTCCGCGTTGCAAGGCATCCGACCCGATGACGTGGGGCGCCAATGCGATCTACGATATCGTCGACGGCAAGCTTGAATTCCGCAGCCACTACAAGATGCCGGGGCCGCAGGGAGAGTATGAGAACTGCGTCGCGCATAACGGCTCGATCATTCCGGTGCCGGGCCGCGATATCTTTGTGCAGTCCTGGTATCAGGGCGGGATCAGCGTGATGGACTTCACCGACAGCGCCAACCCGAAAGAGATCGCCTATTTCGACCGCGGCTCGATCAGCGATGAACAGCTGGTAGTGGGCGGATATTGGTCATCCTATTGGTACAATGGCAGGATCTACGGAACCGAGATCACCCGCGGGATCGACGTGTTCGCACTGGAGTCAAGCGAGCATCTCACCGCAGCCGAAATCGCGGCAGCGGAAGAGGCATCCTACGCCAACACCCGCTTCAACCCGCAGACGCAGACCCAAGTCACTTGGGATGCCGATGTAATCGAAGCCGCAGAGGCCAGCCGCAAAGGCGGCTAGGCCTTCCAACCGACAAACAAAAGGGGGCGGAGTAGCGTAGTGCTATTCCGCCCCTTTTTTATCTTTCCGGAGAAGTGCAGATCAGGCCGCTTTGACCTTCGCGATCCATTGATCGATCCGCTTTTCCAGCACCGATAGCGGCACCGAACCGCCGCCCAGAACCGTGTCGTGAAAGCCGCGAATGTCGAAGGCGTCGCCCAGTTCCTCTTCGGCTTTGGCCCGCAATTCCTGGATGCGGATCATGCCGATCTTGTAGGACGTCGCCTGACCGGGCAGCACGAAATAGCGGCGGACTTCGGATCGCACAGTTGTCTCTGGCATCGGCGAATTTGCAAGGAAGTAGTCGACTGCCTTCTGCTCGTTCCAACCCTTCGAGTGGATGCCCGTGTCGACCACTAAGCGGATCGCCCGCCACATCTCATTGGTGAGCCGCCCGAAGTCGGAATAGGGGTCTTCGTAGGCTCCCATCTCCTTGGCAAGTAGCTCGGAATACAGGCCCCAGCCCTCGCCAAAGGCTGGAATGTACCCGCCCTTGGCACGAAACTGCGGCATCTCGGTCAGCTCTTGCGCGATCGAGCTTTGCATATGGTGCCCGGGATTGCCTTCGTGATAAGCGATCGCTTCCAGCACGGGGATCGGCATCGCCCTCATGTCGGACAGGTGAGCGTAGTAGATACCCGGTCGCGACCCGTCGGGCGTGCCGACGCGGTAGTGCTGAGCGGCGCCATCCTGTTCGCGGAAAGGCTCGACCCGGCGCACTTCGAGCGGTGCCTTTGGCAATGTCCCGAAATAGTCGGGAAGTTTGGTAGTCAGAGTGTCGATATGCGCTTTGGCGCGGGCGATATACTCCTGCGCGCCGGCATCGTCGTTCGAGAAGAAGAACTGATCGTCCTCACGGGTGAAGGTGAAGAAATCGAGCAGGTCGCCCTCAAAGCCAACCTGATCCTTGATCGCCTCCATTTCGCCGCGAATGCGCGCGACTTCGGCGAGGCCCGTTTCATGGATTTCGTCAGCTGTCAGCTCGGTCGTGGTCATCAGGCCGAGGCGGTAATTGTAGAAGTCCTCGCCATTGGCGAGAGCTCCGACGCCCTGAGCGATGTCGCCTGTGTTCGCGCGGTCTTGCGTGAACCATTCGATCACGCGCTGATAGGCTGGTGCCATCTGATCGATCAGAGCCGTGCGGGCTTCTTCGCGCAATTCATCGGCGCGTTCCTGACTGATCGCACCGTCTTCGACCAGCTTGGACAGGTGCCCTTCGCTGGCAGCCCATAGTGCCGAGGGCTCGCGATCATCGAACGGTGCGCCGCTGATTAGTTTGCCCGACTCATTGATGACAGCGTCATAGGCGTAGCGGGGTGGACGCGTGCCAGCTTCGGCATTGGCTTGAGCGCGTGCGAGCAGTTGATCCATCGCCGTGCCGATCCCGCCAAGCCGAGCGATGAATGCGGTCATATCGCTTTCATCCTCGACCTTATGCTGGGTCAGCAGGAAACTTGGTAGCCCGGTATGCAGGCCGTTCATCTGGGTGAGGATGTATTCTTGCTCGCGGAAGTCTGCAGCGGCTTCGGCCTGATCCTTGCGGAATTGCCACATGTCCCATGACAGCTTGGCTTCGTCGGTCAGCTCGTCATAGTCGAAATTGGCTTCCATCTCGGCGGTTGCCTGCTGCCACCACTTAAGCTGCGCTTGCGCCGCTTCGACTGTGAAATCGTCGATCTTGTCGTAGTCGGTTTTGAGGCCCAGCGCAGTTTGCCGCAGCGGGCTGAATTTCAGCTCTTCCTCGAACTTCGTTTCAAACCAGTCATTCAGGCATTCGGTCTGCGTGGTCGCGCATTCGATGGTCGCAACCGGCGCCGATGTCATCGCATCGCATCCTGCAAGCGCGGCGGAGGCTAGCAGAGCGGCAGCTAGTCTTGTCTTCACGAACGGTCCCCTTGTGAGAAAATCATGCCAAAGCATGCTCCAGCGACGCAGGAAAGGGAACCCGCCAATTCGACCAACAAAAAACCCCGGAAGACGAACGTCCTCCGGGGCCTTTTTGTAAGCGTGGAAGTGACCGAGCTTAGAAGCCCATGCCTCCGCCCATGCCGCCCATGCCGCCCATATCGGGCATTGGCGGACCGCCAGCGGCCTTGTCTTCCGGAGCGTCGGTGATTGCCGCTTCGGTGGTGATCAGCAGGCCAGCAACCGAAGCTGCGTCCTGAAGTGCGGTGCGTACGACCTTGGTCGGGTCGATCACGCCTGCTTCGACGAGGTTCTCATAGGTGTCGGTCGCGGCATTGAAGCCCTGCGTTTCGTCGCCTTCACGCAGCAGGTTGCCAGAGACAACCGCGCCATCGTGACCGGCGTTCTGAGCGATCTGACGGACCGGAGCGAGGATCGCGCGGCGCACGATGTCCATACCGCGGGTCTGATCGTCATTGTCGCCCTTCAGGCCTTCGAGCACCTTCGATGCGTAAAGCAGCGCGGTACCGCCGCCCGGGACGATGCCTTCTTCGACAGCAGCGCGGGTGGCGTGGAGCGCGTCATCAACGCGGTCCTTGCGTTCCTTCACTTCGACTTCCGAAGCGCCGCCAACCTTGATCACGGCAACACCGCCGGCGAGCTTCGCCAGACGTTCCTGCAGCTTCTCACGGTCGTAGTCGCTGGTGGTGGCTTCCATCTGAGCCTTGATCTCACCGACTCGGGCCTGGATGTCTTCCTGGCTACCGGCGCCGTCGACGATGGTGGTGTTGTCCTTGTCGATGGTGACGCGCTTGGCTTCACCCAGCATGCCGAGCGTAACGTTCTCGAGCTTGATGCCCAGATCTTCGCTGACCATTTCGCCCTTGGTAAGGATCGAGATGTCCTGCAGCATCGCCTTGCGACGATCGCCGAAGCCCGGTGCCTTGACCGCTGCAACCTTCAGGCCGCCGCGCAGCTTGTTGACCACGAGGGTCGCGAGCGCTTCGCCTTCGATATCTTCAGCGATGATCAGCAGCGGACGACCGCTCTGAACAGCTGCTTCGAGAACTGGCAGCATCGACTGCAGGTTCGACAGCTTCTTTTCGTGGATCAGGATGTACGGGTTGTCGAGTTCGACAGTCATCTTGTCCGGGTTGGTGATGAAGTACGGCGACAGGTAGCCGCGATCGAACTGCATGCCTTCAACCACGTCGAGCTCGAATTCGAGACCCTTGGCTTCCTCGACGGTGATGACGCCTTCTTTGCCAACCTTTTCCATCGCTTCAGCGATTTTCTCGCCGACTTCTTTATCGCCATTGGCAGAAATGATGCCGACCTGTGCGATTTCGGACGAACCGGCGACTTCTTTCGAACGACCGGCGAGGTTTTCGACGATCTTGGTGACAGCCGCATCGATGCCGCGCTTGAGGTCCATCGGGTTCATACCAGCGGCGACAGCAGTCATGCCTTCGCGGATGATAGCCTGACCAAGAACGGTGGCGGTAGTGGTGCCGTCACCGGCGAGGTCGTTAGTCTTGCTGGCGACTTCGCGCAGCATCTGTGCGCCCATGTTTTCGAACTTGTCGGTGAGTTCGATTTCCTTGGCGACGGTAACGCCGTCCTTGGTGATGCGCGGTGCGCCGAAGCTCTTGTCGATCACAACGTTGCGACCCTTCGGGCCGAGCGTCACTTTGACAGCGTTGGCGAGCGTGTCGACGCCCTTGAGGATGCCTTCACGGGCATCGCGGCCGAACTTTACGTCCTTGGCAGCCATGATTGTTTCTCCTGAAATTCGTTGAGTAAGAAGTAAGCGTTAAGGGTCAGGCGATCAGCCAATGATCCCCATGATGTCGCTTTCCTTCATGATCAGCAGGTCTTCACCGTCGATCTTGACTTCGGTGCCAGACCACTTGCCGAACAGCACGCGGTCGCCGGCTTTGACGTCGAGTGCGATACGATCGCCGTCGTCGTCACGTGCCCCTTCGCCAACAGAGACGATTTCGCCTTCGCTTGGCTTTTCCTGGGCAGAGTCTGGAATGATGATGCCGCCAGCGGTCTTCTGGTCGGCTTCGATGCGGCGGACCACAACGCGGTCGTGCAGCGGACGAAATGCCATAATTGATGACCTTTCAGTTGAGTTGAATGAATGTCTCTTGGCACTCTCCTCTTGAGAGTGCCAACGCGGCGCATTTGGGGAGCACTGGGTGAGGAGTCAACACCAGCAACTGCACTTTTTTGAACGAATTCTGGGAGACTGCTGGCCGGTCAGGCCGGGCGAGTTGTCAATCCGAGCTTCTCGCGGCCCATCCAGCGCCAGGTCAGCAAGACAGCGGCGAAGGCCAGGCCCGCTGCCAGACCGATCCAAACCCCCGTGCCCTCCAGCGCGGTGAAGAAGCCCAGACCAATGGCAAGGCCGATGCCCGGCACCCAGTAACTGAAGATCGCGAACCACATCGGAACCCGTGTATCCTGCAATCCGCGCAAGGCCCCGGCGGCGACCGCCTGTACGCCGTCGACCAGTTGGAACATCGCCGCAAGCACGAGGTATTGCAGCGCAAAGCCGACCAGAGCCGCATTCTTTGCAGCATAGGGATCAACGTAAATCGACAGCAAGGTCATCGGGGCGAACAGCATGGCCAGCGCGGTCAGCGCCATGAATCCGGTGCCGATTACGATTGCAACCCAGCCGGCTCGCTGGATGCCAATGGGATCTCGAGCGCCGTAGAAATAGCCGACTCGAATGGTGACAGCCTGCCCCACTCCGAAGGGTACCTGAAAAGCGAGCGCCGCAAGCTGCAACGCTACTGTATGGCCAGCGAGTTCAGCCGCCCCGAACCGCCCCATCATAAACGCCGCCGCACCAAAGATCCCGGCTTCTGCCGTAACCGTGAGCGAGATGGGGGTGCCGATGCGCACAATCTGCCAGAAGCGCGGCCAGTCGGGCGACCAGAACCGACCGAACACATGGTAGCGGTGCAGCCTCACATCCGTGCGGATCGCAACGACATAGGCAGCTAACGTAATCAGCGCCGTGATAATCGTTGCGACCGCCGCACCTGTCAGTCCCAATTCGGGTGCGCCGAAATTGCCAAAGACGAACGCGTAATTCGCCACCGCATTCACGCCGATACCTACCGCTGTGATAGCGGTTGCAAAGATCGGCCTGCCGAGCGCGGAGACGAAGTTGCGCAGCACTGCTGCCAGCAGCATCGGAATCATCGAGAAGATGATAACGACGTTGTATTCGTTTGCGAGGCTGATGATCTCCTTCTGTTGCCCCGTAGCCCGCATGATCGGATCAAGGAGTAGGCAGATTCCCATACCGAGCACGCCGCTGAACACGGCCAGCCACAACGCCATCCGCACCGATCGCCGCACCGGTCTGACCGATGGCTTGCCCGACCCGATCGCTTCGGCGATGAGCGGCGCGACCGCCCCGGTAAGCGCGGTCATCGCCCATAGCACCAGCCCGAACAGCGACACGGCCAGAGCCGATGCTGCCAGCGGTTCGTCACCCAATCGCGCGATGAAAATCACGTCGATAGCATAGGTCAGCATCTGCAAAAGATTGGCGAGCGCAAGCGGCCACGCGAGCGTCAATGTCGCCCGTAGCTCCTCGCCCCAACTCGGCGTTTCAAGAGGTGCTGTCTCGCGCATAAAGCCGGCCCGGATACGCGTATGGGCGAGTCGTGGGAAGCGCTAAATGCCGAAGGAGGCAGGGTGGCTTGGCACCACACGCCGATTCGCGAATTCTCGGTGATGAATGGCGGTTTGTGTGTGTTGACGCGGCACGGATTGCCAAAACACGCGAACATTCAGGAAACAAAGCACGCAAATGGCCGGATTCGAGGGGATTCTGCTTCCCACAGGTGGCGGCAGGCCGCATAATTGCACTTCGTTTGGGGGCGAGGACGATGGGCTTCGAAGGCCAGTTTTCGGAAAGCTTTGCCGGCTGGTCGCAGGAGGTGCGTTCAGGCCGTTCCCTTGCGCGCGCCGACGAAGAGGTTCTTGAGCGCCAGTCCCGCGGTCCGCTCATTCCCAACATCGTGAAGTATCGCCTGCTGCCGGGCACTGCCGTGGTTGCGATTGCGCTTACAGCTCCAGGCTTTTCGCAGGGAGCGGGGGATCTCAAAGAGCAACCGATCGCGGCCCCTGATCCGATTGCATTTGCACAGCCGGCGGGATTTGCAGAAGCGGCGCAGGCCAGCCCGGTTCGGATATCGCAAGGGTTGGGAGACTTCGGCGCGGAACCGATTGAGGTGCTGCAGGCACCGGTTGTCGAAGCGACGCTCTCTTTGGCGGCTCAGCCCACGGAATTGGTGGCTCTTCCAATTGCGCCGGAAGCCACCGTTGCGCGGCTAGACCCAACCGTGTCCCGAACATCCTTCGCGGCTGCCTTCGAACCTTTTGCAGGCTCTGATGAAAGTATTGGCGACGCTGCAATCGTAGCGGTTCCCGAAGCCGTTGAAGTCACTTCGGTTGTGCTTCCCGAGCTTGCAGAGGTGCCCGCTGGGCATTCTGACAATGTGGTCTTGGAGACATCGCAGGCAGTCACACAGATCGTTACAATTCAAGCTCCTCAACTGGCGAAGGTCGAGCTGCCAATTTCCGCTCTCTCAGCGGGACGCATCCCGCAGATTGAACTCGCTGGCCTAGATGTCGAGCCGGTGGTGTTGCCACTGGTGGAAGCCGCCACCACAGTCGGCAATGACGAATTGTCCGCTTCTGCGAGTATTGACGCATTTGAGTCTGTTACACAGGCCGAAACTGCAGCGCCAGTTTCCGACTTCGCGATCCGGTCTGCCGCCCCTCAGCGGTCACCTGCACCCTCCGTCTCGGCGCGCAAGCCGGTTGTCTCTTCAGCAACGCCTACTCGCAGTGCGGCAATTGCTCCGCAGATTTCGGCGCTTCCGCCCACACGAGCAAGCGGCGCGCGCAACGATGCGATGCCAATTGTGGTCGATCGGGCTCAGGCTGTCCCAGCGCCAGCCGTGCAGGCTCCAGTACCCAGCGCCAAAGCTGGCTTTGCGAGCGCAGTCGATCCGCGCCGTCCAGCCAGCCTGCCGGTCTCTGGCAGCGTCAGTGGTTTCGATCTCAACATTGAGTCGCAGCTGATCACCCGGGTTGATGGGCAGGTGGCGGGTCAGCTCGATTTCAAACAGACCAACAATGCGCTCGCGGTCCGGCTGGGCTCGATCGTAGAATTGCTCCGCGATCGCTATGACATGAGCGAATTTGAGCGAATCACTGCGTCATCGGCCAGCGATCTGTTCGTGACCATGTCGCAGCTCCGCGATGCGGGAATTCCGATCACCTATGATCCAGTCTACGACGAGTTCAATGTCGGCACCCGTGACCACCGACCATCGGCAGCGCACAAGGTCCAGATTGATCAGATCGGATCGCCGCAGCGCAGTACCGAGCGTTCCGGGATCGACCAGGTCCGCCCTTAGTCGGCGCAAGACCCTTCGCTGAGTTCGTAGGGCGCGCGCCCTTCTTCTTCGACCATCACTCTGGCACACCATTTCCCGCTGGTGCTGACTTTGATCGTCGACAGCGTCTGCGGAGAATTGGCAGCCAATGTCAGGCTGCCGCTGTGCTTGCTGTTCGACGAACCGGTCACTTCGATAGCGAAGGAAACGTGCTGGGTCTTGGGTGAGTTGCCGTGCAATTCGACCTTGATCTGGTCGCCTTCTTTCGAGACTTCCATTTCGATTGCACGGTCATTGGGCTCCGTCGCATTTGCTGCGATCGTTTGTGCGGCCAGAAGGGCGAGCCAATGCGTCATTGCGGAGGACTTCCGGTTGCGCCGCCCAATTGCTGGACCAGCGCGTT
Source organism: uncultured Erythrobacter sp. (assembly GCF_947499705.1). Taxonomy (NCBI): domain Bacteria; kingdom Pseudomonadati; phylum Pseudomonadota; class Alphaproteobacteria; order Sphingomonadales; family Erythrobacteraceae; genus Erythrobacter; species uncultured Erythrobacter sp. Next base: position 128,705 of record NZ_CANMPJ010000002.1, on the reverse strand, counting down.
GATGAGGGCTTGAGTGTCTGACGGCAGATCGCTGATTTGCGTGCCGCCAGGTTGCTCCGGCTGCGCCGGTTGCGGTGTTCCGAGAGCGACCGATGCGATTGCCTGGGTGTCGAGCGAGTTCGCATCGCCGCGCCCTGCATTACGCGCAAGCCGTTCGACGTCGCGTTCCAGCGTTGAGGCTGTGCGGGTTCGGTCGAGGCTTTCGCCAAGCAGCCGTTCCTCAGCGGACAGAGTGTTCACTTCGCGGACCGCGAACTCGGTGGAGCGCGTTTCGATGCGGGTTTGGCAAAGCTCGATCACGGCCGGAATGTCAGGCGGGTTGTCGCAGATGTCGGTGCCTTGGATCGCGTCGAGCAGCACTTGGCGCTCAGCGCTGGAGAGCTGTGCCAGCGTCCCCTCGAGATCACCGAGATTGAGCTGAGCGATGGCGCGCTCGCTGTCTTCGGTGCTGCTGATTTGCGGTGCTGCTCTGCTCCCGTCTGGCTGTGAGGCTTGATCCTGCCGTGCGTCAACGACGGGCGCCGTGACATCGGCTGAGCTGACCTGCACATCCTCTGACCAATAAGCGTTCGAGGCTTCGCCGCTTTCGATCTGCGAAGCTTCGGTGTCAGAGCTTTGGCGCGCTTTGGCCTCGCCGACTTGGGTGATCTGGCTGGCACTCTCTGAGCTGTCTTGTGCCACCAACGACCCCGCAGGGATCGCAAGCGCACCTGACAGCACGGTCAAGAGGGCAGCGCAGCGCAGGATCAGCCTCCCGATCCACCCGGCGGAGGAGCGAAAGCTGCGCCGGTGTTGCTCTGAGTGATTTCCATGGTGCTGCCGCCTTCCTGCGTGATCCGTAGGTCCGACAGGCCATCGCCTTGCTGCGTCCATTCAAGCCGGTTGCCCGAATTGAGCTGAGTGGCGGTCATGGTGTTCGCGTTCCCGTCCTGCGTCAGGCGCGCCTGATTGTCGCTGCCATCCTGGATCAGGGTGAGGTTGTTGTTGTCGCCGCGCTGCAGCACCGCCGCCGCCGATGAGAGCGCCGAAGTTTCGCGCTGCAACAGGATCGCGCTGTTGGTGTCGCCTTCCTGCGCGAACAGCAGTGTGGTGTCTCCGGTGCCCGCTTGCTCTGCCAGAAGGACATTGCCGTCGCCTTCTTGCGCTGCGCTTGCCCTGTGTGTGCCTGCACCGCTCTGGCTCAGCTCGGCATCGTTGTCTGCACCGTTCTGAATGATCCGCGCGAAAGAGCCGGAGTCTTCTTGAGAGATATCGGCGCGATTGGTTGTGCCGATCTGCGAAATGAATACTCCGCGCGATTCTTCGGCCTCGGGAATCTCTATCGCTCCGACCACGCCCTCCTCGCCCGAACCGCCAGTGTCTTGTGCGAGCGTCGGTGAGGCAAGTACTGCCAGAGCGAGCGCACAGATCGGCGCTGCCTTGAGGGCGGTTCTGATGGGAAGCGAAATCGTCATTATGGTTCTGTCTTACACTATTGCAGGTATCCGGGCGAGACGCGAAGTCCCGCCCGGGCCCCCTACGCCGTTTACATGCCCTGAGTGACAGTGGCGGTGCCGCCAGTGCCCGTCTGGGTCACGTTGGACGTGTTGAAGTCGCTCGACTGAGTCACCGTTGCGGTGTTCAGCGAACCGGTCTGCAGCACATCCGAAACGTTCCAATCGCCCGACTGAGTGACATCGGCGGAGTTGCCTGCGCCCGCGACAGTTCCCGTCTGGGTGATGTCGCTGTCATTGTTCGCGCCCGATTGAAGGACCGTCGCATCGCTGTTCCATCCATCCTGGGTGATCAGCGAAGTGTTCATCAGGCCGCTTTGTGTGACGTCAGCCATATTGGCCGATGCCGGGCTGCCCGATGCGCCGGTCTGCAAGATGGTCGAACTCGACCCGTCCGAACCCACCAGTTGATCGACGAAAGCCATATCATTCTGCGCATTGCCGATTTGGTCGATCGTCGAGGTTGCACCGATACCCGCCTGGAAAACGTCCGACATATTGCCGGTGTGTTCCTGCGTGATCACCGAGGTGTTGGTGGTGCCGGTTTGCAGCACCGTCAGCGAGTTGGCAGCGCCCGACTGGATGCCGGTCGACATGTTGCCATCACCCAGTTGATCGACATCGGCAGTCTGCGTCTTGTTCACCTGTGTGAGCGAAGACATGTTGCCGTTCCCAACCTGATTGACATCTGCAGTCAGGCCGAAATCGGGGTTGGCGACAGTCGTGAAGGTGAAGTCCTCTTGACTGACTGTCGATGTGTTGGCGTCGCCATCCTGATTGACCGTCGCGGAGAAGGAATTGGCACCTTCACCGTTGAAGGTCTGCGTGATCATCGAGTTGCTGGCACCGTCTTGCGTGACGATTGCATCCTGATTGATCGAGGACAGGCCTGCGGCCGTTTGCGTGATGGTCGACGTTGCGCCGTTGTCCTGCATGACACTGGCGTAGAGATCGCCGGAGTCTTCGCCGGATGCCGTTTGTGAGACCGTCGAATCCGATCCCGCGAACTGCGTGACTTCCGCAACCAGTCCGATTGCACCTGGACCAGATGCTGTCTGCGTCACCAGTGACGTCGAGTCGGTCTGGATAACAGTGGCGTGAAGCTGACGCGCGTGCTGTGCATCGACCGATTGCAAAACCGTTGAATCGCTGTTGCCGAACTGTGTGACATTGGCTTGCAGGCCGCCGGTGCTGGTCGTGTTGGCGATGTCTTGATCGATGACCGAGACGTTGTCGTCGCTCATCTGATCGACATTCGCGATGCTGTTATAGCCGGGCGCGACTGCATCCTGAGTGATCGTCGAAGTGTTGCGATCGCCGATCTGGCTCACGGTTGCTTCGGGATCTTCGGGAAGGCCGATCGTGTTGCGATCGTCGCCGTCATTCTGGGTGATGCTCGATGTGTTGGTCGAGCCATCCTGAGTGACGAATGCACCGGCACCGATCGAATCCTGATCGATGGTCGAGCTGTTAGTCGCACCATTTTGATCGACGGTCGCAACGTTGTCGTCACCGTCCTGATCGACGTCGGACATGTTCGATCCGACCTGCTCGACAGTGGCTCCGTTGCCGTTGCCATTTTGGTCGACTGTCGAAACGTTGCTCTGCGCGAAGGCAGGAGCAGCGGCCGCAAGAGCCAGGATCGATGCGCCTGTGATGATTGTCTTTTTCATTTTCTTGTTCCTTTCGGAGAACATGGCGGAGAGGCTCATGCTCTCAAGTTCTGAGAGGGAGTGCGGCCCGGATTGCGCGAAAGCGCTTTGCCGGGCCGCGGATCACCCTCAGAAGCTGCCCGATGGCGCAGCCGTATCCTGACCGACGAGGGCAGTGTTGCCGTTGCCGATCTGAGTCACGGAGGAGTTGTTCAGAGCGCCTGCCTGAGCGACATCGGCGGTGTTGAGTGCGCCGTCCTGCGAGATGAACGACACGTTGTCGGTGCCGAAATCGGTCAGACGAGCGGCGTTTTCATCACCGGCCTGCTCGATGGTCGAAGTGCCATCGATGCCATTCTGATCGACGATCGCCAGGTTCCCGAAGCTGCTGGCACCTGTCACGAAGGTAAGGCTGCTGCCAATACCTTGCGAAACATTCGAGGTGTTGCCGTCGCCCATCTGGGTGACCTCGGCAGTCTGACTGTCTCCAATCTGCAAAACACCGATGTTGCTGAGATCGCCAGGAACGCCCGACGTGTTGTTGTTGCCAATCTGCTCGACTGTTGCCGACTGATTGATGCCCAACTGCACAACCGACGCCCGGTTCTCATTGCCTTCCTGCGCAATCGAAGCGCTATCAGCTTCGATCAGCGGAACAGGGATGAAGCCGAACAACAGGCCTGCGGCATCGCTTTGGCCGATTTGGGCATTGTTGTCGTTGCCATCCTGCGTGATGATCGAACCGGAAGCCTCGGCCCGCTCACGGATCAGCGCGGTGTTGTCATTGCCGAACTGATCGACGCTGGCGGATGATCCGATTGCTACCTGATCGACGGTCGACATATTGTCTTCACCGTCCTGAAAGACATCGACAATGACGCCGGCACCGGCTTGATCGACGAGCGAGCGGTTTGAAACCCCGCTTTGATCGACGGTGACAAGAGCGCCGCTAGCAGTTTGGCCAACGTCAGAGAGGTTTTCCTGTCCACTCTGAGTCACAATGACAGCAGCCCCGCTGCCGGTCTGGGTTACCAGCGAGTTGTTACCGAGCGTACCAGCATCGCCATTGTCCTGCATGACGTCGACATTTGCGAAATCGCCGGTTTGCGTCACGTCAGAAACGTTCTGCGAACCGCTTTGATCGACGACGGTCGTGGCGAAATCGGCACCGATTGTCTGCAGTACGGTCGAGCTGTTGTCTTCACCGTTCTGGCTTACGTCGGCCAGCAGGTCGTCGCCTTCCTGGATGATCGAAGACAGGTTGCCTTCACCGATCTGGTCAACCTCAGCAGTTGAGTCGACCGCTGCGCCGCCCTGCTCGATTTCGGACTCGTTGGCATCGCCAGCGGTGCTTTCTTGATTGACCGTGGCGGTGTTGTCTGCGCCGTCCTGATCGATTTCGGAGATCGACTGGCCCGAGCCGGACTGATCCACGGTGGCAGTTTCGCCAACGCCGGTCTGTTCGATGTCCGAGCAATTGCCGCCCGAAGTGGTGGTGCAATCAGCGATGCCCGAAGACAGAGTTGCGCCTGAATCTTGAGCGATTGCGGCACCGCCCATCGCCAATGCGATGGCTGATGCGCCTGTGAGAATAAGAGTTTTCATATTTGATTTCCTTTGAAATGGCTAACCGTCGGCGGGCACCATCAAGCGCTCGCCGACGTGCTGGATCAGTTGCCTTGAGTGACGGTCGAGGTGTTGCCGGTGCCGGTCTGAGTGACCGTCGACATGTCGAACGAACCCGTCTGAGTGACCGTCGCCGTGTGGCTATCGCCGGTTTGATCCACGAGGCTGTCGCCATTCGACCCGCTCTGGGTGACGTCGGCGGTGTTTTCGTGACCGTCCTGGCTGATTTCTGAGAAGTTCATCGAACCGCTCTGATTGACCATTGCCAGATTGTTGGAGATCGGCGGAGCGCCCAAAGTGTTGGTCTGGGTGATGACACTCTCGTTCATCGTGCCACCTTGTGTGACTTCGGCAGTCATCTGGCGGCCGGGACCAACAGGCGGCGGCGATGCAGTCTGTGTAATCGTGCTGGTGTTGAACGTGCCCGACTGATCGACATCCGCAACCGAATTGTTCGCGCGGCCGGTCTGGAAGACCGAGCTGGTCAGGTTGTTACCGATTTGATCGACGGTCACGAGTCCGAAATTGGCGGACTGAGTGACAGTGCTCTCATTGTCGTCGCCAATCTGATTCACGCCAACGCTGACCAATCCGACGGGGTCGCCAATGTCGTTGTCGAAACCGGGCTGGTTGATGGTCGACATGTTGTCGTTGCCGGTCTGATTGACGCTGGCGAAGTTTTCCGACCCGCGCTGATCGACGTCGGACGTGTTGCCGGTGCCGGTCTGGACTACAAACAGCTCCTGGCTGGTCGTGGTATTGGCGGCGTTGTTGCGGCCCTGGCTTGATGTCGAAGTGTTGCCGGTCCCGTCCTGCGAAACGTCTGCACTCGCTCCGTCATTGATCTGGGCAAGATCGATCGTGTTGTTCCGGCCAGACTGGCTGGTTGTTGCAGCGTTGCTGTTTCCGGTCGCGAGTGCCGCTGCACCCTGATCGATGGTGGTGGTGTTGCCATCGCCGCTTTGCGATGCGTCTGCCACGTTGGCTTCGAGCGCCGATGTGCCGTCACCGTTCTGGTTGATGGTCACTGCGTTGGTCGAACCAGCGGCGTTGTCGTTATCCTGATCGACGGTCGCGGTGTTGTAGTCACCGGTCTGATTGATATCGGATGTGTTGGCTGGAACCGAGAAGCTTTCCGATCCCGGAGGGTTCGTATCCTGGTCGACAGTGGCGGTGTTGTTGTCGCCATCCTGGTTGACGTCGGACAGGTTTTCGTTGCCGTCCTGTTCAACGGTTGCAGCGTTGTCATCGCCGTCCTGGAAGATCACGGAGTCCTGAGATTGCGCCAGCGCTGGACCGGCAGTTGCCAGTGCGGCAGCGGACGCTGTCAGGAAAAGAAGCTTTTTCATCTTGTATCACCCTCTGTTTAAGGCGATAATCAAGAGTCACCACGGCGCGTGAAGACGCCGGGTGTTTCAAGGTTATCGCAGCCTATACCTGCACGCATCGGAGTTGCAGCTCCTTTGCGTGCTTACTTTTTTGCGTCCCTGTTCAGCGCTTTACGCGCCTTCTGGTCTGTTGCGCCGACGAGCTACTTTGGCCCGCCAGTCGTTTTCTTAAGACCCGTCACCATCGTCGTCTTGATCGTCGACAATGGTTAAAGCTGTCAGCGAACCGGCCTTTTGGACCGCTCGCTGAACATCGCGCGCTTCGTAGATTCCATCACGTTCCGCGCGATATGTGGACAGGAGCGGTTGAGCCGCTGCCATGTCTTCGAACCGCCAGAGATCGAGTTCGACCCCTTCGAGTACGAGGCCGTAGACGGCCTTCTCGATTGCCTGTTGCAGCGCGACCTGATCGGGCTCGTTGGAGGTGATCCCCCATTCCGCCTCGAGCAGTTCACGGAAAGCCACAAAGCGATAGGCACTGGCACCGATTGCCTGACTGGCAATGGTCTTGGATGCGCTGACATTCGTCAGGACCTCTCCGGTCCGGACCGAAACAGCGCGCAAATAGACTGTCACGGTGTCTTGGCGATATTCGGTGCGGGCACCGATGCCGAGGAATGCCGCACCCGCACCGCCGGTGACGGTGTTGGTGTCATAGCCGACGATCCCGCCTTCTAGCAGAACGCCTGCGAACAGCAGGGCTGGAAGGGCATTCGGATCGACCTGCTCTTCACCGAGGTAGCGGCGGCGCATTTCACCGATGATCTGGCGCTCTTTCAGCAGATTATCGAGCCGCTCGCGTTCGACGACGGTGAACCAGTCGCGATTGCCGGCATCCTGCAGCGCTTTGACCAGGATCGAGCCTGCGCCCTGCGTAACCGCACGCGAGAGTGTTTGTCCGGCCTCGGTCGGTTTGAACTGGCCGGTCTGATCGGTGAAACCGTAGACCGCGATCGCCACCTGCCGCTGCGGTGGTGGCAGCTGGTTAAGCAGGTTCTGGGTCTGCGTTTTCTTAGGGAAATAGGCGAGGCTGGTATCCTCGGGCAACAGGTCGCGGCCGCTTTGGCCGACCGACATACAGCCGGTGAGCGCCAGGGCAGCAACGGGTGCCAAAATTCGCATTAGAATTGTTTTCATCAGTTCACATCGACGAAGAGCGGCACCACGATACGGGTCTCTTCGCCCGTTTCGTCGTTGCGGATGATCAAGGTCACCTCATCCAGAGAGCGAAAAAACTCGATTGTCTGTCCGCCAAAGCTGATGACGCCCTGTTCCTGCGGATTATCGCCGAAGATCGCATCCACGACTTGCGAGGACAGCGCCGAAAGCAGGCGCGACTGCAATTGCCGCGCAAAGATGTCAGCTTCGGTGCCGGTGCTCTCTGCACGCGGATCGCGCGTGTCGTTCTGCGCGTTAGCAGTACCGAGAATGTGATTTGAATTGAACGGGTTACCGCCAAAAGTCGGGCTGATCGGTCGATGGACCAGATCCTGTGCAGCCACCGGCGCAGCTGACACCATAAGTGCAGCGCAAACGGCCACTCGAAACGCAGACATTATTCCCCCCCTCATCCAAAATCGCGGATTAGGTTCTTTTGCCCTGAATTGTCTGACGCAATTCTTCTGTGATGAGCGACTCGGTAAACAAAACGTTACGCAATTATGCCCAAGAGTCTAGCAACATCTGAATCTTTCAGGGGGCGTTGTCCTGAACTTAGACATTGAAAAATCGCCGGGTTAATCAATCAAATCGGCGCGATGATGATACAAAATCACGCGCTCCGAGTGACGCTGCGCTGGCCTGAAAAGGCAAGGCCTTGGCTGCTAATCAGACTAACCTGACTTCTTCAGTCGAACCAATTCCGACGGCGATGGGTGTGATCAACTTTCCAGGCAGGAATGAAGGTTAGTGCCATAACGCAGAATGAAAGGCCGATTGGCCAAAGACTGCTTTCGCGCAGCCGCCCTAGCGTGTCGGCCAAATGAAAAGGGCGGCACCATTGCTGGTACCGCCCCCATCTGCAGGCGCTTCAAGACACCTGCAAAACTTCGGTTCAAGATTACTTGAGCTCGACGGTGCCGCCAGCTGCTTCGATCTTGCCCTTGATTTCTTCGGCTTCCGCCTTGTTGACGCCTTCCTTGAGAGGCTTTGGTGCGCCTTCGACGAGACCCTTGGCTTCGGTGAGGCCCAGACCGGTGATGGCACGGACTTCCTTGATGACCTGGATCTTCTTGCCGCCGTCGCCGGTAAGAATGACGTCGAATTCGTCCTTCTCTTCAGCAGCCGGTGCGTCGCCGCCACCAGCAGGGCCAGCAACTGCAACAGCAGCAGCGGCGCTAACGCCCCACTCTTCTTCAAGAGCGGTTGCAAGTTCAGCCGCCTCGAGGACGGTCAGCTTCGAAAGTTCTTCAACAAGCTTGGCAATATCAGCCATGATGTTCACTCCAATTTATACGGGGCGGCCTGACTAGGTCACACCCCAGATATGTTTCGTCTCTCGCGAGACCGTCTCTTAAGCAGCGTGCGCTTTATGCCGCGTCTTGGGCGGCATATGCGCCGAACACACGGGCCAACTTGTTGGCGGGCGCGTTGACGACCTGAGCAACCTTGGTTGCCGGGGCGTTGACGAGGCCAACGAGTTTGCCGCGTAGCTCATCGAGGCTCGGCATCGAGGCAAGCGCCCTGACACCAGCTTCGTCGAGCACCTGCGTGCCCATCGATCCACCGACGATTTCGAGCTTGTCGTTCGACTTTGCGAACTCGACAGCGGCTTTGGCAGCCGCGACCGGGTCTTCAGACCAGGCCAACGCGGTCGGGCCGGAGAGAAACTCTTCGATCCCGGTGTAATCGGTGTCTTTCAGGGCGAGCTTGGCGAGACGGTTCTTCGCAACCTTGTAGGAAGCACCAGCTTCACGCATCTTTCCGCGCAGTTCGGTGGACTGATCCACCGTCAGGCCGAGGTTGCGGGTCACGACGACCACGCCAACATCGTTGAAAGCTGCATTGAGCTGGGCAACCGCGTCGGCTTTTTGCGAACGATCCATGCCTTACTCCTTCACTATGGCCGCACGGGAACATCCCGAACGACCGGCTCAAATCACCACGCCGCTCATGCGACATGGCTTTCAGGTTCGCCGGATGCGCTCATCGCGATCCGACATGTCCATTGATGGGGAAGGAGGATGCCGCGAAGACACCGGGTGGGTCGCAAAAGGAGCGAACCCAAAATCTCTTTTCCCCGTCTAGGCTGGAAATTAAGAAGGCCCGATTGCCTTCACCAACTGTCTCGGACGGATGACCTCAAACGAGGTCGGGGCGGGCAATTAGCCGTCTTTGCGCTCAAGTCAAGAAAAATGCCCTCGGTCGATGAGGTGAGATCGCTCGCCGAGCTGCTCTTTCGCCACTGCCGCGATCGTGAGAGGGAACTGGTCAGTGATTGACCCTGCAAACATTGAGCATGAGCCGATCCAATCAAGCGGATCGTACAAGGCCTGGGCGCTGGGCGACGGCAAGCCAGCTGTCGTCGATCTCGCTTGGCGTAGCAAATCGGACCACGCCCGCCCCGAGACACATCATCTGCTCCCGTTCACGGAACCGTCGATCGCGTTGCGGCGGCGCTTTGCTCGATCCGGAGCAACGCTCGACTGGGACTTCGTGATCTTTCGCGCGCGGCCTGATGGCGGCATCTACGATCCGGAACCTGGAGAGGAGCTGTTCGCGCTTCGGCTTGCACCAGAAGCGATGGAATCAGGGCTGCGAATGAAGGCGACAGAGCATCTGGAGGCCGACAGCGAAGTCCCGCAACCATTGCTCACGGCGCTCGATGATGTGGCCCGTCATGCAGATCAACAACGCTTCGAGATGGCGTGGCGCGTTATGCTGGCGACGATCTGCGGACATGCGGATGGGCTTGAGGTCGATCGGATCAGTGCTGCGGCAGGATTGGCGCGCCGTTCCGAAGGGGTACTCGCGCCGACGCAGCTCGCCCAGCACGCTGGAATAAGCGCGCGCCATATGCGGCGCGGCTTTGTCGACAGATTTGGGCTCTCGCCGCGCGGTGTCCTGCGCCGCCAGCGTCTCACGTCCGCAATGCTGGCTGCCGAGAAGCGAGAGCAGCCCAACTGGGCAGACCTGGCCGCCGAGCACAATTTTTCCGATCAGCCGCACATGATCCGCGAAGCGCGCGCGCTAACCGGGCAGAGCCCCGGCGAATGGCATCGGCAAAGGCGCGGCATGGCCGTTTCATTCAATACCTGAGCCGCTCACTCTGCTCTGACTTCCGCTGGCAATGTCGCGGAGGAATGGATGCGAATACTGATTTCAAGAATAGTTGGCGCCGCGCTGGCGTTATGCGTTGCCGGGCTGGCTCAAGCGCAGGACGAAACCCCCGCGGCCCTCGTGTTCGACAGCTATCAGGTCAGGCCTATCGGTCCGCCTGATCGTGTCGAAGTCGCCGACGTCGATGGACGGCAGGAACTGATCGTCTCACGCGGAGCCGCAATGCTGGAGGGAGTCGAGTTCACAGAGGGTGTGATCGAGTTCGATGTCGCTTTCGAGGACAAGCGCGGTTTCGGAGGTCTGATGTGGCATACCTCGGATGACGGGGATGCGGAGTACTTCTATATCCGCCAGCACAAATCTGGCCTTCCCGATGCGGGCCAATACACGCCGATGCGCGGGGGTCTGACATCCTGGCAAATCTTCTCGGACAGCAATGCGATCGCGCCGTTCGCATACACATATGATGGCTGGAACCGGATCAAGTTCGTCATCGCGAACGACAAAGCTGATATCTATCTCAACGGCAGTGTTGAGCCGATCCTGCACATACCTGATCTTGCGACAGATCGCGGAACTGGAGGGGTTGGTTTCCGGACCAGCGGGCCCAATGGCCGGATTCGGATTTCCGATCTGACAATTCGTTCCCTGCAATCCGGCGAAGGGATCGTGGGAACGCCAAAGGAAGTGTCGCCGCCTCCCGCCGGATTAGTTACAAGCTGGCGGGTCTCGCAGAGTTTCGCGGAAAGTAGCGTTGAAGGCGCTTTGACCTTGCCGCCACCTTTGGCCCAGCTGGGAACGGTCACGACCCTTGCGGCCGAGCCAAGCGGTATCGTTGACCTTGGGAGGGTGGCTCAGCCGGAAGATGGTGCCGACACGGTTCTGGTTTCGGCCCGTATTGACGCCGACACGGCCAGGTCAGTCCGGCTTCGCTTCGGCTATTCGGATCGCGTGCGGCTGTTCCTGAACGGCGAGTTGGTGTTCGATGGAGCGGCCGGCTTTCGCAGCCGCGACTTCTTCTTCCTCGGGATCATCGGCTTCAACGATGTGGTGGTGCTCGATTTGCAGGAAGGCGAAAATGTGCTGACCGCAGCTGTGTCGGAAACCTTCGGTGGTTGGGGCTTCGCCGGAGCCATAGAAAACGGCGATGGACTGACGATCCAGCCCTGAGATTGTCGCGCAAGTCGAAAGGGGCCACCTCCTGACGAAGGTGGCCCCTCACGTGTTAGATCGCCGTGCCTTATTGCGCCTGAAATTCCAGCAAATCGCCCGGCTGGCATTCCAACTCGCGGCAGATCGCTGCGAGGGTTGAGAACCGGATTGCCTTGGCCTTGCCGGTTTTCAGGATCGAGAGGTTGGCGAGGGTCAGGCCCACTCGTTCAGCCAGCTCGGTTAGGGTCATGCGGCGTTCGTGCAGCAGGTCGTCTAGCTTGACCATGATCATTGCTCCTTCGTCATCGGCTGGCATCACACGGTCCCTTCGAGATCTTCGCGCATCGCAGCGCCATGTTTGAACACGCGGGCGAGGATGAAGAGAACGACAACCATCAGGATGCCGGTAAGATCGAAGCCATCTCCGATGGTAAATTCGATGTCTTCAATGTCGCCTGCCCAGTCTGCGAGGACCAAAGCGAGTGCCGCAAGCGGGATCGAAAGCACCTGCACTGCCAGGAGCAGCCACGCCATAAGATTCAGCCGTTCGGCGTTCTCCGGAACGAATGGCTCGCCTTCTCCGACAGTCGAGATAATTGCCCGCAGCTTGCCGAAGAAGATGAAGATAAGAGCGACGAGCACTAGCGCGATCAACATGATGCCGGCTGTTGTCATCGCCGGGAAGACGCCGATCGCATCGCCATGTTCGGCGCGCATTTCAGCGGTAATGTCGTTCTGGAAGAACAGGATCACAGGGATCGCGACCGCGAGTGCGACTGAGCCGATAGCCATGATAGCCTGCATGAGAACCGCGAGCACTTTCCCCGCGAGCAATAACAGGTCGTTGGGTTTGTCTTGCATTGTCATATGTCTCTCCTCTGGCCGATCAGGCGACAACGGAAATGGGTGTGGCGGAAAGCGCATGCGCTGGCGGAACCGCCACGACCGATCCGATCGACGTGATGGTGAGAAGGATCGCTGCGCAGGCGGCGAGAGATTGGGTGATTGAGGTTTGCATATCGAACTCCTTGATGTGCCATATTGAATATCAATAAGGACCATCTACGATCGATTCGATTTATTGTCAATCAATAATATTGAAAAACAATATGGAACTAATTGTTTTTCGCTATGTCAGCGATCGACTGCCTCGCACCAGATCACCGGCGAGGCGTTCGAATACCAACCTCCCACGCGGACTGGTTCATCATTCTCGGGCAGGTCCGATGGGGCGGGGATCAGATTGATCTGCCAGTGAAGGCTGGCATCGCCACCGGGTCGGTTTTCGTAAGTGATGTCGGGAGCAAATTGCAGCCTGATCCACTGCGCCAGGCCGCAAGCACCTTTTCCGGAATTCTCGAGAACGAGTGCGTTCTGATCTGTCTTAGGCAATGGCGTTTTCGAATTGAACTCGAACGCAAACAGCTCCGCTGGCTCGCTGCGCAGAACCAGTTCCTTGTTCGCTGCGCCAGTATGCTGTGATCCGTTCATATGGCGGCGAAAGGGGGAGATATCGAACCCCTCGACAGCGTTGGGGTGGGCGGGTTCCTCAGGGAAGTCCGCAAGTGCGACCATGATGCTGGCCCGCTCGGGTATGAATAGCGCGCCGGGACGGCACAGCTTGCTGCGCGCGTGATCGAGTGACGACAACACGCCTTCGCTCAGCAGGCTGTCAGAGAATATCTCCGACACGACGAGATCGACGCCGCCGGCAAGGTCGCGCTCCGCATCGAGCTTGGCCGAATGTTTCGCATATACGGTTATGTTGTCGGCCAGGCCGTTTGCTTCGATCACCGCCTGCGCACTGGCGGCAAGCACCGGATTGGCTTCGCAGGCATAGACATGTTGCGCTCCTGCGCGCGCCGCCATCATCGCCAGAAGTCCCGAGCCGGTTCCGATATCCAGCACCACACGATCTTTGGCAGAGCGCTCGATTGCCTGTTGGTATGCGCGATTGCGAATGGAATCGCGCAGCATGAAGCCATGAAATTCTGGCACGTTGTTGAGCATGATGATCGACGCAATGCCTGCCCATGGCTGCACATTGCCGTGATGCGCCAGCACCCGGTCCACCAATGCAACGGCTAGCTGCGCCTTGTCGCTCCGCAGAATTTGCAGGCCCATCTCAAGAAAGTCGGATGGGTTCTCGAGTGGCTTGAGCGCGTGCGGGTTGGTCATCTCATGCTGAATTGTCTCGTCGCTTGGGCGACGCAAGCAAAAAACAACCAGCTAGGCGGACGCGGCTTTACCCATCAGACCCAGTGGCCGGCCATCATTGTCCTCAATAAAGGCCATCCACTCTTCTGTTCCATCTTCGTGCGTGTGAATTAGGTGGGGAGCAGACAAGACCTTCGCCCCGGCATTCTCCAAGCGCTGGTATTCGGCATGAATGTTCTCGGTGTTGAAGTAGATGATCGACTCAGTCCCCACTTCGCCTTCGGAGAGCATCAATCGGACACCACTACAGGCGAAGAACGCCATGTTCCCCGCATCCATAAGTGGTTCGAGGCCCAGAACGCCGCGATACCATTTGCGGGCTTCATCGATGTTGCTCACCGTACGGGCGATCTGACCGATCGATTGCAACCCGTTTGCACCGTCCATCTGCTGAACCTTTCTCATAGGGCTTTCGCCTGCGATGCCTGACCAGCGCCGAAGTTCGACGCGCGATTGCAACCCGAGCTTCGCCAGAATGTTCGACACATGATATTTAACCGCGTCAGGGGTGACATGCAGCCGCTTGGCGATATCCGGATTTGTAAGCCCGTGACGCACTCCGTCAGCAACGCGCCACTCGGACGGGGTTAGGATATCGGGATGTTGAGGCCGTCCGCGCGGCTTTCCGGTCTTCATCTCCATGCCCTAGCAAAGTTGCAGCCTATTTTCCCTACCCGGCCCTTTGCCTTGTGATCGCAATTGACACCCGGCGAAGCCATTCCTACATGGCGCTCACACGTCAGCTTCGAGACAGACCGATTCATGCGCGGGGATCGGTTCCAGAATAGAAGCGGCGCTTTGCCATATTCGCGACGAATTGATCAGCTGCATCCCGGCAGCCCGAAAGGGTTGCGCCGAGGCGTGCGGCTCTTTTGCGTCGAATATGGCTCAGGTCTCGCGTGACTTGAGTTTCACATCCAGCGAGCGGGGCTTCCCTCCGTGAGCACAGCAAAAGAGGCATATCTCCTCCATGGCAACCAAGGCGAAGGCTCCAAAGGCCGTCCGCAGCCGTAAGGCACAGGGCACCGCGAAGAAGCGCATCCGCAAGATTTTCGGCGACATCCACGAAGTCGTCGACATGCCGAACCTGATTGAGGTTCAGCGCGAGAGCTACGAACAGTTCCTCCGTTCGAACAAGGAGATCGACTACGTCTCCGGCCTCGAAAAGACGCTGCGCAGTGTGTTCCCGATCCGCGATTTCGCCGGCACTGCCGAGCTTGATTTCGTTCACTACGAACTCGAAGAGCCGAAATACGACACCACCGAGTGTCGCCAGCGCGGCATCACCTATGCCGCCCCGATGAAGGTTACCCTTCGTCTGATCGTGTTCGAAGTCGATCAGGAAACCGAAACCCGCAGCGTGCTCGATATCAAGGAGCAGGACGTTTACATGGGCGATATGCCGCTCATGACGGAGAACGGCACCTTCATCATCAACGGCACCGAGCGTGTGATCGTCTCGCAGATGCACCGCTCGCCGGGCGTTCTGTTCGATCACGATCGCGGCAAGACCCACTCGTCTGGCAAGCTGCTGTTTGCTGCGCGGGTCATTCCATATCGCGGTTCGTGGCTCGATTTTGAATTCGACGCCAAGGACATCGTCAACGTCCGGATTGACCGTAAGCGTAAGCTGCCGGTCACCGCGCTGCTTTATGCGCTGGGCCAGGACAGCGAAGAAATCCTGCACTTCTTCTACGACACTGTCGTGTGGGAACGCGCCAAGGATGGTTGGAAGATCCCGTTTGTCGCCGAAGCATGGCGCGGACAGAAGCCGTCATTCGCCCTTGTCGATGCCAAAACCGGCGAAGAAGTCTTCGCGGCCAACCAGAAGATCAGCCCGCGCGCTGCTAACAAGGCGGCCAAGGATGGTCTCACCGAATTGCTCCTTCCAACCGAGGAAGTCGTCAGCCGCTATGCTGCACGCGACCTGATCGATGAGAGCACCGGCCGCATCTATGTTGAAGCTGGCGATGAGCTGACGCTCGAGCATGTCGAAACCTTCGACAATGCCGGGATCGACAGTCTTGAGCTGCTCGACATCGACGAAATCAACACCGGCCCCTGGATCCGCAACACGCTGAAGGTCGACAAGGCTGAGAACCGCGATGAGGGTCTCGAGGCGATCTACAAGGTCATGCGCCCGGGCGAACCGCCTACCAAGGAAACTGCGGAAGCACTGTTCGAAGGCCTGTTCTTCGATGGCGAGCGTTATGACCTTTCTGCCGTTGGCCGTGTGAAGCTCAACATGCGTCTCGGCCTTGATGCCGAAGACACCGTGACCACCCTGCGCAAGGAAGACATTCTTGCCGTGGTCAAGGAACTCGTCGGCCTGAAAGACGGCAAGGGCGACGTTGACGACATCGACAACCTCGGCAACCGCCGGGTGCGTTCGGTCGGTGAATTGCTTGAAAACCAGTACCGTGTCGGCCTGCTGCGCATGGAACGCGCAGTGAAGGAACGCATGAGTTCGGTCGACGTGTCGACTGTCATGCCGAACGACCTGATCAACGCGAAACCGGCTGTAGCTGCGGTGCGCGAATTCTTCGGCTCTTCGCAGCTGTCGCAGTTCATGGACCAGACCAACCCGCTGTCCGAAGTCACTCACAAGCGCCGCGTTTCGGCGCTCGGCCCAGGTGGCTTGACGCGTGAGCGTGCTGGCTTCGAAGTCCGCGACGTTCACCCGACCCACTATGGCCGTATCTGCCCGATTGAAACGCCGGAAGGCCCGAATATCGGTCTGATCAACTCGCTGGCGTCGTTCTCGCGCGTCAACAAGTATGGCTTCATCGAAACGCCGTATCGCACCGTCAAGGACAACCACGTCACTGGCGAAGTGATCTACCTGTCCGCGATGGAAGAGCAGAAGCACACCGTTGCGCAGGCTTCGGCTGAGCTCAACGATGACGGCACTTTCGTCGAAGAACTGATCTCGGCGCGTCAGGCTGGCGACAACCTGATGGCTCCGAATGAGCAGATCACGCTGATGGACGTTTCGCCCAAGCAGCTCGTTTCGGTCGCCGCATCGCTTATTCCGTTCCTGGAAAACGATGACGCCAACCGCGCGCTGATGGGATCGAACATGCAGCGTCAGGCCGTGCCGCTGGTCAAGGCCGAAGCGCCTTGGGTCGGCACCGGCATGGAAGAAACCGTGGCGCGCGATTCCGGCGCTGCGATTGCTGCCAAGCGCGGCGGAATCGTCGATCAGGTCGATGCGACCCGTATCGTGATCCGCGCGCAGGGCGATGTCGAAGCCGGTCAGTCGGGCGTCGACATCTACACGCTGCAGAAATTCCAGCGCTCCAACCAGAACACCTGCATCAACCAGCGTCCGCTGGTGAAAGTGGGCGAAGTGATCGAAGCCGGCGACATCATCGCCGATGGTCCTTCGACCGACATTGGTGAGCTGGCTCTCGGCAAGAACAGCCTCGTCGCGTTCATGCCGTGGAATGGCTACAACTATGAGGATTCGATCCTCATCTCCGAACGTATCGTGAAAGACGACGTCTTCACCTCGATCCATATCGAGGAGTTCGAAGTCATGGCTCGTGATACGAAGCTTGGCCCAGAGGACATCACCCGCGACATTCCGAATGTCGGCGAGGAAGCTCTGCGCAACCTCGATGAGGCGGGCATCGTCTATATCGGTGCGGAAGTGCACCCAGGCGACATTCTGGTCGGCAAGATCACACCGAAGGGCGAAAGCCCGATGACGCCGGAAGAAAAGCTCCTCCGTGCGATCTTCGGTGAGAAGGCTTCGGATGTGCGCGACACCTCGCTGCGTCTGCCGCCGGGTGTTGCTGGGACGATCGTTGAGGTCCGTGTCTTCAACCGTCACGGTATCGAGATCGATGACCGTACCCGTGCGATCCAGAATGAGGAAATCGAGCGTCTGCGCAAGGATAGCGCCGACGAACGCAACATCCTCAACCGTGCGACCTACAACCGTCTTCGCGACATGTTGCTTGGTCAGGTGGCCTCCGCTGCGCCGAAGGGCGTGAAGAAGGGCGCCGAGATCACCGAAGACATCCTGGCCGAAATCGAGCGTCACGAATGGTTCAAGTTTGCGGTTGCCGACGATGGTCGCCAGGCGCAGCTTGAAGCGATCAAGGCACAGTATGACGAAAGCGTCGGCATGATCGACGCCAAGTTCGAGGACCGTAAGGAAAAGCTCGAACGTGGTGACGAACTTGCGCCGGGCGTGCTCAAAATGGTCAAGGTCTTCGTCGCAGTGAAGCGCAAGCTGCAGCCGGGCGACAAGATGGCCGGCCGTCACGGGAACAAGGGTGTGATTTCGCGCATCCTGCCGATCGAGGACATGCCGTTCCTCGAAGATGGGACCCCGGTCGATCTGGTGCTGAACCCACTGGGCGTGCCTTCGCGTATGAATGTCGGGCAGATCTTTGAAACCCACCTCGGTTTCGCGGCTCGCGGCCTCGGCATGGATATCGCCGACAAGCTCGAAGAGTGGAAAGCGGCCAATCCGAACGCTGCCGAAGACTACAAGAACGCCAAACCACCCGAAGCGGTCGTTGAGCGTTTGAAGGACGTCTATGGCGAGCAGTATTTCGAAGATCTCGAAAGCCGTTCGGCAGAGCAGATCGTCGAGCTGGCCGGAAACCTATCGGCTGGCGTCCCGATGGGAACGCCGGTGTTCGATGGTGCGCGTGAGCCAGACGTAACCGACATGCTGGTGAAAGCCGGTATCGACTCGTCCGGTCAGTCGACCCTGTTCGATGGCCGCACCGGCGAAGCGTTCGACCGTAAGGTGACCGTGGGCATCATCTACATGCTCAAACTGCACCACCTGGTCGACGACAAGATCCACGCCCGTTCGATCGGCCCATACTCGCTCGTCACCCAGCAGCCGCTGGGCGGTAAGGCGCAGTTCGGCGGACAGCGCTTCGGTGAGATGGAGGTCTGGGCATTGCAGGCATACGGCGCCGCCTACACCTTGCAGGAAATGCTCACCGTCAAGTCGGACGACGTGGTCGGACGGACCAAGGTCTACGAAGCGATCGTCAAAGGCGACGACACCTTCGAAGCGGGCATTCCGGAGAGCTTCAACGTTCTCGTCAAGGAAATGCGCTCGCTGGGCCTCAATGTCGAACTCAAGTCGATCAGCGACGGCGAGGACGACGACGATCAGTGGCCGGAGGCAGCGGAATAACGGGAGCGAGCTTCGGCTCCTCCCACCTCCGCTCCTAGGAATTCACCCGCAAGGGAATTTGAAAAATGAACGAACTGACCAAATTCACCAACCAGCTGGCCAAGCCGGAAACCTTCGACCAGATCCAGATCGGGATCGCCTCGCCAGAGCGCATCCGTTCGTGGTCGTTCGGCGAGATCAAGAAGCCGGAAACCATCAACTACCGCACGTTCAAGCCTGAGCGTGACGGCCTGTTCTGCGCGCGCATCTTCGGTCCGGTGAAGGACTACGAGTGCCTGTGCGGCAAGTACAAGCGGATGAAGTACAAGGGCGTCGTCTGCGAGAAGTGCGGCGTCGAAGTCACCGTCACCAAGGTGCGCCGTGAACGCATGGGCCATATCGAGCTGGCCGCGCCGGTCGCTCACATCTGGTTCCTCAAGTCGCTGCCTTCGCGCATCGGCCTGCTGCTCGACATTCAGCTCAAACAGCTCGAGCGCATTCTCTACTTCGAAAGCTATGTGGTGATCGAGCCGGGCCTGACCCCGCTTGAGAAGTTCCAGCTGCTGACCGAAGACGAGCTGCTCGAAGCGCAGGACGAATATGGCGAAGACGCGTTCTCGGCCGATATCGGTGCCGAGGCGGTCAAGGTCATGCTGATGGATCTCGACCTTGAGCAAGAACGCGACGATCTGATGGAAGAGCTGGCGACTACCAAGTCGACACTCAAGCCGAAGAAGATCATCAAGCGCCTGAAGGTCGTCGAAAGCTTCATCGATTCCGGCAACCGCCCGGAATGGATGATCCTCGAAGTGATCCCTGTGATCCCGCCTGAACTGCGCCCGCTGGTGCCGCTGGATGGTGGCCGTTTCGCGACCTCGGATCTCAACGATCTCTATCGCCGCGTCATCAACCGCAACAACCGTTTGAAGCGCCTGATCGAACTGCGCGCGCCGGACATCATCGTCCGCAACGAAAAGCGTATGCTTCAGGAAGCCGTTGACGCGCTGTTCGACAATGGTCGCCGTGGCCGGGTCATCACCGGCGCGAACAAGCGTCCGCTGAAGTCGCTGTCCGACATGCTCAAGGGTAAGCAGGGCCGTTTCCGTCAGAACCTTCTGGGTAAGCGCGTCGATTATTCCGGCCGTTCGGTGATCGTGACCGGTCCGGAGCTTAAGCTGCACCAGTGCGGCCTGCCAAAGAAGATGGCACTCGAACTGTTCAAGCCGTTCATCTACGCCCGCCTGGATGCGAAGGGTCTTTCGATGACCCTCAAGCAAGCGAAGAAGTGGGTCGAGAAAGAGCGCAAGGAAGTCTGGGACATCCTCGACGAAGTGATCCGCGAGCACCCGGTTCTGCTGAACCGCGCGCCGACGCTTCACCGTCTTGGCATTCAGGCATTCGAGCCCGTGCTGATCGAAGGTAAGGCGATCCAGCTTCACCCGCTGGTTTGCTCGGCTTTCAACGC
Source organism: uncultured Erythrobacter sp. (assembly GCF_947499705.1). NCBI lineage: Bacteria > Pseudomonadati > Pseudomonadota > Alphaproteobacteria > Sphingomonadales > Erythrobacteraceae > Erythrobacter > uncultured Erythrobacter sp. Next base: position 108,288 of record NZ_CANMPJ010000002.1, on the reverse strand, counting down.
CGACTTCGACGGTGACCAAATGGCTGTCCACGTTCCGCTGTCGCTCGAAGCGCAGCTGGAAGCGCGCGTGCTGATGATGTCGACGAACAACATCCTCTCGCCCGCCAACGGCAAGCCGATCATCGTGCCTTCGCAGGATATGGTTCTGGGTCTCTACTACCTCTCCATGGAGCGGCAGGAGAAGACACCGGAATTCCTCGAAAACGAAGACGGCACCAAGGTCGAGAAACTGCCTCGCTTCGCCGATATGGCCGAAGTGCACCAGGCGCTCGAAACAAAGTCTGTCACGCTCCACACCAAGATCCTCGCCCGCGTTCCGCAGGCCGATGAGGATGGCAATGTGGTGATGACACGCTTCGAAACGACGCCGGGGCGGATGCTGATCGGTGAATGTCTGCCAAAGAACCACAAGGTTCCATTTGACATCATCAACCGTCTGCTCACCAAGCGTGAGATCGGCGACGTGATCGACCAGGTTTATCGTCACACCGGTCAGAAGGACACCGTGCTGTTCGCCGACGCCATCATGGTTCTCGGCTTCCGCCACGCGTTCAAGGCCGGGATCAGCTTCGGTAAGGATGACATGATCATCCCAGATGCGAAGATCAAACTGGTCGATGAGACCAAGGATCTGGTTGCTGGCTATGAGCAACAGTATCAGGACGGTCTGATCACGCAGCAAGAGAAGTACAACAAGGTGATCGACGCCTGGAGCCGTTGCGGCGACCAGGTTGCCGACGCCATGATGGACGAGATTAAGGCCAAGCCGATCGACAAGGACGGCAAGGAAGCGCAGATCAACTCGATCTACATGATGAGCCACTCCGGTGCGCGTGGTTCGCCCGCGCAGATGAAGCAGCTCGCCGGTATGCGCGGTCTGATGGCCAAGCCTTCGGGCGAGATCATCGAGACGCCGATTATCTCGAACTTCAAGGAAGGTCTGACCGTTCTTGAATACTTCAACTCAACCCACGGCGCGCGTAAGGGCCTCGCCGACACCGCTCTGAAGACGGCGAACTCGGGTTACCTGACCCGCCGTCTGGTTGACGTGTCGCAAGACTGCACGATCGTAGTCGAGGACTGCAAGACCGAGAACGCGCTGGAAATGCGCGCTATCGTTCAGGGTGGTTCGGTGATTGCTTCGCTTGGCGAGCGTATTCTGGGCCGCACGCTGGCCGAGGACATCGTCAACGCGTCGACCGGTGAAGTCATCGTCAAGGCCGGTACTCTTGTCGACGAGCCGATGGTGAAGGAAATCGAAGCGGCTGAAACCCAGTCTGCCAAGATCCGTTCACCGCTGGTCTGTGAAGCTGACCAGGGCGTTTGCGGCACATGCTATGGCCGTGACCTTGCTCGCGGTACGCCGGTCAATATCGGCGAAGCTGTAGGTGTTATCGCCGCTCAGTCGATCGGTGAGCCGGGCACTCAGCTGACGATGCGGACGTTCCACATCGGCGGCGCGGCTCAGCTCAATGAAACCAGCCATCTCGAGGCGATCTCGGATGGTAAGGTCGAATTGCGCGATATGCCGACCATCACCGACAAGAAGGGCCGGATCCTGTCGCTGGCACGTAACGGTGAAATTGCCGTGATCGATGCCGAGGGCCGCGAACGTGAAATGCACAAAGTGCCTTACGGTACTGTCATCATGTTCAAGGACGGACAGAAGGTGAAGGAAGGTGAGCGGCTCGCAGAATGGGATCCGTTCACCCTGCCGATCATCACCGAACAGTCGGGTGTGGTGAAGTATCAGGACCTTATCGAAGGCACCACGCTCGAAGAGCAGACCGATGACGCGACGGGTATTGCCCAGCGAGTCGTGACCGAAAACCGGGCAACTGGCCGGAAGAAGAAGGAAGAGCTGCGTCCGCGTATGACTCTTCTCGGCGAAGGTCAGACCGAAGAAGGCGAAACCGAAGCGCAGCGTTACATGCTGGCTCCGGGTACGACCCTGTCGGTTGAAGATGGCCAGACGGTTGATGCTGGTGACATTCTTGCGCGTGCTTCGCGCGAGGCTGCCAAGACCCGCGACATCACCGGCGGTCTGCCGCGTGTAGCCGAACTGTTCGAAGCGCGTTTGCCAAAGGACATGTCCGTCATCGCCAAGATTTCGGGCAAGATCGAGTTCGTTCGCGAATACAAGGCGAAGCGCAAGATCGCGATCATTCCCGAGGAAGGTGATGCAGTCGAGTACCTGATCCCCAAGACCAAGGTGATCGACGTGCAGGAAGGCGACTTCGTGAAGAAGGGCGATACGCTCATCTCAGGTTCGCCGAACCCGCACGACATCCTCGAAGTGATGGGGATCGAAGCGCTGGCTGAGTATCTCGTCAACGAGATCCAGGAAGTCTACCGACTGCAGGGCGTGAAGATCAACGACAAGCACATCGAGGTGATCGTTCGCCAGATGCTGCAGAAGGTTGAGATCACCAATGGCGGCGACACAACGCTGCTACCCGGCGAGCAGGTCGATCTGGCCGAGATGCTCGAATACAATGCGAAGCTCGGCAAGGGTAAGCAGCCAGCCGAGGGCACGCCGGTTCTGCTCGGCATCACCAAGGCGTCGCTGCAGACCCGCAGCTTCATCTCGGCAGCCTCGTTCCAGGAAACCACTCGCGTGCTCACGCAGGCGGCGGTCGAAGGGAAGCAGGACACGCTGATCGGTCTCAAGGAGAACGTGATCGTGGGCCGTCTGATCCCGGCAGGTACGGGTGCAGGCATGAACCGCATGCGCGTCACCGCGTCGAGCCGTGATGCCGCGCTCAAGGCCGCTTGGAAGAAGCAGCAAGAAAAGCTGGCAGTTGCGAATGCTGTCGAGCCAGAGCCTGCAGCCGATCCGGTTTCGAGCGAAGAAGCGATGAAAGCTGCAATGGGCGGCGGCGAGGCCCCGGCAGCGGAGTAAGCCTCACCGCGTCATCCGACGCTGAATGAAAAGACCCCCGCTGAAGCGCAAAGCTTCGGCGGGGTTTTTCTTTGCCTGTTCAGCAACGAGGCGGGTTTGCCGCTTCATATCGTTGGTCGTCTTCGAAGAAGGGGAGAACAGGAATGAAAGTCTTTGTTGGAATCGCAGCCATCGCCAGTTTCGTGCTGCCAGCAGTCGCCAACGCCCAAGTCGTCGTGACCGGAGCGCGGCAGGATCGGAGCAGCGTAAACCAATATCTGGGCAAAGATGTCTCCGCGATAGGGCTCACACGGCAGGCTGATTTCTTTGTTAAGCCACTCTTTGTCAGTTCGGATTCGCGTGACCGCGAAGCACGCCAGGCTGAAGTGACTGCTATGCTGCGCGCGACTATCGCGGCGGCGCAGCAGCAAGGCATTTCGCTGGTGGCAGGGCAATACACTCTCGAACCTGTAACCGCTGACAGATTGGACAAGCTCACGTTTGGCAGTGGATCAAGGCCGGATACGACCCGTGTGACCATCTATGCGCGGTTGCCTGTTGGCGGTGAAATCAAAAGCGCCGACGAGGCAAATGAGCGGATAGACCCGTTCGTCAAATCGGTCGTTGCCAATGGCCGGTCCTATATTGATACCGGGCGGACGAGCCTGGCAATCACCGACCCTGACCAATATCGGCTGGATGTGGTCAAGACAGTCGCGCGCGAAGCGAAGAGCTACGCAGCGCAATTCGGGTCTGACTACGGAGTTTCCATCGATGGGCTGGATTCAGACCTCTATTGGAAACAGGCCAGCGAGACCGAGGTGTTCCTCTACATCGAACACAGCTTCTCGATAAAGCCAAAGTGATCTTTGGACAGGCGAGACCAGTCGCCGTGCCATTCAAGGCGCGGCGATCGGTCTCGTCCGAAAGCGAACGCTACTTGGAAGCTTGTTGGGGTGGGTTCGAATCGCTCAGGACCAGCCGCGAGAAAGACACCTGAGCGTAGTCGCCGTTCGCCTTGTCGATGTCCCAATCGCCAGTTCCAGCGCACGCCGCATACCAGTTGCCGCCGCCGCTCTTGGTGCTGCACTGATTGTATGCGCCCGCTTTGAAATAGAGCGAGTCCCCGCCATAGGCGTAGGGATTGTCCTTCTCATCAGCCCCGCGAACCAGACTGCGGCTTTGGGTCACGGTGCCAAGCCGCTCGTTCTGGAACGTTACATACATCGTGTTGCGATGGACGTTGATGGTGTAGCTGAATTCCTCGCCCAGCTTGATTCCGGCGTCTCCGGGGTCCTCGGTGTCGTTCCAATTTCCGCCAAAGACCGGGACTGACAGATCGTTGCGGTCCGGATCGTCCTTGGCGAGATTGCGCTCATAGTTCCAGAACACCCGCCCGGATTCGTGGCCGGGATACTTCTTGTAGTAGATTTTGATGGGCTCGTTGCCGTAGCCAAAGCCGCTCTTCGTGCTCTTGTATTTGACCGCGTGTATCTGCCCGACAACCACGGAATAGGCGGCCTTGGCAGTGGGCTCTCCAGCATTCAAAGCAACGTGGTCAACGCGCAAAGTGGCATCGAGGCGCCCACCGACCGATGCAAATTTGTCGGATCCCTTGCGTGCTTCAACCGCGAAGTTGTTGCCCGGATCGTGCGTGCCGATCTTGGTGTTCGAGCCCCGAAGCATTTGGCGCAGTTCGCTGCGGGTGTTTGATGAGTTCGCGGTCGTTATCGCCTTGTTCGGAGCGGTGAAGACCATGCGTCCCTGATCGTCGAGGTAGAAGAAATCGGGGTGCTGGTATGACTTGAGCTTGGCGACCGAGATCTCGTCCGGCTTGTTGTCGGAGTTCTGATCGTCGGGAAGCGTGATCTTCCAATAGCTGAGATCGAAGGCGCTGGCTGGTGGTGGTGTGGAGTGGTCGTCCGCATAAGCCACGCCGCCCAAACCAATCGCGGCAACCGCAGCTGTCATCAAAAGAAATCGCATATCGCCTAGCGTCCCCGTGTCTATCGTCGAGCAAATCTTTGGCGCATCAAACCTGAATGAACAATGGAGAGTGAGATATCGCTATTGCGAAGCGATTGCATTAAAGCTACGGCAGCGTTGCTCACTCCCTAACCCGCAGTGCGACTCAGGAATTGTATGACTCAGCAACACACCCCATCGGCCCATTCCAGCTCTATCGTTGCGCAACTGGCTGAACCGCCCAGAATTGCCAGCATCGGCCCAATTGCCGCTCGCTTTCTATATTCGCTGAGATTGATCGCCTTGCATGAACGGGCGCGGCGCGATCCTGTGCCTGAACTCGCCGTCCGTTTGGGCAGCGTGGAAACCGCAGCGAAGTCGCTCACATTGGCTCACACCATCGGGTCCGTGTGGCCCGAGAACATCCAGGTCTCGCGGTTTTGCTGTCAGTTGCTGACTCACGATGAAGCGTCTATCGGCGCGATGATCGATGCGGCAGGCGCGCAAGATCGCACGGCGTTTGAAGGCTCAATCGAGGGGCTCATCCGTCCGGATCGCTTGCACCGGTTGTGGGATGCGGTGCTGGCGCTGATCGCGGCAGAGCATCGAGCCACTTGAAACCCCCCAAAACAAGATTCACTTTTGATGCCGATATTCGTCATGTGCTGCCTGAATTGCGGAGCGTCCAGTCAGCTTTTTGGCCCCTTTCGGCTTAAACTCAAACTCTTGAATGGCCGCCGCAAATTGCTCGGTCGCACAGGTCTCAAGTTCGACTGGTGTGAGCTCTTTGCCAGTCACGCACCTGAACCTGCCGATATGCACAGGCGTTAGGTTGGTCGGTTCTGGATTAGGGTTCTCTTCCAGAAGCAGTGTCTCAAGCTGACTCCCAAAAAATTCCGCATTTTCCTTTGCATCGGGTTCTTTGGGTAAATGTGCCTCCTTCATGACGAAGCGGAGATGCTTGAGACCCTCAGGGTAGTAACCAAGCTCACGAAGCGCATTCACAGCCCGCATGTTCATCCAGAACCATGTCTCTAGATCATCGGAATTAGTGCCTGTCGGTCGCTTCCAACCGGTGGTCTGCTTCACGAATTCAGCTTGATAACGGATCTTCCGGGGCCAATCCTCATCGGTTTGCCAAGTTGCCTGCAGCAATGCGCCAAGTTGTTCGCCAACCGGGCGTCCGATAGCGCGCTTGAGCCAAAAAAGGCGGAATCGAGGAGTGTCAATCTCACGCATCGATTGATACTCAGGCGTTGCAATGGCCTTAGCCAGCAACGCCAGTTCATCTTCTTCGAACTTGTCCTCGAACAGAATGAGTCCGTTGTCGGGGCATTCCGGGATCGGCCAAATCGCCAGTGCTCCATATGGCTTGCCGTCGGCCCTTTGGCCCCAAGTGGAATTGCTGGCCACAACTTGTGCCTTGAACTTTTCGCCACCTATTGGGCACTCGAATTTCTCTTCAAAAAATGTCGTGGCTTGGGCGCTTCCAAGAGCAAACATCGAGATACCAACCGCAGCAAGTCCACTGCAGAAGCCGACATTCATCGAGTAATTCATGGCTTTCTCCTTTGCCCAAAACAATCTAGCGGACCAATATGATCTCCACCACACGCTTTGCACCGTCGCCAACCGGGCGCCTTCATGTCGGCAATATTCGAACGGCGCTCCACAACTGGATGCTTGCCCAAAAGTCTGGTGGGCAATTCATCCTGCGCATCGACGACACCGACGCTGCACGGTCGAAAGAAGAATATGTCGATGCGATCCGCGAAGATCTGGCCTGGCTTGGGATAACGGCCGACCGGGAAGAGCGACAGTCGGAGCGGCTCGATCGCTACGAAGCGGCGTTCAACGCCCTGCGCGACGCGGGGCGGATCTACCGAGCGTACGAGACTCAGCAGGAGCTTGAACTCAAGCGCAAAGTGCTGCTCGGTCGCGGACTTCCTCCGATCTACGATCGCGGGGCCTTGGACCTGACCGACGCAGATCGCGCTGCAAAGGAAGCCGAGGGCGTTCAGCCTCATTGGCGCTTCAAGCTTGATCATGGCGAGCCGATCCAATGGGAAGATGGCGTACGGGGCACGGCCAAATTCGATCCAGCCCAGCTTTCCGATCCGGTGATCCGCCGCGCCGATGGTTCATGGCTCTACATGCTTCCAAGCACAGTCGACGATGTCGATATGGGTGTCACGCAAGTGCTCCGCGGAGAGGACCACGTGTCCAACACGGCAGTGCAAATCCAGATGTTCACTGCGATGGACGCGGCACCGCCCAGCTTTGCACATGAAGCCTTGCTGGTTGGCAAGGAGGGTAAGCTCTCCAAGCGTCTCGGCTCGCTTGGCTGCGATGCCTTTCGGGAGCGCGGGATCGAGCCCGAAGCGATCATCGCCTTGCTGTCCCGGCTCGGCACTTCGAAGCCGGTTGAGCCGATTGCGGATCGTCAGGTGCTGCTCGACACATTTGATCTCTCCACATTCGGCCGGGCACCGGCAAAATTCGACGATGCCGATCTTGAGCGGATCAACACTGCGATCGTCCACGCTATGCCGTTCGATGCGGTGAAAGATCGCCTGCCGGAAGGCATCGACGAGGCTGGCTGGCATGCGGTGCAGCCCAACATCTCCACCGTCGGCGAAGTTGGCGAGTGGTGGCGTTTGGTCACAGGTCCGATCGAACAGCCTGAGTTTTCCGAAGAGGATCGCGCGTACCTGACGGAAGCAGCGCAAACTCTGACGTGGAGCGATGATCCATGGAACGCTCTGACATCGGCATTGAAGGACAAGACGGGACGCAAGGGGAAGGGGCTTTTCCTGCCCTTGCGCCAAGCGCTCACCGGGATGAACCACGGCCCTGACATGGGCGAATTGTTGCCGCTTATTGGCGAAAACGAAGCGAGGGTTAGGCTAGCACGCGCAGCTGGCTAAACGCGTCAGCTCAGCGGCGGGCCCCCGTTCGCTACCCACATGACTAGACCTGCTGAAATGGCCGCGGTGACCAGCGCTTTGCCCCAAGGCACCGCACCTATGCCCTCGACGCCGCCAGTTACTGCCTTCTGCCCGCTTACCATCGGGCCTGTCAGATTGTTGCGCTTCACAATCGCATAGAACAGGATTGCCGCCAGATGCAGTCCGACAAGCACTACGACGACATCGAAAAACGTCTCATGCCAATCGGTCAACATATCTGCAGTCATCACTCCAACCAGCGAGTTTAGCGGCCCAGTCGCGCCGTCGAACGGGTCACCTGCGAACAGACCCATGCCGACCTGCGCAAGCATGGCGAGCAACAGAGCGATCACACTCAAAGCCCCGAGCGGGTTGTGCCCTATCGTCTTCGCGCCGCCGCCTCTCAGGTACGCCAACACCGCACCCGGACCGCGCACGAAGCTGGCAAAGCGCGCCGTGCGAGATCCGACGAAGCCCCAGATGATCCGGAAGGCGAGCAGGCCAAGCAAGATCAGCCCGAACCGTTTATGCCATGCCCATTCCGAATTTTCGGCAGTCCACCACATCGCTGGGATCAGGACAGCAAATCCCCAATGGCACAGCCGCAGCGGCAGGTCCCACACCGTGACGGTGTGATCAGGCGGCGTCGGTATCGCCGTCTCGGTCATGGTGTCAGTCGTCGTCGACGCGGAATTGATCGTGGCAACCCTTGCACGATTTGCCGAGCTCGCCGGCTGCTGCCTGGAATGTAGCTACGTCGCCAGACTGCGCTGCGGTGATGAGCCCTTCGCTCGTTTCGATCAGCTTCTGATGCGCGGCGGTGAAGTCTTCGGGTTTCTCCCAGATTGTCGCCAGCGCTTCGGTGTCGAAGCCTGCATCCATCCCTGTGCCTTCGGGGAAGTGATCGCCGATCTTTTGCGCATTGGCGTTGATCGTGGTCGCCGATGCCTCGAGCACCGCAAAGTCCGGGCTGTCGCCTTCCAACTGTCCGCGGATCGCCTTGAACGCGTCGCCGATCTCTTCGAAATTGGTCTGACGCACATCGATGATCGCCGGTTCTTCCGCGCCGGCTGCTTCTGGTTCGGAACCATCGGTCGCTTCGCCCCCGCAAGCGGAAAGCAAAGCCACGCAAGCGGCAGCGGTAAGAGTGCGTTGAGAGAAGGATCGTAGCATCGTTGGGCTCCTGCGTTGAACTTGCGGGGGGATGCTAAGCACTTTGACGCGCAAGGCAAATTCTCATTTTGCGGGGTACTGACCCATCAACCTAATCAGGCGTGCTCGCTGACTGCGACCAGCCAAAAGGCGGTCAAGCGGGCACTAGCGAGCTATCGCTTTTGCAACCTTTGTCGGCAGCTCGGCGAGACATGCGGCGAAGGACCGCTCAATCGCCTCGCTGAAGAATCCGAGATTTCCATCGGTGATGTAGCCCGTATAACCGGAATCGCACAGCTTCGCGCTCGTCAAAACCTTGCCCAGCCGATCGATTTCAAGCTCTTGGTGGCGCTGCACTTCGATATTGATATTGAAGCTGCATGCTTTGGACCACACGCCAAGACTGTTGGGGATCCCGAGCACATTGACGTCAGCGAACAGGACAAAATCAGCCCTCGACCGCTTCAATTTCAGATCTCTGGCTTTGGCAAGCTCAGTCATTGCCTCCGAAACGAGCTTATCGTTGATGCCGCAATTCTCGGTGTCCTGAATGTCCTCAACCGCCAGCTGCAAAGACATTGGCCTTGCTTGCGCAACTGCAGGGCTGACGATCAACGCCGTGATTGCCAGGATCTTCGGAGCTGCGCGAACAGCAATGCCCAGAATGTTCGGAGCCTTAGCCCTCATGCTTTTCCAGTTCGTCACCAGCCAGCGTAACAACATTCAGAAGATTGGTTGAGCCGGGCGTACCAAACGGCACCCCGGCAAGCGCAATCAAGCGGCTGCCGGCTTTGCCGAAGCCGTGCCGCAGCGCCATGCGCTTGCCCTTGGCAATCATCTCTTCGAAGCTGCCGATGTCCTTCGTCGCCACCGCATGCGCGCCCCACAGCAAAGCCACTCTGCGCGCTGTTCGCATTGATGGAGTGAGCACCAGCATGGGCGTATCGGGGCGCTCGCGGGCAACCCGGCGCGCTGTCGAGCCAGAAGATGTAAAAACGGTGATCGCGCTGATCGGGACGGTATCCGCAATGGTCATACAGGCATGTGCCAACGCATCGGATGTGGTGGCATCGGGCGGCGTTTCGAGGAAGCGGACGCGGTCCTTATACCCTTCGTCGCGCTCCACCTGTGCAGCGATAGAATTCATCATTGCGACCGACTCTTCCGGCCAATCGCCAGCCGCGCTCTCGGCGGACAGCATCACCGCATCGGCCCCGTCATAGACCGCGTTGGCAACGTCTGAGACTTCGGCGCGGGTTGGTGTGGGGCTCTCGATCATCGATTCGAGCATTTGGGTTGCGACAATCACCGGCTTGCCCGCCGTGCGACTGGCATTGACCATCCGCTTTTGCAGCGGCGGCACTTCGTGGGGTTCAAGCTCGACCCCCAGATCGCCGCGCGCGACCATGATCCCGTCGGCCAGTTCGATGATCTCGCCAAGGCGTTTGACCGCCTGCGGTTTCTCGATCTTGGCGCACAGGGCAGGGCCTTGCCCGCCAGTCGCTCCGATCAGCTTGCGCGCTTCGGCAAGATCCTCGGGCCGCTGAACGAAGCTGAGTGCAATCCAGTCTGCACCATGCTCGACTGCGAAGGACAGATCCTTTCGATCCTTGTCAGTGAGGGCGGGGATCGGAACTTCGGCATCGGGCACGTTTACGCCCTTGCGGTCCGAGATCACACCGCCGACCTCGGCGCTGCAGAAGATGCGGTTCTCGTCGGCTTCCTTGACCACCAGCCTGATCTTGCCGTCATTGATCAGCAGTCGCTGGCCGCGCTCCAGGATGCCAAACAGTTCGGGATGCGGCAGATAGACGCGCGTTTCGTCTCCCGGCGTTTCATCGCGGTCGAGCGTAAAATGGCCCGAATGGCGGATCACCGCGCTGCCATCTTTGAACGTGCCGACGCGCAGTTTCGGACCTTGGAGGTCGGCCAGGATCGCAATCGGGCGCGCAAATTCCTTTTCTAAGCTGCGTATCGCAGTGATCGCTTTTTCATGATCGGCATGGCTGCCATGGCTCATGTTCACGCGGAACGCATCGGCCCCCGCCTTAAACAGCTTGCGCAGCATTTCGGGCGAGCGGCTCGCCGGCCCGATTGTCGCCAAAATCTTGACCTTGCGACCGCGTGGGTCGATCCTTGTCGCATCTTGTTTGGCCATAGAACCCTAAAGACCCCTCCGTCCGGTTAATAGGAGCTATGACACAGCCGTTTTGCAACTCAAGGAATAGTCGCCATGAATTCGATTTCAGACCCGCTTGATGAACTCGGCGATGCGCAGGCCGCCGCGGCATTCCGCCGCCTCGTGCGCCACCTTCGCCATCGCCACGATGCTCAGAATATCGAATTGATGGGGTTGGCCGGTTTTTGCCGCAACTGCCTCGCCGACTGGATCCGCGACGCAGGTTACGATGGAGACAAGGCCGCTGCACGCGGATTGATCCACGGGATGCCGATGGAAGAGTGGAAAGCGACGAAGCAACAGCCCGCCACCGAAGAACAGATCGCAGCAATGGAGCGCAGCCTCACGCGCAACAAGCCCGATTTGCGCTGAGTTTTTCCACCTTGTGGCTGGTTTTGTGGAAAGCGCTCTTTTGCGCTCGCACCTGTCCGCGTATCCGGAGCTTTAAGTGATTCTCACCCAACCGGAGACATAAACGAGATGGCCGAAGCCACAGATGACCGCCTGCGCCTGCTGATCGAGCGCATTGAACGTCTTGAAGAAGAGAAGAAGGGCATCGCCGACGATATTCGTGATGTCTATGCCGAAGCAAAAGCGGTCGGCTACGACGCCAAGATCATGCGTCAGATCGTGCGTCTGCGTAAGATGAAGCCCGACGATCGCAGCGAGCAGGAAATCATCCTCGAAACTTATAAGGCCGCGCTTGGCATGGGCTGATCCGCTATTGAATTCTCGCCTCTCTGTATTAGATTGATAACACACCAGAAAGAGGAGAGAATCTATGGCAGGCGACTGGAAAGACGCACGCGGCGTCATCGTCAGCACCACCCCGACGATTGAGGGTCATCCGATCCAGGAATATGCAGGGATCGTCACCGGCGAAGTGATCGTCGGTGCGAACCTGTTTCGCGATCTGTTTGCGAATATCCGCGACATCGTAGGCGGGCGTTCGGGCAGCTACGAGCGAATTCTGGCGGATGCTCGTAATCAGGCGATCGAGGAATTGCAGGCTGAGGCTGCTGCCAAGGGCTGCAATGCGGTGGTCGGGATCGATCTCGACTACGAGGTGATCGGTGACACCGGATCGATGCTGATGGTCTCGGCCAGCGGGACGGCTGTGAAGCTCTAAAGCACCTCACTGGCTCATACACATTGTTGAAGCGCACGCTGGGCTGGGCTAGGCCTCGCGCGACTTCAATCCGCGAAAATTCGAAGAGTACCCATGGCAGGCCATTCCAAATTCAAGAACATCATGCACCGCAAGGGTGCGCAGGACAAAAAGCGTTCCAACCTGTTTTCCAAGCTCAGCCGTGAAATCACGGTCGCCGCGAAGATGGGTGCGCCCGATCCAGACATGAATCCGCGCCTGCGCTTGGCGGTCAACAACGCCAAGTCGCAATCGATGCCCAAGGACAATATCCAGCGCGCTATCGATAAGGCGACCACGGGAGATGACGAAAATTTCGAAGAAGTCCGCTACGAAGGCTACGGCCCGGGCGGCAGCGCGATCATTGTTGAAACGCTGACCGACAACCGCAATCGCACGGCCACTGCTGTTCGCACAGCATTCAGCAAGAACGGCGGAAATCTTGGCACCGAAGGATCAGTTCAGCACGGCTTCGAACGGCTTGGCCTGATTGAATACCCGGCAAGCGCTGGCGATGAAGACACCGTCTTCGAAGCCGCGATGGAAGCCGGGGCCGAAGACATCGAAAGCTCGGATGATGGCCATACGATCTGGACCGCTGCCGACGATTTGCACCAAGTCGCGGGCGATATCGAGAAGGCGCTGGGCGAAGCGGAGAACGTAAAGCTCGCCTGGAAGCCCAACATCACCGTTGAGATGGACGAAAAAGGCGCGGGCACTCTGCTGAAGCTGATCGACACGCTTGACGATGATGACGATGTGCAGACGGTGTGGGGCAATTACGAGATCCCCGATGCGGTGATGGAGAAGCTCGACGCTTGAGGCTGCGCGACTGGCTCTTTGCGTTGGCGCTAGGGGCCACGTTTCTCTTGGCGATTGCGTGGCGGCTCGGTTGGCTCGTCTTTCTGTGAGCCGGACAAAAGCGATATGATCATCCTCGGCCTTGACCCCTCGCTCTCTTGCACTGGCTGGGGCGTGATCCGGGCTGAGGGATCGCGCATTACCCATATTGCCAATGGGGAGATCGCGACTTCAGCGCGTGCTCCGATGGTCGATCGACTGGCCGATCTTCACCGCATCGTGTCTGGAGTGATTGCACAGCACCGGCCCGAGCGCGCCGCCTGTGAGGAAGTGTTCGTCAACAAGAACCCGCAATCGACGCTCAAACTCGCACAGGCGCGCGGAGCGGTGCTTGCTGCCTGCGGCGCAGTAGGCTTGCCGGTGGAGGAACACGCGGCGCGGGCAGTCAAGAAATCGGTGGTGGGAACAGGCGCTGCCGAAAAAGCGCAAGTTCAGGCCATGCTCAGGATCTTGCTGCCAGGTGTCGATGTGGCTGGAGCGGATGCTGCAGACGCTCTGGCGGTCGCGATAGCGGACGCGCATTTGAAGCGGTGAGGGCACCGCCTAAACTACACAACGGAGGTCAGTTCAGTTGGCGCCCGGGGATTGGTTGTCGTTACCATCATCGTCGAGATCGACCACGATCACGATGATCCCAGTTAGCCAAAGTCCTGCTAGCAGAATGCCGATGATATCGCCGGGTTCACCGCCAAGGCCTTCGCCGTCCGCAGAGCGTCCTGCACCAGGCCCTACCTGCGCGCTGGTGTACAGCGATGAACTATCGCCGGCGCGCGTATTCGCCTGCGCTGCGACCGGTGCCAAAAGAAGACCCGTCGCTGCCAAGGCAGTCATCAGTTTCTGTGCGACTTTCGACATATCAACTCCAATCTATCGTGACGGGATACGCTGAAACACTCTAAGAACCGTTAACCAATGCGTTCTAGCGGTCGAAACTTGCGGCAAAGAGAAGAATATGACGATCCATCTGTACGGAATCCCCAATTGCGACACTGTGAAAAAGGCGCGGAAATGGCTCGAAACACGCGAGCTTGAATACGCCTTTCACGACTTCAAGAAAGAAGGCGTTGATCCGGAGAATTTGCAGGAATGGATCGCAGACAAGGGCGTGGACGTGGTGCTCAACCGCCGCGGAACGACCTTTCGCAAGCTTTCCGATGCCGACAAGGCGGATATTGATGACGCCAAGGCTGTAACACTCCTGCAAGAGCATACCTCCATGATCAAGCGCCCGGTGGTCGTTCACGCGGGCGGCATATTGATCGGTTTCAAGGAAGAAGAATGGTCCGCAACCCTCTCGTCGCATTCTTGATCGGCTTGGCTGCGCTCGCTGCTCCCATCATGGCGCAGGCACAAGATAAGCCGCTGATCATCGCCCATCGGGGTGCGTCAGGTGATCGGCCTGAGCACACGCTCGCCGCCTATGAACTCGCGATCGATCAAGGCGCCGATTACATCGAACCCGATCTGGTTGCGACCAAGGATCTCGTGCTTGTGGCTCGCCATGAGACCGAGCTTTCGGGCACGACCGATGTCGCCAGCCGCGAGGAATTCGAAGACCGTCGCCGCGAAAAGACGATTGGCGAGCGCCGAGTGGCTGGGTGGTTTGCGGAGGACTTCACACTTGCCGAACTGCGGACGCTGCGTGCGCGCGAGCGTGTGCCGAGCGCGCGGCCAGCCAACATCGCCTATAACGGCCTGTATCAGATCCCGACCTTCGAAGAGGTCGTCCAACTCGTCCGCGCGAAGGAAGCAGAGACCGGGCGGTCGATTGGCCTGTATCCGGAGCTGAAGATCCCCACATGGCTGCTGCAGGAAGAGGGCATCGACACGGTCGATCTGCTGGTGACGCAGCTGCGCGACCTGAATCTCGACGGAGCTGACGACAAGGTGTTCGTGCAGATATTCGAAGTTGGCCCGTTGCAGCGGCTCGACCGGCTGATCGACACCAAACTTGTCTTGCTTGTCGCTCCCGAGGGCGGACCGTTTGACGAACCCGACATGCGCTGGACGGACATCCTCTCGCCGACTGGCCTCACAGAAGTGGCGGCCTATGCCGATGGTATCGGCCCGTGGCTCGGCCATGTGCTCGAAGAGGACGGCACGCCGACCACCTTGGTGAACAATGCGCATGCCGTAGGGCTGAAAGTGCACCCCTGGACTCTGCGCAAGGAGAACGGTTTCCTGCCGGCGGCCTTGCAAACCAGCGGCGGACCGGCGGCTGACGGCCAGTACCGACTGCTGTGGTCGAATGCGATCAAGAGCGGGGCGGACGGCTTCTTTACCGACAATGTTGGCGAGTTCGTCCAAATGGTAAGGGACGGCGAGTAGCCACTCGGAACGCTATGGAAATCCCGCGCGATCATCCAATCATCGTATTCGACGGCATGTGCGTGCTGTGTTCGGCCAACGCCCAATTTGTGCTCAAGAACGACCGTGAGGCAAAATTCCGGCTCTCGGCAATGCAGGACGAGGCTGGCGCTCAGATCATGCGCGAGAATGGCATTGATCCCGCTGATCCAGAGAGCTTTGTGCTGATTGATGCAGCCCAAGACGGCGGACGTGTTTGGAAGAACAGCGATGCTGTCTTGCATATGTGGAGCGAGCTTGGCTGGCCGTGGCGATTGGGCGCAGCCTTCAAGCTTATCCCAAGGGCGATCCGTGATCCGCTCTATCTGCTGATCGCGCGCAACCGCTACAAATGGTTCGGCGTGCGCGAAACCTGCTGGGTGCCAACAGCGGAGCAAGCAAAGCGGGTCTTGTAGGGCCGCTTAAGCCGGGCGTTTTGCACTCAGGATGTAATTTAGAGATTCGTCGCTGGCGAGGTGCAGGCCCTTGCCCGGGCGATAGGCGATCCCGCTCCGTTCCGTCACCTCAAGGCCTACCTCAGCAAGCATGCCCTCCAACTCTTCAGGCGTGACGAAATCACTCCAGTGGTGCGTGCCTTTCGGGACGTATCCAATGGCTTCAGCCGCCCCGACCAAAAGCAAACGTGATGCAGCGGTTCGGTTGGGGGTCGACATGACCAGCAGTCCGTCCGGCGCCAGCCGCGCTGCAACGTCTGTAAGGAACTGGCGCTTGTCAGCGACATGCTCGATCACTTCAACACAAGTCACCAGATCGAATGTGCCGATATCAAGGCTCGCGACTTCACCTGCCATATAGCGGATATCTAGCCCCATCGCCTCTGCATGGGTGCTGGCGACGGACACATTCTCCGCCGCCGCATCGACTCCTGTCACGTCTCCGCCAAGGCGAGCGAGCGGCTCGCACAGCAGACCCGCGCCGCACCCGATGTCGAGCGCGCTCTTGCCAGCGAGCGGCTTCACCGTTTGCCTGTCAGCGTCCCAATGCGCATCAATCGCAGACCTGATGAACTCCAACCGCACCGGGTTCACCTGATGCAGCGAGGCCATCTTACCCTTCGGGTTCCACCAATCGCGCGCGAGCGATGCGAAATGCTCAGCTTCCTCCGGGCGGATGGTTACATTTGATACGTTTGCGTTTCCCATTGCGCGACCTTAACAGCGCCGTTCGGCACTCACCAGCAGGAGCTTGAGCACCTTGGCGCGCATAGTCATGAAATTTGGCGGAACCTCGATGGCGGGAACCGAACGGATTCGCCGTGTGGCCAATATTGTGCGCAAACAGGCGGCGGGCGGCAACGAAGTGGCTGTCGTTGTGAGCGCGATGGCAGGCGAGACCGACCGTCTGGTGAACTTCTGCCGTGAAGCCAACGCGCTTTACGATCCGGCTGAATACGACGTCGTTGTATCCAGCGGTGAACAGGTGACCAGCGGATTGCTGGCGCTGACGCTGCAATCGCTGGGCTGCAAGGCGCGCAGCTGGCTCGGCTGGCAAATGCCGGTGAAGACGATTGAGGCGCATTCAAAAGCGCGCGTCGAGACGATTGATGCCCCTGAAATGAACGCCAGTATGGCGGATGGCGAGATTGCAGTCATTCCGGGCTTTCAAGGCGTCAGCGAAGAAGGCCGTATCACCACGATGGGGCGCGGCGGGTCCGACACTTCTGCCGTAGCTATTGCAGCGGCAGTGAAAGCGGATCGCTGCGACATCTATACCGATGTTGACGGGGTCTACACGACCGACCCCCGCATCGTTGCCAAAGCGCGCAAGCTCAAAGCCGTGACCTACGAAGAGATGCTCGAACTCGCTTCTGTCGGGGCCAAGGTGTTGCAGACCCGCTCGGTCGGGCTGGCGATGAAGGAAGGCGTGCGACTGCAAGTGCTTTCAAGTTTTGTCGGTGACGATGCGATTTCGGCGGACGAATTGCCTGGCACGCTGATCGTGTCGGATGAAGAAATGGACGAATTGGTGGAGAAGGGCCTGATGGAACGTCAGCTTGTGACCGGAATTGCGCACGACAAGAATGAAGCAAAGATCATCTTGACCCGCGTGCCAGACAAGCCGGGCGCGGTGGCGCATATCTTTGAGCCGCTCGCCGATGCCAGCATCAATGTCGACATGATCATTCAGAACGTTGGCCGCGACAAAGGCGAGACAGACGTGACCTTTACGGTGCCACAAGCGGACTTGGCGCGTGCACAGGCGCTGCTGGAAGATCGCAGTGACGATATTGGATACAACCGGATCATAACTGACAGCCATATCGCTAAGATCAGCGTGGTCGGCGTCGGTATGAAAAGCCATGCAGGTGTCGCGAGCACGATGTTTCGCGCCTTGTCTGATCGGGGCATCAACATTCAGGCGATCTCTACTTCCGAGATCAAGGTTAGCGTGCTGATCGACGAGGACGAGACCGAGCTGGCAGTGCGCGTATTGCACACGGCATACGGGCTGGACGCGGTCGACGAACCAGCCTGACCGCGCGCAGCGCTCAATCCATCGACGTTAGGGATATCCGCTAACCTAAACTTAACTATCAGCGTCAACTTTCGAGTCTCCATCAAGGAGATGCCCCCATGGTGCTTAAAGCCCATCTCGATCCGATTGACCTCAGCGATAGCAAACGGCGCCAGCCGCGCCGTGCCTTGCAACTCGAAACCAGCGGGGTTCTACCCGGCGGTCTCGAGGCCAATGTTACCGTCCACAACATCTCGGCGGCAGGGCTCCTGCTCGAAACCGAAATGCCTCTGTCCGAAGGCGAGAAATTCGCGATTGAACTGCCTGAGATTGGGAGGGTCGATGCGGAGATCGTCTGGGTCAGCGGCGATCTGTACGGTTGTGCCTTTGAAATGGCCCTGGGTCAGTCGGCGCTTGCCGCGACGCAATTGCGCGCCGATGCCCCGCAAAGCCGAAGCGCGGAGCCCGGGATGCTTCAGATGCCGCCTTCGGCAAACGGCATTGCCATTGAGCCATTCGGGATCAAACTCAACCGCCTGAGGCGTGAGCGCGGGATGACGCTTGCGCAGGTGGCCGACGCTCTCGGTGTCAGCAAGCCTACCGTTTGGGCATGGGAGAAAGGCAAGGCCCGCCCCGTGCCAGAGCGGCTGGATGCGATTGCCGAAGCCCTGGGCGTATCGACCGCCGAACTGGGTGAAGCCGCACAGACCGGTGAGGTCGCCGCAGTGGTCGAAGAGTGCCGCATACGTATTGCCACGGTTTGTGGAACTGAGCCTCAAAGAATACGTATCATGATTGAGGTCTGAGAGGCCTTTAGTAAAAAATACTTAGGTAAATCTGTCACGAATCAAAAAACATGGTAAAGGTTTTTCATAGTCGATTCGAATTAGTTGAGTTCAATTAACAAGACTAACATCATATTGATCAAGTATAGGGAAATTGGGGAATTTCTCTGAAAGGCTCGATCAAGTTAGTTTTACTTGAAATTGATTGATGACGAATCGGCTTGGCAATCTTACAGCCGGGGGCAAATCGGCATGAAAATGGGTCTAAGTGCTGCAGAAGGCATGATTCTGCACGGTCTGCTGGAAGAGGCAGCGGGCGACATAGTTGTAAAACTGGATAAACAGGGTTTCATCATTCACGCTTCTGCGAATTTCGCGGAACTGGGTTTCGATCTCTCGTTGTTACTGCTTCTTCCGCACGTCACGGATTTGGCTGAGCGCAGCCACGATCAAGATGTCAGCGACTACACCGGCGCGGTGTTGTCTGGTCGCGCTCTCGGTGGATGGGTCGAGTTTCCCGCGATTACGCCTGAAGCGCCGGAAGGACCGGGTTCTGCAAACAGCCAACGCTGGTATGCTTTGAGCCTGAGGCCGATCCTCGACGAGGAAGGTGAGCCGAATGGTGCGATCGGCCTGATGCGCTCGGTCCAGCACCTTCGCGCTCTTGAAGGCGAACTGCACGCATCGGTGATGACCGACCCGCTCACGGGCCTCGCCAACCGGCACGCCTTTTGCGCCAGCTTACGGCGTCATCTCACATCAGGCGGCAGTCATACCGTTGCGATCTTCGCGATCGACCGGATGCGTGCCCTCTACATGCAATATGGCCAGCGTACCGCTGATGATATCCAGTGGGGCTTCGCCAAATTCCTCGATACGATGATCCTGCCAGGGCAGGAACTGGCGCAGCTTGACGAGGAGCGCTTTGCGGTGATCATGCCGGAAATGACCACGCGGGCTGCCAATGCATGGGCTGACGATGTGCTTGAGACATTCGCCAGCTTGGCAATGGACTCTTCATCGCGCTCCGCGAAGCTGTCAGCCAGCGCTGGCATTGCTCGTATCGAGTGCACGGTTGATTGGACCCTTCGCCAAGCCGAATTGGCGCTGGTCATGGCACGTGCAGGTGGCGGAATGCGGGTTGGCAAATGCCGTCAGCTTTCGGCCAATGATCATCGTGCAGCACAAACCGCTGAGCAACTGCTTGGAGTCGCCGCCGCCGCCCGCTAGGGCCTCGGCACATGGCACATATTGCAACGATCATGCTGCTCGGCGCGGGCGAGCTCGGCCGCGAACTCGTAATCTCTGCAAAGCGGCTCGGCGCGCGAGTGATAGCCTGCGATGCCTATGCAGGTGCGCCGGCGATGCAGCTCGCCGATGAGAGTGAAGTCTTCTCAATGCTCGACGCCGACGCCCTGCGCGCCGCCGTTTTGAAGCACAAGCCGGACCTGATCGTTCCGGAAATCGAAGCAATCCGAACCGAGGTCCTGGCGGAGTTCGAAGCGGAAGGCTTTAACGTCGTCCCATCTGCGCGCGCTGCTCAGCTCACTATGAACCGCGACGCCATTCGCGATCTGGCCGCCGAAGAGCTGGGCTTGAACACTTCACGTTATCGCTATGCGGAAACTTTCGAAGAGGTTCGCTCGGCTGCGGAGCACACTGGGTTTCCCTGCGTGATCAAGCCGGTCATGTCATCGTCGGGCAAAGGCCAGAGCAAAGTCGATAGTTCGGCCGATCTGGAGGCGGCCTGGACCTATGCGACTGAAAACATGCGCGGCGACCGCGCGCGCGTGATTGTCGAGCAGTTTATCGATTTCGACTATGAGATCACCCTGCTGACCGTGCGTCACGCAAGCGGGATAGCCTTCTGCCCGCCCATCGGCCATCGGCAGGAGCGCGGGGATTATCAGGAGAGTTGGCAACCTGCGGCGATGAACACGGCAGCGATCGAGAAGGCGCAGCCCATGGCTGCTGAGGTTGTCGAAGCGCTAAAGGGTGACGGGCGAGGCTGGGGCCTGTTCGGGGTCGAGTTTTTTATCCGCGGCGAGGAAGTGATCTTCTCCGAACTTTCCCCGCGTCCGCACGACACGGGAATGGTGACACTGGCTTCGCAGCACCTGACCCAATTCGATTTGCACGCAAGGGCGATCTTGGGCCTCCCGATACCAGCGGAGATTTCTGGCCGTCCTTCTGCGTCGGCGGTCATCCTTGCCGACCGCGACAGCGAGAGCTTTGCTTTCGAAGGCCTTGATGAAGCACTCGGCGTTGACGAGTCGGCCGATGTTCGGATTTTCGGCAAACCTGTGACACGGCCCTACCGCCGGATGGGAGTTGCGCTGGCCAGTGCCGACACCACAGACGCCGCCCGCTCGCTTGCTAAATCGGCCGCAAGCAAGGTGCGGATTGCCTATCGCGACTGAGCGCCCTAATCGCTGCTCCCATGACTGACTTTCCAAAATCCGCCGAACTGATGAAGCGCGGCACCGACTTCCTTGGGTGCGAGCACGCGGTCCTCTGCGGCGCAATGAGTTGGGTGTCCGA
Source organism: uncultured Erythrobacter sp. (assembly GCF_947499705.1). Classification (NCBI taxonomy): domain Bacteria; kingdom Pseudomonadati; phylum Pseudomonadota; class Alphaproteobacteria; order Sphingomonadales; family Erythrobacteraceae; genus Erythrobacter; species uncultured Erythrobacter sp. The sequence continues at coordinate 87,008 of NZ_CANMPJ010000002.1, read as the reverse complement.
GCGCAATCTGGTTTCCGCCATTTCCAATGCGGGCGGGTTTGGCGTGATTGCCTGCGGAGCGATGACGCCCAACCTGCTCGACACCGAGATTGCCGAGACCAAAGCGCGCACCGACAAGCCTTTTGGCGTCAACCTGATCACCATGCACCCGCAATTGTTCGACCTGATCGATGTCTGCAGCAAACATGGGGTCTCCCATGTCGTGCTGGCCGGCGGCATTCCGCCGAAGGGCAGCGTCGAGGCGATCAAGGAATTCGGTGCCAAAGTCATCGTGTTCGCCCCCACCCTCGCGCTTGCCAAAAAGCTGCTCCGCTCTGGCGGCGATGCGCTGGTGATCGAGGGTATGGAAGCAGGCGGGCATATCGGCCCGGTTTCGACCAGCGTGTTGGCGCAGGAATTCCTGCCCGAGCTCGCTCAAGACCACGTCGTTTTCGTCGCGGGAGGCATTGGCCGGGGTGAGGCGATTGCGAGCTATCTTGAGATGGGAGCCTGCGGGGTCCAGCTTGGAACACGCTTCGCTTGCGCCAGTGAAAGCATCGCGCACCCCGATTTCAAGAAGGCGTTCTTCCGCGCCAAGGCCCGCGATGCCGAAGCCAGCGTGCAAGTCGATCCGCGCCTTCCCGTGATCCCGGTCCGTGCCTTGAAAAACAAAGGCACCGAGGAATTCACCGCGAAGCAGATTGAAGTCGCAGGCAAGCTCGACCGTGAAGAAGTCGATATGGGCGAAGCGCAACTGCAGATCGAACACTTCTGGGCCGGGGCGCTGCGCCGGGCCGTGATCGACGGTGATGTTGAAGGCGGATCGCTGATGGCCGGGCAATCGGTCGGGATGGTCAAATCCGAAGAGCCGGTTGCCGATATCATCGCGCAACTGATGAACGAGTGCGAAAGCGCGTTGTCAGGGCGGTAAGATGGCCGAGACTGTGATTCTGACACTAGGCTGCCCTGATCGGCCTGGCATTACGGCGCGGGTCACGGCGTTCCTGTTCGAGCGCGGCTGCAACATTCTGGAAGCGCAGCAATTCAATGATCGCGGCGACAATGGCGGCAGCGACCGGTTCTTCATGCGCGTCGCTTTCGATCCCGATGGCCAATCGCGCGAGCAATTGCGCACAGAATTTACGGCATTCGCCGAAGAGTTCGACATGCGCTGGAAGCTGTCACTGCAGGATCGCCCGCGCCGCGTTTTGATCATGGTCAGCAAGGCGGACCACTGCCTTGTCGATCTGCTCTATCGTTGGCGCACGGGTGAGCTGAACATCGATCCCGTGGCGATAGTCTCCAACCATCCACGTGATAAAGCTATCCGGACAGATATCGGCGAAATCCCGTTCCACCATGTCCCTGTGACGCCTGAAACGAAGCCTGAGGCCGAAGCGGAGTTGCGGCGAATTGCCGAACAATCGCAGGCCGAATTGATCGTGCTTGCGCGCTACATGCAAATCTTCTCGGACGATCAATCAGCCCACTTCGCGGGGCGCTGCATCAACATCCACCACAGCTTCCTGCCCGGCTTCAAAGGCGCAAGGCCATACCACCAGGCCCATGAGCGCGGGGTCAAGATCATTGGAGCAACTGCGCATTTTGTCACAGCCGACCTCGATGAAGGGCCGATCATCCATCAGGATGTCGAACGTATCAGCCATGCCGATAGCCCCGGTGATCTGGTGCGAAAAGGCCGCGACATCGAACGCCGCGTTCTGGCTGAGGCCGTTCGGTTGTTCGTCGAAGAGCGTGTGCTGCTGAATGGCGGGCGGACTGTCGTGTTCCGGGGCTGAATGCATAACCAATTCGGCTGTTGTTCTTCGTGCTACAATCTGATCTGTTGATCTGATGATTGTAGAGCGCCTCGACCATGTGAATATCATCACCGACCGGCTGGCAGAGACTGCTCGGTTTTATGCTGAACTGCTCGATCTTGAAGAGCGCGATGGCCCGCCGCCGATGAAGCCGGACCAGGTTCGCTGGATGTTTGACAGCTCAGGCCAAGCGATTCTGCATCTCAACTCGGTCGACTTTCCGCGCGTGTATGACCGCGCTGTCGGTCCGGGTGCGGAGACAGGCGCGATCCATCATGTCGCCTTGCGATGCGGTGAGTTTGAGACGGTCAAGGAAAGGCTGGATGCGCGGCAAGCGGACTATCAAGTCAATGATGTTCCATCGATCGGCCTCAAGCAGATCTTCACGACCGATCCGAACAATGTGCTGCTCGAGCTGAATTTCTTCACTGGCTAAGCAGCTTTTGCCAAGGCAGCGTGCGCGGATCATCGCTTTCGAGCGGGTTCCAGATTTCGGCCATCCGCGCCTGTGCTTCGTGTTCGGAAACGCCATTATCCAAATCGAGCAAGTAGAAGAACGCGGCCACGCGGTAATTCATGATGCAGTGAACGTGCACCGGGGATTGTACGCGATCCAGGACAGCGCGTAGCTCGTTCACATGGCTGCGAGTGGGCGCGTCGAACGGGACCGGGATGTGAGTGTATTCGATGCCGCTGCCTTCGAGCAGCGCGCGCTCGTCTGCCAAAGCTTCGGGATGATCGTCGAGCGCCAGATTTACGACATGGCGGACACCAATCGCAGCAAGGCGGTCAACATCATTCGCCTCGAGCTTACCCGAGGTCGTGACCCTTTCGTCACGCCTCTGCCAGTTGCGGATATCGCTTGGATCGGGCGCTTCGCTCAACGACGCGCCACCTGCCCGCCGCCCTCTATTGCCTTGTCCTCATTCGCCCGGTGGATCACGAATGCGCGGATCGCTTCGATCTCTTCCTTCGAAAGCGAGCCTTCGAAAGCGACCATGCCGTTATCCTTGAGGATGCCGTCATGCACCACCGCTTGCCACGTCTGCGCGTTGCCCAGCGCGCCTGAGCGCCGGAGGTCCGGTAGCAGTGTCGAGCCAACGGCTCCCGGGGCGTGGCAGACGGCGCAGTAGCGAGCGTATTTTTCGCCGCCGAGCGCGATGGTTTCTGCCGAAGCGCGGCTGGCTGGTGGGTCAAGCGGTAGGCTGGCGAGCTCCATTTCAGCTGGCAGTTCACCATCGGCTCCGAGCTTGAAAACGAGCAGGCGTGAAACATTGCGAACCGGCCCCTGATCCTTGATCAACTCGCCATCGGCGGTGATCGCATAGGCGCCGCCCCATCCGGCCAGCACCGCGACATATTGCTCGCCATCGACCGTGTAGGTGATCGGCGGTGCAACCACACCCGTTTGCGCGGCAAAGCTCCAGAGCTTCTCGCCGGATGCAGCGTTGTAGGCGGCGAATTCGCTAGACGAATTGCCTTGGAAAACGAGGCCGCCGCCCGTCGCGAGTAGCCCGCCATTCCATGGACCGGGGAACTCGACCGTCCAGCGCGCTTCCTGCGCCACCGGGTCCCACGCCATCAGCTTGCCTTTGACGGTGCCGTAGACTTGCCGCCGAATGCCGAGATCGGGCGGCAGATCGCCCGCGCCAAGATTGAAGCCAACATTGAAGCCGCGCGCAGTGTCGGGCTTCCAGTTGGCTTCGGGCGCATAGATCGTCGCGGCTTCGAACGCCGGGATGTAGACGAGATTTTCGCCCGGATGGTATGCCATCGGGTGCCAGTTGTGTCCGCCCAGGGGACCCGGCATCACCATGGCTGGCTGTCCGGTCACGTCGATCCGTGTCTCCGGATTGAAGATCGGACGGCCATCTTCGTCGATCCCTTCGGCCCAGTTCTGCGGAATGTATTCTTCGGCGCTCAGAAACTCGCCCGTCGCGCGGTCGAGCACATAGAAGAACCCGTTCTTGGGTGCTTGCATAATGACCTGCCGTTCGTTCCCGTCGATCTCCATGTCCGCGAGGATCATGTGCTGCGTCGCGGTGTAGTCCCAAGTCTCGCCGGGAGTTGTCTGGTAGTGCCAGACATATTCGCCACTATCCGGCCGGATCGCGACGATGCTGGACAGATAGAGGTTGTCGCCTTCGCCGGTCCCGTCTTCGCCCGGTGAACGATAGGCGCGGTTCCATGGGGAGCCGTTGCCGACGCCGATATAGAGCAGGTCCAGATCGGGATCGTAGGCCATCGAATCCCATACCGTGCCGCCCCCGCCGATCGCATCCGATCCGGCCAGCACGTCGGTGTTCCACGTCTCGGCGGCTGCTTGCAGATACTCGGCAGAACTCTCGTCTTCGGTGCCTTCGGGGACGGTATAAAACCGCCACAATTCATCGCCATCGGCAGCATCGTAAGCTGCGACATAGCCGCGCACGCCAAACTCTGCTCCGCCATTACCGATGATCACCTTGCCATCGATCACGCGCGGCGCGCCGGTGACGGTGTAGGCCTGGTCCTGATCGACTGTGACCTTCTCCCAATTCACCGCACCGCTTTCGCGATCCAGCGAGACCAGCCGACCATCGAGCGTTCCGAGAAACAGATCGTCTCCCCATGCCGCGACACCGCGATTGACCACATCGCAGCAAGCCTTGACGGCGGTTTCACCGGGGACTTCGGGATCGTATTCCCATAGCGGCTCGCCGGTTGCTGCGTCGAATGCCTTCACCTTGCTCCAGGCGGTGGTGAGGTAAAGCTTGCCATCCAACGCCAGCGGAGTGGCTTCCTGACCGCGCGCTGTGTCCATATCGGCGAACCATGCGAGACCCAGATCGCCGACTGTTTCCGCGTTCACCTGATCGAGCGGGGAGAAACGCTGTTCGGAATATGTGCGCCCATGGGTGATCCAATTGGCATCGTCATCGCCCGCACCGATCAACGCAGCCGCATCCACTCCGCCAGCGCTTTCGCCGCCGAACAAATCGCCGCATCCGGCCAGTCCAAGCGTAGCGAGCAGCGCTGCGGGCAGCACCCAATATTTGGTCTGCATGAAATCCCTCTCCCTTATGCACATGTTGCCGCGATGATCCGCGCTTGTCCATTCCCGGAAAATCAGTCTATGATTCAATCAGAGGGCGCGATCACAGGGGAGTGCATCATGAGCGATAAAGCAATTCAGGAAAGCGGCGCGAAAAAGGCGCTGTCGCGTCGGCAGTTCGGCGCGATCACCGGCGCAGTCGCAGTCGCTGCGGGAACACCGGGCATCGCACAGGCGGCCAATTCGACAGCCTCTGCCCAGCTCAAGGAAAAAACGGTCAGCGTTGCTCGCGCCAGCGGTGCGGTGAACGGATACTTCATTCACCCCAGCAAGGGTGCGAACCCTGCGGTCTTGTCGTGGCGCGATGGCGGAGCATTGGCTGAGAGCAGCCGCAATGCAGCTCGTCGTCTGGCCAAACAGGGCTATGCAGTTCTCGTACTGGATCGCGACAGCGGTGATGCGGGCGCGATCGAAGGTGATGCCGATGCCGCGGTGAAGTGGCTCGAGGCCCAGCCGCACATCGATGAAAAGCGCATCGGTACGCCGGAATGGGCTGAACAGCGCATCGAGAACGGCGCACGAAACTAAGTTGCCGGGCGCGTCTGCTCGGCTCGGATAGAGTTCTATCGGGATACGCTTTCCGAGAAATTGGGGAGACGCACGATGTGCGATGAAGCCAAGCTGGAAAAATGGGCGCGCGAGGCAATCTCGCGCCGCCAATTCGGTGCGCTAACGGGCGTGGCCGCGCTCGCGGCATGTGCACCGGGTGAAGCGTCATCGAATGATGCGGAGCCTGTGCCGACGGTCGATCTTACCGAGACTGCGGTGACGTTCGATACTGCCGACGGGACGATGGACGCCTTTTTCGTTCATCCGACAGAGGGCGCGCATCCCGGCGTGATCTTCTGGCCAGATATTGCCAGCATCCGCGAATCCAAGCGCAACATGGCACGGCGACTGGCGGGAGAGGGATACGCGGTTCTGGTGCTGAACCCCTATTATCGCGATGTCGCAGGCGAGCAATATCCCGACTTTGCGACCTTCGCGGCCGATGGTGGTTTCCAGAAAGTGCGTCCGTGGCGCGGCAAGCTCGATGCTGACACGATTGGCAGTGATGCGGTCGCTGCAGCCGCTTGGCTCGATGGACAAGCGGCGGTCGATACATCCAAAGGTATCGGCACCGAAGGGTACTGCATGGGCGGCCCCTTCACCGTCTGGAGCGCAGCTGCAGTGCCTGAACGGATCAAGGCAGCGGCCAGCTTCCATGGCGGCGGGCTAGTGCGCGAGGACTACGACAAGAGCCCGCACAAGGTTCTGACCGGCACGCAGGCGAGTTATCTCAACGCGGTGGCGCAAGATGACGATGCCGAAGCGCCCGAAGAGAAGGTCGCTTTCGCTGAAGCAGCGGAAGCCGCCGGACGTCCAATTACGACCAAAGTGTATGAAGGCGATCACGGTTGGACCGTGCCCGACAGCCCAGCCTATGCGAAGCCTGCTGCTGAGCTAGCCTATGCCGATTTGCTGGAGCTGTATTCGGGCTCGCTTTGATCAGCTTGCTTTGCCGCGCTCCTTCGCGCGTTCATTGCTGAGCCCGAAACGTCCAAACTTGCGATAGCGCTCCATCCATTTGTCGAGGAACAACCCGAGTGCGCGCGGCTCAATGCCGAGTTCTTCAAAGGTCCGATGCTCACCTGAAACCGTGCTGCCGGGCTTGAGCAGCGTCCATTGGTCGCGGCTCATCGGAGTGAGCGGCATGGCAGCGAACAGGCCGGAGACGCCGTCGGGCATGGCGAGGAAACGCCGTTCGCGCCCCTGTGCCTCTGCGATGCGCTGATTGATCTCCATCATCGAAAGCTGCTCGGGTCCGCCAAGTTCGTAGATATGCCCGCCATGTTCGGCTGGGTTCTCCAGAGCGACGGCCACCGCTTCGGCGACATCATCGACATAGACCAGCTGCAGTTTCGCCTCTGGGCCAAACACCGGCAGAACCGGCATCATCTCGATCATCTGACCGAACATGTTGAGAAAGTTATCGTCCTTCCCAAACACGATCGACGGACGCAGGATCGTGGCGTCAGGAAAGGCTTCCAGCACTTTCTCTTCGCCCAGCGCTTTGCCGCGAGCATAGACAGCACTCGAATTCGCATCCGGTCCGATGGCGCTGACATGGACGAAGCCTTTCACGCCGTTCGCCTTGGCGATGCGGGCCATATTACCAGGCGCTTCACCCATCAATTCCTCAAGATCGCCTGTAAAGGCACCGACGAGGTTCACCACATAGTCCGCACCATGAAGAGCAGCCTTGAGGCTTTCCTCTTTCGTGATGTCGCAGCGGGCGAATTGCAGCTGGCCGAGATTGGCCAGCGGCTTCAGCATATGGCCCTTTTCCGGATTGCGGCTGGCGATCCGCAATCGCGCGCCGCGTTCCAGCAGGCTTTGCGCGACATAATTGCCAATATAGCCGCCTCCGCCAAATACGGTGACGAATTTGTCAGTGAGCGGCGAATTCTTGGTCATGGCCTTTGGTGATCCCGGAATCTTTTGAAGATTGCTGGTTGCCCCATGCTTCAATGCGGCAAAATCGGCAAGCGTTCCCGGCGCATCAATTGTTCGATTCAAGTGAAGCGACGGCTGTTGCGAGAGTAGGCAATTCTCTTGCCAGTATGAAATCATACTAGTGAAGACCCGGAGCAACTACGCTCGACCCAAACCGGGCGTGGATATCCGTGTTTGCCCCTACCAAGGGCCGTGAATTCGGCTATGGCCGAAGCATGGCGATCAATTGGCGGAGCCGGTGATTTGACCGCAAATGAAGAGCGGGCGCTGGTGATCAAGGCGAAGGGTGGACTGGGTAACCGCATGCTGTCGGCGGTGACTGGTTGCGTGCTCGCTGAGCTCAACGGTCGCACTCCCTACATCGATTGGCGCGATGGCATGTATGTGCCGCCGGGAGAGAACCTTTACCCCTTGCTGTTCGATGCGAGCTGGATGGGCGATCTGACAGCGTTCGACAATGCCACCGACGTCGCTCCGACACCGTGGTCCGGCCACATGGACGAACAACCGGTCGACATCATTCGCCGGGATTTCCCGAACGGGCACCGTAATCCGCTGCTCTACCGAAAACTGTCGATCGATCTCGTTGGGCCGGACCCGAGCGCCAAAGTGGGCGTGTTCTGGTCCTACCTGCCAAAGTTCAAGCGCCTCGCTTCGCGTATGGCCGCGCATCCGGGCTTTTCCGGCCGCGACATCGACCAGATCACGAGCGATCTCTTGGACCGTTTCTTCCGCCCGGTCGAAGAGGTGCGGCGCGAAGTCGACCGGATATTTGAAGGGCAGTCGGGCCCCGTCATCGGGGTGCATATCCGTTTCACCGACCGCAAGGCTCCCTTGCCAAAGATCATGCGTGAGCTGGAACGGCTCGCATCGGAATCGCCCGAAGCCGCGATCTTTCTCGCCACCGATAGTGCCGAGGCGCAGGACGCCGTGATGTCACGCTTCCCCGCCACGCTCACAATCGACAAAGCTCTCGCCAGCGATGATACCGCGCTGCACTTTTCCTCCGAAGGGTTCAGCGACCCCATTACCGAAGCGCGAAATGCGTTGATCGATATGATGGCACTGGCTCGCTGCGATAGTCTACTGCACTCTCGCCACTCTACGTTTTCAGTGACTGCCGCGCTGCTGGGCAGGATACCCAAGGCCAGGCAGGTCGATGTCGACCGGTTCAACGCCAAAGTCGCCATCAAACAATTCATTCAGGCCCGAACCTGACCGATCCCCAAGGAAGCACCATGTCATCGAACCTCAGAGCCTTTGCGAAGAAAGTCCTTCCCGGACCGCTGCGAAATTTCGCGAAGGGCATATGGGAAACCTATAAACTGTCGCAGGACAAGGCGAGTTTCCTCCAAAGCTTTCCCGGAACGCCCTATGTCGTGGTCGGCAAGGACGAGATCGCTCGTCTCCAAGGCAAGGGCTATAACGGGCAAATTGGGCAGGATTACTTCCTGGATCTTCTGTTCGAGAATGAGACTGGCCGCTTCCTCGATATCGGTGCGAACAATCCATTTGCGAACAGCAACACCCATTTCTTCGAACAGAAGGGGTGGAGCGGTTTCGCCTTCGATCCGATGAAGTCGCTGGTCGAGAAATGGAGCGAGCGGCCAGGCACGACGTTCGTCAATGCCGGCATCAGCGACCGTTCCGAGACGCGCACGTTCATTGAAATCAAGCCGCGCGTCGGCTGGGAACACCAGTTGTCATCGTTCCGCGAATTCGTGCGCGCCGAAGACATGCATGAGTTCGACTACCTCGAATACCCGGTCGAATGCGGCCCGATTTCGAAGTTCGTGCCCGAAGGGGAGGCATTCGATTTCGCTTCGATCGATGTCGAAGGGGCTGAGGCGCTGATCCTGACCGGGTTCGATTTCGAGAATGCCGCGCCAAAGGCGATAATGCTCGAGAATGTGCAGGAAATGGGCGGGCTAGATGAGCACCGGCATACGCTGACGAAGCATGGCTATCGTGTGGTCGCGCGGCTTAACGCTTCGGACGATCTGTTCGTGCATGAAAGCCACACAATCCCTGCGGCATTTGAAACAGCGGTGGCGCGTTACAATCGCGGCTAGCACTGCTCCGCGAAGGCGGCGCTGAAGCGCTCGGCTTGCGCCGCGTCGCGATTATTCAGCATTTTCGTGGTTCGGTCGATCGCCTGGCAGTCGAACTGCGCACCTTGCTCCGCCGCATCGATCACGATTGCTGTGAACGCCTCAGGCGGGATCGCACGTGCGCCGCGGCGCAGGAAGTATTCGTGCCAGCGTTCCCCGCCGCGGACAATCTCTGTGAAGGTCGACCGCGCTTCGCCATCGGGATTGACAAAGGTCCGGGTGCCAAGCTCTGCGAGCACTTCGTCTTCGGTGCGGCTGTTTAGGAGCAGCGCAGCATAGCGCCTCGCCGCCTCGGCTTCATCGCCCGCAGCCAATGCGAGCTCGAGCATCGCCTGCTGCGAAAGAATGTCGCGCCAGCCGCGCCGCGCCGCGAGCTGCACGGTAACGGCGCTCTGTTCGACCTGCTCGGCTTTGAATTGGGCATTGGCGAGCAAGCGCATGTGCTGTGCGGGCACCGGACGGCGCTCGATCAGGCGCTCGGCCTCAGCAAGAGCGCGCTCGGCATCATCACCGAGAATCGCGTTCGAGGCGATGCGCGCCTGAGCAAATGCGCGAAATGGTTCGGGCACCATCGTGGCCAACGGAGGCGATACACGCGCCTGCCGATCAACCTGAGCGGCAGCTGTTACAAGCGCCAAGGCAATCAGGATGCCGATCCAGACAATCCGCCCGATCATCGCGTCGGCTCCCTATCCGGCGCGCTCGCTACTCGGGCGAGCAGTAACAGCGCAAATGCGGCAACGGCCAGCATTGTCTGGTTGCGCAGCGGGTAGTCGGTGATCGATTGCAAGGCGACCGCCAGCAGCAATGCACCGCATCCCCACGCAGGCCAGCAGAATTGCGAGCGTCCTGCTTTCCAGCTGAGCCAGCCCACCAACAGTAGCCACCCGGCGGCAATTCCGAGACCCGGAATGCCCGCTTCGATAGCAAGCTCGAGATAATCGTTATGCGCTCGCCCGGCGCGCCGTTTGGTCAGGAATTCGAGGGATTCGTCGACCTGGAAGACCTCGTCGAAGGTCCCCATTCCTGCACCCACGGGCCAGAACCGGTCGGCGGAGTAGGCAGCATCCTCCCAGATATAGACGCGTGCATCATCGGTCGCCTCAAATCGCTCGATAGTTTCGCCGATACGGCCGGGGGCAATGGCCACGACCGACCCGATTGCGATCACTGCAAGCGCGATGCCCCCAAAGACAGCGAGTGATCCTCGCCCGGAGCCACCGCCGGATCGTGCGCCGCGCCATGCCCAGAATGCACGGGCCAGTCCCAAGGCGATCGGGATTGCGGCGAGGACGAATGCGGTGCGCGACCTCGTTAGAACCACGGCAAGCAGCAGCAGCGCGCAGATACCAAGCCGCACCGGCAATCCTGCAGGGTGAGGCCGTGCCAATGGCAGCGGAAGCAGTGCAGCAAGCGTCAATGCTCCGACAAGGAAGACACCGGTCGAGTTGCGGTTGGCAAATGTGCCGTAGAGCAAACCTGTCGGTCCGCGTTCCGCAAAAATCACCGCCGAATTGCCGCCACTTAGCACTTGCAGCACACCAAGCGCGAAACAGGCGAGCCCTAGCGCTACGATCAACCAGCCGACTGTCATCAAATGGCGTCGCGGGATGGTCCAGCCCACAGCCAGCACGGTCAGCGGCACGATCAATCCAGTGAGCGCCACCAATGTGCGCGCAGGATCGACGCTTGCAGCCCTCCAGCCACCAGAGCCAATGGCTTCGAGCGATTGAGCCACTAGATCACGTCCGGGCAATCCGCCCCACACTGCTTGGGGAAGCGGTATCAGGAAAAGCGCCGGGAGCAGAAGGCTGAGCGCCGTCAAAATGCGTAAGGGTAGGGGACTGCTCTTCCAGAACGTGAGAAACGCATCGCGGTGAAGGGCGAGAATACCAAGTGCGGTGATCTGGACCAGCAGGTTGGCGAGCCCATATCGAACACCGCCACCGCCGAAAACGAAAGCGACGATCAGCAATGCGCAGGTTGCGAGCAGCGGGCGCGGCCGAAGGAATCCGCTGGTTGGCGCAGAGCTGTTTGAACTGCCGAGTTTTCGGGTCTGTGCTGACATCTACCGCTCAAATGAAAAAGCGCACGGCAATCGATACCGCGCGCTTATCAATTTGGCGACTGACCGGGTGGGTCAATCTGGTGATTGTTCAGTTGGCGCCTGGCGACTGATTGTCTTCATCGTCGATGATGATGATGATGCCTGCGATCACCGCAGCGCCGAAGAGAATGATCAGGATACCTGAGGTACCCTTCAGCTCTTCACCGTCAGCCGAGCGGCCTACGCCTGGCTGCGATACAGCCGAACCGGAATAAAATGTGCTGCTGTCGCCGGCACGGGTGTTAGCCTGTGCAGCAATCGGCGCAAAGGCCAAGCCTGCCGCTGCTGCGGTCATGGCGAGACGAGAGGCGAATTTCATCATCTATGGGCCCTTTTCAAAAACCTACGTAAAAGCTCTTAGTGCAGTGCAACACGTTTGACAACCATACAATAAAGACAATGTCATAAGGAACTCCTACCAGGCCCGGAGCGAGGCAAAATGGCAGCTTGAGGCCCGGATTTGCGCTCAATCGCTCGGTTGAGCAGGAGTTTTTTCGGCGGAATCTTCGCTCATCAGCACCGAGAAATGCGCCACATCCCCCCCTGTGACGATCGTTTCACCGTGAACAAGCCATGCATGCGCTCCAAACTCACCGCCTTCGGGGCGTTCGACTCCGATTCGAATCTCGGTGGCGATGCCCTTCGTTGACAACCAGCGTTGCGCGGCGATGGCCTGAGGCAGACAGTCACTGCGCCAAGGCATATAGCGCGCGCAGAAAGTGACAATAAAACCAATCCGATAGATCAATTCTTTGGCTTCTGGGGCCCGGTCGCTTCGCGCGGCATGATCGATCGAGGATTTGTTCAGACGCCGAATGTCGTGGGCGCCAATGCTGCTCATTGCCTTGCGAGCCATCGCCAATTCCCAGACACCGCGCACAATCAAGTGCGGCCACTTGATCAGATCGCGTCTGCGCGGCTTTTTGGATGAATCGGTCATTGAGGCTGACAGTTGAAGCGCCGCGCGGGCTGTCTGGCAAGTGTCGTCGCGGCGCTTGCGGTCCGACCGTTCTTAGGCCTTCGTCACTAACCCTTGCTCTTCAAGCTCGCCCAAGAACCGTCGAAGGTCATCTTCGACCGTTGAAGCGTCGACGTCGTATTCCGCTGTGATCTGCTTCACAATCTCGCTAGGTGAGCTGCCGGATTTGAGGCCCTCCCACAGGAAAGTCCCGATTGTGTCGAGCCCGTAATAGGTGCCATTGCCCATGTGCAGGATCACGGTCTCATCGCCGACCTGATTCGCCACGGCGTCATCGCTGACGCTCCAGTGATGATCGAGAATGTCGGTCACGCTTCCATTTCCCCCGGAATAACCCCAAACTTTGTCCTTGCGCCTTTCGCCAGAGTTTCGGCGCGGTTGTAAAGAGCACCCATCCTAATATCGTCGCATAAGATTGGCTACGTGGTCCAGAGCGTGCTGGAAATCGGGGAAATGGCTAGCATGCCGATCCTGCAACAGCTCCGCGATCTCGCCCAAAGTCCGCCCGTCGCCGATCAGGTCAAGGCAATCCCGGTCGATTTGAACTGCCAGTGTCGGTTCCGGCACGTGCTGGTTGGAGCCCGGCCTGAGGGTCGCAGGCGGAATGACCTTTCGTTTGAAAGTCGACTGTTGAAACGCCTGCCGGGTTGCGCCGGAATTGCCATCACGCACCTTGCAGTCCCACGTCCAGATGTAGTCCTGTTCGAGAAGTCGAGCCCGGATTCGAGCCGACACGGTGTCATTCGCTTTTACCTTCACAGGCTCAGCAAACGGCAAGAACATCTGGCCGTAGACAAGAGGGGGTTCCCCCGGCGCATTCGAGTAGGTCAGTCCTTCGTCGATTTCGGCATCGAACCAGACCAGCAAGCCATGCGCAGTGTTGTCGGTGGATGCAGTCAATTCTACCATGCCGTCGACATTTGGGTCGGTCATGCTGCGATAATCGAGCGCCACGAGATCGCGCGGCTCGGACAAGAGCGCGCTCGGCTTGAAGTAGACCTTGCTGCTGTCGTTGATCGCGAATCGTTGCCCCGCCTTCAGGTCGAGGCCGAACCGGTTTGCGGTCCAAGGCGAATGCGCCGATTGATAGGTCTTGGGCGAACGGGCCAGCGCCACGCGCAGCATGTCGCGCATCGGCAGCAGCTTGCCGCCTTTTGCCAGCAACCGGTTCCGAGCATCCTCGATCGCGGCGATGTGGCTTTCGAACAGTGGCATCGTGCCTCTGAGATCCGAAATGATGACGTCCGCCTTCTTTTCCGGCTCGAAATTGGTCGAGAGGTCGCGGACAATTGTGATCTTGTCAGCACAGCCATTCGCTTCCGCCAGTTCACGTAGCAGCTCGATACTGCTGTCGGTTTCGATCGCAATGACGGAGCCAGCTCCGTATTTGCAGGCGAGCAGCGCAAAAATCCCGAATCCTGCGCCAATATCGATGACAGTGCAGCCCGGCGTGACCGCGCGTTTAAGCGCTTCGGCATAGATCGACATGCGCGGTTCGCAATCGACCATGTCTCCATAATCGGCGATACTGTATCCGGAGGGAACGCTCATCCGTTTGAACTCACAGTTCGATCCTCTCCATTCTGGTCGGCTTGCCCATGAATACGGGCCAGTATCTCCTTATGTACCTTTGGGAGAACGTTGAAATCCCAAGGGTAAGACAATTCATAGCCGGGAACCTCGCGAGCAATATGCGAGATCTTTTCCATCCGCTTTGCTGCGGCGTCAGCGTCATCCTTGTCCAGCGCGAAGCTGTTTTCAATCAAGCCGATGCAGGTGTGGCCTGGGCTGAGCGTCCTGGAACCAACTTGTCCGTCTCCGTCATCGTCGACGAGGAAGAAAAACCCACCGAGCGGGATTGGAGACAAATCGGCATCATCCAGCGCAGGCAGGCTCAGCCGCTTCTTGTCCGAGTAGTGTGCCATTGGCGCTGACAACACATCGTCGCCGAGCACCGCTGCAATCGATTCGGGATAGAGCCTCAGGCTGGGATAGACCGACCGACCGCAAAACCCGTTTGGAGACGGCGCAAGAATGGCTGCATCGTCTCCGACCAGCCGATGGCCCGCATTGTGTAGGCTGGCGGCGAGGGTCGATTTTCCGGCGCCGGTCTCGCCAAGGAACACTGCAAGTCGCCCGGCAATTTCGACTGCACTGGCGTGGATTATGAGCTCACCCGCGCCTGCCAGGATGCGAGGAGCGACATGATCATAGAGCAGGTGAGTGAGGGCTTCCGATGTTGTGTCAGCGCCGACATCGAAAATGGTCACGAGCTTGCGTGCGAAGCAGACTTCGAAGCGAGCGACGTTATCGAACGAGATGCAATAGGCATCGCCGACGCGCGAGATGCTCGAGGGATACTCGGTCGGGTTTGGGACTATTGGGAGCGGGCGACCGCGTCGCTTCGTCTCATCAGCGCTTTCGCGGACCATTTGCCAAGCAGAAAGCACGCCAGACCCGAAAGGGCTGGAATTAGAACGGAAAGCCTCCTCGGAAACCGAGGGACTAGAATTTGATGATGTCACTCAAATCGGCGAGCGTTATGGGCGACGCCTGACACCCATCATGCCCGGGCCTGTTTCAAACAGCGGGCCGCTGCCAGCAGCGGTAAGCTGCGAGAAAGCGCCATAGGTCACCAGCTTGGGTGAGGAGTATGGCTTGCTGTCAGTCCGGTCGGTCATAAATACTCCGTGAATCAATCCGGCGCGCCTGAAGCGGCCTGTTCGATTAGGTAGTTACCGCAATGCACAAGATTACGCAATCACTGATTCTTAAGGTTGAATCAGCGGCTACGCGCCCTTGAAACTGTGTCTTCACGAAACCGATAGCGCACTAAGGTTCACAAAGTGTTTCGTTGTTAAGGCTAGGCGCGGCGCATCATCGCCATTCGCATACCGGCTTCGACCACCGTGCCGCTACCGCCAGAGGTCAGCTGCGAAAACGCACCGATGACAGCGACCCTCGGCGAAGCGTAGGGCTTCTTCTTGTTGCGATCGACCATATCCGTTCTCCCTCACACTCGGGGCGCCCGGCACAGCTTTACTCAGCGGTTGATCAGGGGCGCCGGTTGGGATTCATGTTTGCACCCGTCTCGGTCTGCAGCCCGCTTCCGCCAGCGGTGAGCTTAGAAAACGCGCCGAAGATAGACAATATCGGCTGTTGGTAGGGCTTTTTTGCGATCCGGTCAGTCATGTTTTTTTCCTTATGTTTTCTTTCGAAAGTCGACTCGCCCCCATGTCGACAACCAATTCGCAAGGTATCTGGCGGAGAGACGGTGCGCAATTGTATCATCCTCCGAATCGTCGATTTCCGCCGGATTTAGCGACCTTTTACAAATGTACTGCCCAACTGTGCTTTCGAAGCTGTTGTCTGACTGAGCGGATGCGCTCTGCCAAAGGCCCGACGTAAAATCCCAACCTAGGTGTTCCTTTCCGGCTCGCCAGCGGACCGAATCGGGCAGACAGCCCTCCATCGACCGGCGCAGGATCGTCTTTGGCCAGCCGCCTTTCTGAAGCTGATCGGCGGGCAGCGAGAGACAGAACTCCATCACCCGGCGATCCAGAAATGGGTCGCGCGGCTCGATCGCCATCGCGCTTGCAACCCTGTCGTATCGTTCGCGCGCGACTGTGACATAGGGGTGGAGCATGCGCCGTGCCCGATCCGCTTGCCCGTCGCCCGTCGGCATCGTGACATGCGCGGCGTTTCGTTGCTTGCGTTCTTCGATGCCGATGCGGGCGGCGAAATCGGGATCGAGCAGCGAAGTCACGTGCGCAGCCGCGTTGCCGCGACGCCTCATAAGAGCACGCCTGGCTTCGCGAAGTGATTTCGGGACGAATGTCTGACCGGCTCCACGAAGCAACGTTTTCCAAGCGGGGTCCGGGTGTTCCCAGAATCGCTCTTCTCCGGTCGCTTCCTTCCAAGCCTGAATGAAGTGACCCCGGCGGAGATGCCATGCGATCAAGTTCTGCGTGCCGAGCGTTGTGTCGCCACCGACCCCGTCCAGCACGACCTTTCGCCCTTCTCGGCTGGCAGCCAGATACACGGCGAAAAGCAGCGTCATATGCCCGTCGAAGGGTTCGATGCAGTCACGAACAAGCCTTTGCAGGTCCTCGCGATAGGCATCCATATCGGCGAGTGACACGGATTGCGGATCGATGTGGTCGATTATCTGGGCGGCTTTGATCGTCCGCGTTTCGCGGCAATCCTCGTCGGTGCCGATGGCGGAGAATGTCTCAAGTGGGGGCTGACCGCTCTGCTTGAGCAATTGCGAGGCAACGGCGGTGACCGATCCAGAATCCATGCCGCCGGACAGCATCGATCCAACCGGGTCCGGCGAACGCAATCGCGCCCGCACAGCATCTGTGAACACGTCAAGAAACGCCTCGGCATAGGCTCCATCATTCGGAAGTTTCAGCAATGGCTGAGGAGCGAGGTCACCATATTTCCAGATCCGCAGTCCGTCATCGCGCAGGATCATTGCATGGGCGGGCGGCAAGCGGTGAATGCCATCGAAAAATGTCGAGGTAAGGTCGTAGGCCTCCAGATCTTCCAGAAAGTCCCCAATCCGGCCTTCATTTATCCGGCGCGGAACGTCGGGGTGTCGCAAGATCGCTTCCGGCTCAGTTGCAAACGCGAACAGCTTTCCCGGCTCGAGGTGGTAGTTAAGTTGCCGCATCCCGATGAGGTCGCGGGCACAGAGGAGCAATTCTTCGCGCGGGTCCCAGATCGCGAAGGCAAAATCGCCGAGCAGATGATCGGCGCAGCCGGTGCCCCATTTCAGGTAGGCGCGCAGGATCAACTCGCCATCGCCTATCGCATCGGGCGTCCCGATGGAGGCAATCAAATCTTCACGATTATCGAGCCTCGCATCGGCTGTGATCGTACAGCCGGTCGGTTGGTGTGTGAGCGGCAGTGTCTCGGTCAGGGCCTCGGGCGTGGTGGCGAGCAGCGTGTGGCCGAATGCTGTCGAACCGCTGAGCCATGCATTGCTCCGGTCGGGGCCGCGCTGCTCAAGCGCAGCGACCATTCCGCCCAGTTCGGCTTCACCTACCGGCTTCCCATTGAGCGCTACGATCCCGCAAATGCCGCTCATATCCGCCTCCCGCCGGTCAGGCCGCGCCGCGCTCGGCGTCGCCCGACGGCACGAAGCCTAGCAGGCTTGCTTCGATCACGCGGTCTGCCAAAGCAAGGCTGGCAGGGCGGTGGGTGATCAGGATGACCGTGCGATCCTTGAGGCTGCGAATGCAAGCCTCGATGAAAGCGGCTTCGCCTTCGATGTCATACATGCTGGTCGCTTCGTCGAAGATGTAGATTGGCGGGTCGCGGTAGAGTGCGCGGGCCAGAGCGATCCGTTGTCCCTGGCCGCCCGAAAGGCGAATGCCGTTATCGCCGATCTCGGTTTCCAGCCCGCGTGGCAGTCGTTCGATAAAGTCCCAGGCCTGAGAAAGTCGCGCTGCCCGCTCGATGGCGGCCATATCGGTCTCGTCTGCTCCGAAGGCGATATTCTCTGCGATAGTGCCATCGAACAACAATGCGCGCTGGGGCACATAGCCAAATTGCTGTCGCAGATCCTGAACCTGAAGCTCGGAAATGTCAGTCCCATCGAGCGCAATGCGCCCGTCATCAGGATCGTAAAACCGCAGTAGCAGGCGGATTAGCGTTGATTTGCCAATCCCGTTCTCACCGGTCAGCGCGACGATTTCTCCCGGTTCGATTGTCAGGTTAAGATCGCGCAGCACTGGATCGCGGCCCGGATAGGCGAAACTGACATTTTCGAACGCAATCCCGCCAGTCGCGCGCTCCAGCAGCTTGGTTGCGGCATATCCCGGCTCGATCTCCTTGGCGAACACCCCTTCGAGGCGCGCAAGGGCGCCCTTGGCCACCTGAAACTGACCATAAATGTTCGCGAGGTTGCCGACCGGGCGTGTAAGCAATGCGGCATAGAGCAGAAACGCGAACAATTCGCTTGGCTCGCGGGTGCCACTTTCGAGCTGTTCGCTGCCGATCATCAGGATTGCGATTGCAGCGCTGGCAGCAATTAAGGCCACAATCGGTCCGATAAAGGACACCATCCGGGCTTGCGAAACACTCAGCTGCCGGGTCTCTTCGACCGCATCGTCATATTTGCTCTGATGATGTTGCTCTGCGGCAAACACCTTGATCGCTGGCAGCATATGGAGATCGGATTCGGCGGTGGAGATCACCTCGACATAGGCTTTGCGATAGCGGCGAGAGAGAACCCGCAGTCGTCGTCCGACCAGCTTCATGACGATGTAAAACAGCGGCACCAGCACTGGCACCACGAGCGCCATGGTCGGATCGATCAGGAACAGCAGGATGACAGCGCCGCCGGCGGTGATCAGCATCGACGGGACCATCGCCAGTGTCGATGTGAGAAATGCGCTGAGTGTGTCGACTTCGTACACCATTAGCGCCAGCAGATCTCCGCTGCGGCTGCGGTCGTGATAGGAGATCGGCATGGATTGCAGCCGACCATAGGTTTCCTTGCGCAGCGCCGCGAGGATCCGACCTGACGCAATTTCCGACAGGATGGCGACCAGAATGGTGATCGCTGTCATCGCCACCAGCGCGATGGCCAGCAACATCACTGTCTGATTGAGATCGACCGCTTCCTCACCAATCACGCCGCCAAGGAATTGCCCGGCAAGCCAAGGCAGGGCGAGAGCGGCCAGCGAGCTGAGCAGCGAGAGTGCGCTGATCAGCGCAAGCCATCCTTTGAACTCCTTGGCCCAGCGCATGAGAAAACCCATTCCCATGTCAGGTTCTGCCCCCGATAAATTTGCCTAGACCTGAGAATAGCCGGCGAATGTGCAGCACGGCTAGCGGCCAGCTCTCCGCATCGGGAAAACGCTCGCGGACCAGATCTTCGCTCGGAATGAGTTTGAAGGTGATCAACCGAAGCTTGTCACGCCAAGACGGGCTTGCGGCAAGATCCAGCTTCAGCCTGTGCGTGCTCGATCCGCTCATCAGGTAATCGGTAAGCTGCGTGTCGCCTGCTTGCTGTTTCAACTGTGCCAGAACTGCCTCAGGCACTGGCGTGTTCAGGCAGCGCTGAGCCAAATCCAGCCCCGACAGAATTATGTCCGAAGAGGCGCTATCCGACGCGTTTTGAACGAGTTCCTCCCAATGCGAGGGTTCAAACGAGGATGTAAGCAGGTCAATATCGACCGCCCAGATCAAGCGATCATTTTCGAACAATCGCTCTTTGCCGATCAAATATCCGAACTTCGCATGCTGCGCCCGGTTGAGGCAGATCAGAATGAGGTTATCGACCGGCCCAATGCTCGCGGCGTTAGGCGACAATTTGGGGAGCTGTTGAATGCGCCGCCTCGGGGCATTCGCTTCGAGTAGCTCAGACACCGCCGAACTGGCGCTGATCCGCCAGTGCAAATCAATTGTGTGATCGAAGCCGAAATCTGTGCCGGAGCTCCAGGCCTCCTGGAGCGGCCTGGCATCGTTGCACAGCCTAAAGCCAGCGGCCGCAAAGACAGCTCTCGCCTTCACCCTGTTGCCGTCTTCAATCAGCAGGTCGCTATCGCCCCGGCGGCGGAGCGCGGGGTTGGGATAGTGCGAATAGGCGAGCGCGGTGCCTTTCAGGATCAACGCCTGGATGCCCGCTGCGTGCAGGGCGTCGACCAGCTCCGCGACCAATTTGGCGTGGCTGAGCTCCCAAAAGGACTGAACGCGCGCTTCCTGTTTGATCGCCTCTGCCAGCTCAGCGGGCCAGTCGGGCAGGCCGGGAGCCGCTTCGACAAGCAGCAGCGCTATCCCGTGGAAGGTAACGCGCAAGGCGGCTTCATCCGGGGAAACCTGCAGGTCCGCTGGCCAATCGGGGACGGGCTGCGAGCGCAGGAAACACTGCACGCAGCGTGCCAGATACTGATCGAAAGCGTCGGTCTTCATTGTCGTTCTGACTTCGGCAATCGCCCCTTGATCCTCAGGTTGCTCGCACATGCGGCATTTGTCGGGCTTTGGCCAGTGGACAAGCCTTGGCGCGAACACCAGCGGAAGTGCAGACATTAGCCATTGACCCTACGGAGCCATGCTGCAATGCGCCAAACCTCTCGCAGGGACCACCCACAGGACGGAAAAAGACAGTGGCACAACCACGCAAAGGGATCATCCTTGCCGGAGGATCGGGCACGCGGCTTTACCCGTTGACCAAAGGCGTTTCGAAGCAGCTGATGCCGATCTTCGACAAGCCGATGATCTACTATCCGCTGAGCACGCTGATGCTCGCGGGGATCAAGGACATCCTGATCATCACCACGCCAGAGGATGCGTCGCAGTTCCAGCGCGTGCTGGGCGATGGCTCTGATTTCGGGGTTTCGCTGAGCTACGCCCAGCAGCCCAAGCCGGAAGGTCTGGCGCAGGCGTTCCACATCGGCGCAGGCTTTGTGCGCGGCGGGCCGAGCGCTTTGATCCTTGGCGACAATATCTTTTACGGGCACGGCCTGCCTGCGTTGCTGAACAATGCGAATGGCCGTGACAGCGGCTCCACCGTGTTCGCCTACCGGGTCAACGATCCGCAGGCGTTTGGCGTTGTCGAGTTCGACAAGGATGGCCGGGCCATTTCGATCGAAGAAAAGCCTGTTCAGCCGAAATCGAACTACGCGGTCACGGGCCTCTATTTCTACGACGACACTGTGGTTGATCGCGCCCGCGATTTGCAGCCTTCGCCGCGCGGTGAGCTCGAAATCACCGACCTCAACCGACTCTATCTCGACGAAGGTTCTATGTCGGTTGAGATCATGGGACGCGGCTTCGCGTGGCTCGACACGGGCACGCATTCTTCGCTGCTTGATGCCGCGACTTATGTCCGGATCACGGAAGAGCGACAGGGCCTCAAGATCGCCTGTCCTGAAGAAATCGCCTGGCGGCAGGGCTTCATCAACGACGATCAACTGGTCAAAATCGCTGAGCCACTGCGTAAGTCTGGCTATGGCGAGTATTTGCTTGGCCTGCTCGAAAATCCGGTGCTTTCGTGAAGATCGTTGAAACCGCCATTCCAGACCTTCTGATCATCGAGCCGCGCGCGTTCGGCGATGATCGCGGGTTTTTTATGGAAACATGGAACGAGGAAAATTTCCGCGAGGCAGGACTGGACCTCAAATGGGTGCAGGACAATCACAGCCATTCGCAGAAAGGCGTGCTGCGCGGACTGCATTTCCAGAATCCCGGTGAGCAGGGAAAGCTGGTGCGCGTGTCGCGCGGCGCAGTGTTCGATGTCGCGGTCGATCTCCGAAAATCCTCGGAGCATTTCGGCAAGTGGGTTGGAGTGGAGCTGACGGCAGAGAACAAGCGGATGTTCTGGGTGCCTGAGGGCTTCGCGCACGGGTTCCTGACGCTGAGCGACGACACCGATTTCATGTACAAATGCACCGCGCCATACTCGCCGCAAACCGAGCATACTCTGGCGTGGGATGATCCGGCGGTCGGGGTCGATTGGCCCGATCTGGGTATGGAACCGATCATTTCGGAGAAGGACAAGGTCGGCCAGACGCTCGCCGAAGTAGAGGCCTTCGCATGAAGGTTCTGATCACCGGAGCGGGCGGTCAACTGGGCGGCGCATTGCAGCGCCTTGCTCCCGATTGGGCCGAGCTCAATGCGATTGATGTCGACGATGTCGACCTGACCGATATTCCGATGCTCCGCGCTCGGCTAGTGGTCGAAGCGCCCGATGTGATCCTGAACGCCGCCGCTTACACCGCCGTCGACAAGGCCGAGAGCGACGAAGAAACCGCGCGCGAGATCAACTCCGATGCGGTGCTGGCCATGGCCGAAGCGATGGAAGAGCAGGGCGGCAAGCTGGTCCATGTCTCGACCGATTTTGTGTTCGATGGCAAATCGCCGCGCGCCTATCGTCCGGATGATGAGCGGGCTCCAATCTCGGCCTATGGGCGGACCAAGGCCGAAGGCGAAGATCACCTGCGCGAAAGTGACCTGCTGATCCGCACCGCTTGGGTCTACGAAGCGGGCGGAGCGAACTTCGTGCGGACGATGATCCGTCTGATGAATGAGCGGGATGAGCTGGGTGTGGTGTCCGATCAGATCGGTTCACCGACGTGGGCCACAGGCCTGGCACAGACGATTTGGGATCTGGTTGAGAAAGGCGCGAGCGGCACGTTTCATCACAGCGACCATGGCGAGGTGAGCTGGTATGATTTCGCCGTCGCTATTGCCGAGGAAGGCCACGCGCTTGGCCTGATCGAGAGCGTTCCGACGATCAAACCGATCACCACCGCCGACTACCCAACTCCGGCAGCGCGTCCTGCGTTTTCGCTGCTGGATTGCAGCAAGACCCGCGAAGCTCTAGGCGACCAACCGGTCCCTTGGCGCACCAATCTGCGCCTCATGCTCGAACAGGAAAAGGCCCTTGGCTAATCTACTCGTCACCGGCGGTGCCGGCTTTATCGGCGGCAATTTCGTCCATTACTGGAATGCGCAGCACCCGGGCGATTCCGTGATTGTCCTGGATGCACTGACCTATGCGGGTAACGAATCCACCCTGGAAGGCGCCGACAACTGCACGCTGGTGGAAGGCGACATTCGCAATCAAGATCTGGTTGAGACGCTCCTGCGCGAGCACGGCATCTCTACCATCGTCCACTTCGCAGCAGAGAGTCACGTCGACCGCTCGATCAGCGGACCGGACGCCTTCATCGATACCAACATTCTCGGCACCAACAGTTTGCTCAAGGCAGCGCGGGCCGTATGGCTCGATGGCGATGGCAAGGATCACCGGTTCCACCACATCTCTACCGATGAGGTGTTCGGTTCACTCGGTGCGGACGATCCTGCGTTCAGTGAGACAACGGCGTATGCGCCCAACTCGCCCTATTCGGCGTCAAAGGCCGCCTCGGATCACCTGGTTCGCGCCTATCACCACACATACGGGCTGGAGGTTACGACCAGCAATTGTTCGAACAATTACGGACCGTACCAATATCCGGAAAAGCTGATCCCGTTGTTCCTGCTTAATGCCCTGTCGGGCAAGCCACTGCCGATTTATGGCGACGGTATGAATGTGCGCGACTGGCTGCATGTCGAGGATCACTGCCGAGGGATCGAAGCGTGCCTTGAGCGCGGCAAACCGGGCGAGACATACAATATTGGCGGCGGCGCGGAACTTCCAAATATGGAAGTGATCGACGCGATTTGCCGCGAGGCTGACCGCGCGTTCGAAGAGATCGACGGTCTGGCTGCCCGCTACCCAGATGCGCCTGCGGCCAAGGGCGAGAAGAGCGAAACGCTCAAGACTTTTGTCACCGACCGCGCCGGCCATGACCGCCGCTACGCCATCGATGAAACCAAGGCGCGCGGCGAACTCGATTACGCGCCCAATTGGGGCTTCGACGAAGGGCTGCGTCAGACCTTGCGCTGGTATCTAGACCGCGAAGACTGGTGGCGGCCGCTGTTGTCGGCATGAGGCTCGCGGAGCTCTCAAACAAGCTGGCTCGGATCACCAACAGAGCCGGGTTCGAGGTTTCGCTGCGCCGGGTTCTGCGCTCCACCCAGCGGCGGCGGGTGGTTTACTTCCTACATATCGGCAAGGCTGCCGGGTCGCAGGTCAAGCAGATGATGGCGCAAGTTAACCGCCAAGGCGGCAACGTGCACATGAAGGCGCAGTCGCACGATGTGACGCTGGCCGATCTGCCTGAGCCTTCGGACTACTTCTTTTCGATCCGCGATCCGATCTCGCGGTTTCGCTCCGGCTTCTATTCTCGCAAACGGCGCGGGCGTCCGCTCAACGATATTGCCTGGACGCCGCACGAAGAAACAGCGTTTGCCAATTTTGAACACGCTGCCGATCTGGCCGAGGCTCTGTTCGCTCCGGGCGAGCAAGGGTTGAAAGCCGCCTCCGCGATGAAATCGATCCGGCACACTGCGCAGGACCAGATCGATTGGTTCGCGCTGGCAGGTGATATTTTCACGGTGCGCCCGCCGGTCTGGGTGCTGCGGCAGGAGCATCTGGAAGCTGATCTCAAGGTGCTGATCGAGCGGCTCGGTCTCGACTTCACCCCTGAGCCGCGCCGCGATACCAAGGGCGCGCATGCCAACGACTATTCTGGCATCCCTGAGCTGACCGAGACAGGGATCGCCAATCTCAAGCTCTGGTACGCGCAGGATTTTGCGTTCTACGAAGCGGTCGAAACCTGGATGGCGTTAGAGCGCGGCGAGTAATCGGCGCAGAACGAGCAGCGCTCCGGCATTGCGAAGAATTGCTCCAACAGCCGAACCAATCGCTGCGGCCACCATTCCATAAGTTGGCAGCAACCAAAGCAGCAATCCGACACAGATGATCACGGTGCCGATCTCGATTATCAGCACCACCCGCTCACGCTTCATCATCGTTAGCGCCGCCCCGGCAGGACCCGCTGCGACGTTGATGAACTGTCCGACGGCCAGAATGCGCAGTGCGTCGGCGCCCTGAGTGAATTCCTCACCGAAGAGTGAAAGGATCGGCTCGGCTGCAAAGATGATGGCCAGCAGCAGCGGAGCGACTATGCCGATTCCCATTACGCTGGTTGTGCGCACAGTCTTCCAGGCGGCGCTCGCATCGCTCTGATCAAAGGCTGTCGCGAGGCGTGGGCCGGCCATGAGCGCAAAGCTGCTGTTGACGATCGAGAAGAGCAGGCAAATCTGGAAACCGACGCGGTAAATCCCTGCCTCGGCAGCGTCGCGATACGCAGTGAGCAGAAAGAGTCCAAGCCAATCGCTGAGCGCAACGAGCACGCTGAAGGCAGCGATGAACAGGCCAGTGCTGAGCGCAACGTCCCCCGTTTCTCGCTCCGCAGCGCGCATTGCGCGTCGCACCAAAACAACAGCGGCTAGAGCTACAATGGAGACCCCAATCAGATACGCCGCTGAAGGAGCTAAGTCGGCTAAGGCAACGCCCGAGGCCAGAAGCGCTCCGATGGCTACAATCGCGATGGTCGTGTAGCCGACACCATCGAGCGACTGGGATACGAGCACGCTGCCTTTGGCCCGGAGCAGGGAACTGCACGCGCGGATCAAAGGGAGGGCGATAATTGTGGGAGCCAGAAGACGAAGGTGCCATGCAACTTCAGGCTCTTCCAGCACGTGAACCGCGATCGGTTCGGCAACCAGCCAAGCCACTATCGCCAACGGCACACTCACCAGCAATTGCCGACTGCGTGCCTTAGCGAAGAAATTGAGCGCGGCACCGGGCCGGTCTTTCGCAAAGGCGGCACTGGCACTGCGCACGATCAACCGGTCGAGCCCTTGTGTCGCAATCAGAGCAAGAATTGTCACCGTCGCCAGTGCCAATTGGAAGTGCCCGAAGGTCTCCGCGCCAAACATCCGCGCGATCACCCATGTCATCGCGAAGGCTGATACAGCTCCGGCGGCGCGCATCGTCAGCCCCAGCAGCAGTTCGAAGCGCAGCCCTTTCAAAGGAATACGGCCAAGCCTTTGCGAAATCGGGTTCGGCATGCCGCGTTTGGTTCCACTGTCCACAAGGTTGAGGCCCGGTATGGGCGTATGCGAGCCGCCTGCGGCTTGGCAAGGGCGCTCACTGTTGTAGGTGGAGGACAAATACGAACAAACGCGTAAGGCCCAGCGATGTCGGAACCCCATTCGGGAAAAGTCTTTTGCATCGGATTTCAGAAAACCGGGACGTCTTCGCTGCGCGATGCGCTGGCGAAGATCGGATACCGGGTGTGCGGCGTGTTTGGCCGCGATGTGCCGCTTGAGGAACTACGCGCCACATTCGTTGAGCGCGGGCTGGAAATTGCCAAGGAATACGATGCGGTCGAAGACATGCCGTGGCCGCTGATGTTCCGCGAGCTGGATCAGGCTTTTCCCGGCTCGAAGTTCATACTCACCATTCGTGAGACCGATCGCTGGTATCGTTCGATCGCCAATCACTTCGGACCTAACCCCTACCATATCCAGCAGCTGACCTACGGCGATGACGCGCCCGCACCGGTCGGTCATGAGGCGCGCTATCGCGAGGTCTATGACGCGCATAACGAGGCGGTCCGCGCTTACTTTGCGGACCGCCCCGATGACTTGCTGGAATTCTGGCTGGAGCGCGGCCATGGCTGGGATGAGCTCGGCGCATTCTTAAGCCGGGATGACATTCCGACCGGCCAGTTTGTCCACACCAATTCGCAAAAGCAGCGCGGCAAACTGATAAATCGGATTCGCGGACGGCTGATCCGGATGGGCGTGCCGCTCAAATCGATGGACGGTTAGCTTTCCGCGACTGCGTCGGCTGCGAGCTGGCGGACGAGTTGGAGGTTGCCCGGGAAGGCGCCCTCTTCGATCACGGCGACGCGGCGAACGGTGGCATTCATCGTCCCCGATCCGCGCCCGATCCGGATTTGGCTGCGCCCAGACAGGTCGAGCCCTTCCATCAGCATTATCACTTCGCCAGCGCCGTTCACCGCATTGTGGACCTCGCCGCGCGTTGCTCGGACCTCACCGTTGACGCGAACGGTTGCCTGGTGCGCCACGCCGCTGCCCGACTGGTATTGGACATAGGTTGTGTTGGCATCGTCAGAGATAAACACGCCTGGATCGGCAGGATCGTTGACGGTCACAGCCATTGCGATGGTGAATGTGCCGCCGGCAATCGCCTGCAACACGAAGTCGTTATTCCCGTCGAAGATAGCTCCGGCTAAATCGACCGATGGCTTGCGCGAATTGACCGATTGCCTGTGGTCGTTGCCTGCGGTGGAACGGTCGGACGAAACCCAAGGTGAGCCATTCGCTGCCGTTGTATAATCATGAAAACCTGATTGCCCGCCTGCTGCGCTGATCAAGGCAATCAGATCGCCTTCGGGATCAGTGCTGCCGCTGCCGCCCGTGCTTTCGGTGAAAGCGGTGGCTTCGATCGCGATGGCTCCGGGGGCGGAGAGCGCGGGGAACTGAGAGCCGGAGATGTCCGAAGGCAGGATCGGCTCGAACCCGCTTGCAAGCAGATCAGGCGTCGGGGTGAAATCACCTGCCGCTGGATCGACAAACAGGCTGCTCGCATTGCCGCCAAACGCAACCCGGGTCGCGCCCGAAGGCTTGGTCGATCCGTCATGGAGGTGGATCGCATCGATGGTCAGGTCGGGCAGTGGAGAGCCAGCATAGACAAGCGCGCTCGCGATGTTGTTGGCGAACAGGCAATAGGGATCAGCGGTAAAACCGGGATTGTCCGAGCGCAGCAGCCAGCGCTGGTTGGCGTGGGTGTTGTGCGCAATCACGACATGGCTAGCCGCCAGATTGGTTCGGCCGAACTGCGATGAGTTTGCCTCCGGATCGTAGTATCCGTCGACACCGGGGCGAATGTAAAACGCATTGCCCAGAACCATGAGATCGCGTTCCGCGGCTATGCCTCCCGCTGCTGTAGGTGAGATGAAGATCAGCTGCGCCTGAACATCGACGCCGGTGTTGAAGGCGATGATCGCGTTCTCAAGTGTACCGGTTGCATGCTGGTAAAAGTCGCCATGACGATCGAACATCGCGGCGATGGTGAGCGGTGTGGTCAGCACATCTTGCGGGTCGAATCCTGTGCCCTTGCCGTCCACAATCGAGCCTGCACAGCAGCGGATATTGGCAAAGCTCGGATCGGTGAGTGTGGCAGACCAACCGCTGTCGAGCGCGGCGAGATCATTGTTTACCCAGTCCAGGAGGTCCTGGAATGTGTAACCATCTCCGACCAGGCCGAGGAAATATTCTTCCTGATTTCCACATTCGAACGTGGCGCTGTTCGCGCCCCAGCGAGCCGTCCAGAGCGCAATCCCGGCGTCGGCGGTTCCGTCGCGTTCAATCGTCGCGGTGGCTTCGGTGCCAGAATAGGAGATTTCCACGCATGGGTGATCGCGATACCAGAAACCGCCCCGGTGATTGGTGAGCCGGTTGAACACCGCGCAGGTGACGTCGCCGAACACATCATAGGTCATGTTGGTGAGCGTGCAGCCGCGCACGAGCGTTGCTTGTCCGCAAACGCCGGACAACTCGGAGATGTCGCACTCGGTGAAGTAGGGATTGCCGTCGATCCGCCAGCCAAAGTGGTCGGGCGGTCCGCCGCGCAGCATCTCATAGCGTCCCAATGGGTCAGTCGACGTAATCGTGATTCCGTCACACCAGAAATTGCCGTTGAAGCTGTCAATTTCGACCACGTGGCGGAAATCGAGTGTCAGGTCCGATCCCATCAGACGGATCGGTGACCGGGCAGGGACAATCTTGGCGTTGGCATCGTCGATGTAGCCGTCTTTGCCGATTGAGCACCCGGGGACACCGGCGCGGATATTGCACCAGCCTTTCTGGTCCCACCGTGTCGGTGTGCTGTCGCCAATATCGTATTTGCCCGGCTCAGCGAGTGTGACGAGATAGTTCTCCCACCCCTGCGACTTGGCATGATCGATCGCCGCTACGATGCTTTGATAGGTTGAGCCGGAGGATTCGGGCACGCCGGGCGCGACACTAAGCTGGCCATCATACAGATCGTTTTGCGGGGCAAAGAGATAGGGGCCGATGACCCGGCTTTGCATTGTCGCATCGCGCGGGGTCGCCTCGACATAGAGATGCGCATAGCCGCTTGATTGAGGGGGTTTGCGCAGCCGTACCCACCAACCGAAATAGGTCTGCGGCTGGCCGTTCACATCGACAAAGCTGTGAAGGCTCGGCGCATCGAGTGTTACGCTGCTGCCTTCGAGGTGAAAGGTAACTCCGCTGAGGCCGAGAGCGTCATGAAGCGAGCCGCCATCATTTGCCGCTGCGAAGACTCCGACGTCGAGCGTATCGGTGAAGTGCTGTTTGGGCGGTGTGATCAATTGCAGGGCTGGCTTGGCGCTCAACCGCTCCGGGTCGCTCGGAATGGCAGAAAAGCCGCTCCCTTCAGACCCGTCCCACGCGGCGGACGGTGCAAGAAGCGGAGGCACTCCTTCGGCAACTCCGCCTTGGAGCAGCGCGGTCGAAAGATTGGAGACAACACCAAGACCCAGCCAACTCATCAGGCGAGGCCTACCAGATCGGCTGCCGTGGTGCCACTGGCGCGCACAGCGCGCATGCGTACGGGAAGCACGGTGCCTGCTACGACATTGCGAAAGGTCACATCGACATCGGCATCGACTGGACGCGCAGTGATGTTGCCTCCTGTGCCGACATAGACGGCCTTGGTCGCACCGGGCAGGTCGGCATTATCATTGGGCGCGATCTCGAACGCGGTCTTGGCCGGAGCGATCAGACTATCGCTAGAATTTTCGAAAGGATCAAACGGCATTGCAAACCTCCATTGGCTGAAATTTGAAGATTGAATAACCAAATAGGTTATATGTAGGAAAATGAATTCTTCAACTGGTCAATATTCGCATCCAAGAACGTCGCCGATTAGGCGAGTGGGGATTGCGGCAAGGGCTACTGGACTTCCCTCTGCCTGCTGACCTAAGCCCAAGCGAAAGCGAGTGAGATGTTCTCCAAGGAGGCAGGGGCGATGAGCGATACCGAAATGGTGCGAAAGAATGCTCCGGCACGGTCGCAGCGCGGATTGCGGCTGATCGCGTCCCTGTTCGATCCCCGCGCGTGGCTCCACCTCGTCAAGATCGTCAATTTCTACAATTACAGCCACGTTGCCCCGCTGCGGAAGGTGACTTTCGCAGGCGAACGCAATGTCAGCCCCGATGCGGTGTTCCAGAACCCTGAGCGGATATTCATCGGCCACCGAGCGCGCATCGGTTCGCGCTGCCATTTGTGGGCGGGGCCACAAGATGGTCAGATCCGGATCGGCGACGACGTGCTCTTTGGCCCCGATGTGCTGCTGACTGCCGCCAGCTATCGCCACGATCTTGGCCATCCCGTGACGAAGCAGCCGATGGGGGAGGGCGACATAATTATCGGCAATGATGTGTGGTTCGCGACCCGCGCGGTGGTTCTGCCGGGCACGACGATCGGCGACGGATCGATTGTGGCCGCAGGTGCCGTGGTAAAAGGCGATTTCCCGCCCATGAGCATTATCGCAGGGGCGCCCGCAAAGGTGGTGAGTGAGCGAGTCATCGGCGCAGTTGAAGCAGGTGCCGGATAATCCGCTCTTCGCACCTGCGGCATGCTTGATCGGCGGCTGAAACCGTCTACCGTTCAGCGCTGTGGCTACTGCACACCGCCCTTACTACGCGCCTCCTCCGATAAGCAGGCATTCGCACGCTTCCTCTAGCGATCTGCCGGTCTATTTCGCCGTGTTGCTGGGGTACATCCTGCTGCTCCCGCCGCAGCTCAATACGACAATCCTGGGTTCGGTCCTGCCGCCGTACCGGTTCTTCCTGATCCCGGCGACGCTTTACGTCTTTGGCAGTATTTTCGGCGGACGGTTGCGACTGACCTGGCCAGATTTCTTCGTAGCAGGAGCCGCAGCGTGGACGTCATTTGCGCTGTTCATGACCAGCAAACAGATTGACGCCTTCACGTCCAGCTTTGCCCAAGTGAGCGACACCGCGCTCGCCTATTTCTTTGCGCGTGCGGTGTTTCGATCGCTCCGCGATGTGCGACTATTCCTGCTTCTGATGTTGCCGGGCCTCGCCATCATGGCAGGGATACTCGTCTTCGAATCGCTTACCCACAATCACATCCTTCAACCGTTCGTGAGCCAGTTCACCGGGCAATCGGTGAACATGCGGATCGACGAACGGCTCGGCTTCATGCGGGCTAGAGGCCCGTTCCCGCACCCAATCCTGGCCGGGATATTCTTTGCCAGTTTTCTGCCGCTCTATTGGCTCTCCGGTATTCGAGGATGGCCATTCTTTATTGGTATCCTCGCATCGGTCGCGAGTTTCTTCACCGTTAGCTCTGCTGCTCTGTTGGCGCTGGCTGCCGGAACCGGGCTGGTCGTCTACAATTTCGTCAGCGAACGGATCGCCAATCTGTCATGGAAGTTTTTCTTCCTGATCGGCGTTTTGGTGACATTCGTGCTGGAGTTCGGGACAAAAGCTGGCGCATTCAGCATGCTGATGCGGTTCGCGTCGCTGAACTCCTACAGCGCCTATAACCGCGTACTCATCTGGCGTTACGGCACGGAGAATGTGGAGAAGAATCCCTGGTTCGGGATCGGCTATGCTGAGTGGGAACGTCCCGATTGGATGAAGGGTTCGATCGATCACTATTGGCTGTTGCAGGCGATTCAGTTCGGGCTCATTCCGCCTTTGTTGATTGCCATGGCCTGCGCGGTCGGGATCTATGTCCTTGCGCAGCGCAGCTCGCATTCGAACCCGATCGATGCGCGGTTCGAACGCGGCGTTGCGATTGCCATGGCGGTGTTTGCCTTTGGGGTGGTTTCTGTAGCGATCTGGCTATCCGCGCAAGCTTGGTTCTTCATGCTGCTCGGGATCACTGTTAGCCTTGGCTATGCGGAGCGGCATCGCATCGCACCGCGCGGCCCGATGCCGGTTGACGCAATGCGACTGGCGGAACATCAAAGCCTGCCTAGTCCGAGACCTTTGCCAGCAGAAGTCGGCGACAATTCGGAAATTCGCTAACCGCGATTGCCTTTGAGCCTCGCGAGCAAACCTCGCTCCCGGTCGTAGCCGTGCAGCCAGAGATGCGGACGAAGCGCAACATCCCGGTAGCCATCTGCCATTGCTGACAGGCGCGGTCGCCACTTACCCAGCAACCGTCCCGCAGCGACCCTTTCGAATGCAGCCAGCCAGACCAGGAACCGCGCCAGAAAACTCTTTGGCACGGACCAGTGGCTCCGGACGAACTCCGCCGTGCCGGCCGCGCGGTAGAGCATCCTAAGTGGTGACAGGCCCTGACCATGAGCGACTGCATGATGGCCGCGCGCCTCTGCGATCCGCCAGAAGCGATGACCGAGCTTTTGCAGCCGGTAGTACAGATCGACTTCCTCGCAATAGAGGAAGTAGCGCTCGTCAAACCCGCTGACCTGTTCCCAAGCGCTGCGGTCAAACATCACGAACCCGCCTACGAGAACTTCGACTTCGGCATCGCGATCGATGCCGCGCATTTCGCTGTTCCCGATGATCGAACGACCCATCGCGGTGCTCACGAATTCGATCAGCGAGGGCATCGCAATCGCATTGCCGCTATCGGGGCTGCCGCCTGCATCGACCGTCACGCCGCCCCAAGCAGCCGCCTCAGGATGTGCCGCCGCCCCTTCGAGGAGAGCGTCAATCGCGTCCGGCTCCAATTCCATGTCGGGGTTGAGCAGCAGAAACCTGTCAGAACGCGCGTGTGAGGCAAGCCAGTTATTCCCCGCTGCAAACCCGACATTGCCTTTGCTTTCGACGATACGAACGTCCGGGTATTGGCTGCGGACCAGAGTTTCGGTCGTGCTGTCGCCATTGTCGACGAGCAGAACTTCATGGCTGTGCCGCCTGCAGGCAGGGCCGATGGAGTCGAGGCAGGCGGCGATCAGGTCGGTCGAGTTAAAAGCGACGATCAGGATCGAAACCGCAATCTCGGTATCGACTTCCCGGTCTACCTCGAATTTTCCCGATGGGGCGTTGGCGTCCATCGCGGTCAGACGTCGCGCGCGGTCAGGTCGCGCTCCCATTCGATTGTGTCGCTGCGGCGCTTGGTCCAGTACCCTCGAACGCGCGCGACCGCCTTGATGCCGAGATACACCGCCACATCGAATATCGTTGCGCCATCCTTCAACGCCGTGCGGATGTCGCCTGCCTGGTTTGAGCCGCCAAAATGCGGGCTTGGATGGAGTCGCAGAACCTCCTCGACGCCAAGCCTGCGGCGTGTTTCGACCCGGATTTGGTCGATGGCGCGGCGCGGCGGAGAGACCGTGAAGCTTACCGGATTGCCATTGGCATCCTCGGCAATGTTGCGGCGCTCGCCTTCGCGGAAACGCGAGTGGACCCAGATGTCGTCACCGGTGATCAGGGGGAAGTCGCCAATCGCTTCGTGGCCCGCCTGCGAGATGCCGAAGCAGCCCGATCCCACCATGTCGCGCTTCACATAGGGCTGGGTCAGCCACACACGGTAGTAAGCGCGGATCAGAGCGTTGGCCCGCGACAGGTCCATTTCGAGACGCGGAGATGCAGCCATCACGCCCGGCTGGCGGAGCGTCTCTGCCAACGCTTCGAGAGACGCATAATTGCAACGCACATCGGCGTCGAGATAGATGCGCGGGAAGTGTTTCGCTTCCGCATTCGCGGCATTCATCGCCTTGGTTTTCGAACCCTGTGGCAAATCGAGCACCAGAGCATCTGGCGCTGTCTCGCGCGCGATCTCGACCGTGCGATCGATGCACCCATTGGCCGCCACGATGATCTGCGCGCGGTCCTGATCGGGCGCGTCCGCCAACACCGTTTCAAGGCAGCGAGCGATGACCGACTCTTCATTGTGAGCTGGGATGATAATCGTGAAGGGGGCAGGTTGGGTCACGCGACCACTCCGGTCTGGTTACTTGTCCTGCCCGTACTGATAATAACCGTACTGGTAGTCGTAGCTCTGGCCTGCTTCCAGCGCGCGATACTTCGTCAGGATCACACCCAGGATATGGCCGCCTGCACCGCGTACGCGCTTGATCGCGGCCTTCGCCTGACCAAAATGCACCTTGTTGGCTTCCAGTACGAAGATCGTGCCATCGACCATCCGCGACAGCAGGGGCGCGTCGGCAAGGCCCATGACCGGGCAGGTATCGAAGATGATCAGACCGTATTCGTGACGGTTCTTCTCGATGAACTCGCGCATCTGCGGCGATGCGAGCAGCTCGGTCGGGTTCGGGCTGATCGATCCCACGGGAAGGATTTCGAGGTTTTCGTGCAGGCCTTTGACGACTGCGGATTGCAGATCGGTGTGGCCCAGGACGACTTCGACCAGACCAGCTTGAGGATCCTCGATATCGAGAAGACGCGCAACCGAAGGACGGCGAAGATCGGCGTCGATCAACAGGGTTTTGCGGCCAAGGCTCGCGAACAGTTCTGCGAGGATCACAGCCGTGGTCGACTTGCCTTCTGACGCCTGACTGCTCGTCAACTGGATCACGTTCTGGTTGCGCGGCAGGGCAAAATCGATCGCAGATCGGATCGACGCGTACGCCTCCATCAGGGCGCTGAAGCGGTTGGTCTCTTCCTTCTCGAGATCACGCGATTCCACGAATGGTGTGTGGCCAAGCATCGGCAGGCCGATCTTGTCTTCTACCTCTTCGAGCGAGCGGATCCGGTCGTCAAATGTCTCGCGCAGAACGGCGAGGCCGCCAGCCATGGCGACGCCAAAGACGAGGGCAAGCATCAGGTTGCGGGTCAGGCTCGGTGAGTACGCTCCGCCCGGCACAGTTGCCGGATCGAGCTTGCTGAGCGTGCCAGCATCGACATTCGCTGCGGTGCTGATCGTGTTGTAGCGATCCAGCAGTGCCTTCAGTTGGTCACGCAGCGCCTGCGCTTCGCGTTCGAGGACGCTGTACTGAACCTGTTTGTCCTGCTCGACCAAGGTCTCGCCGGTGAGCGCATTGAGCTCACGTTCGAGCGCCTGCTCCTGATTGCGCGCGACGGTGTACTCGTTGCGCACCGTCGCCTTGATGTCGGCGCTGCTGCTTTCGATCTGGCGATCAAGTGTCGCGATCTTCGCGTTGATGTTGACGATCTGCGGGAACTGATCGTTGTAGCGCTGCCGCAACTCGATCAGCTCGTTCTGGAGCGACGTCCGCTCTGAGACGAGCCCTTGCAGCACGGGATTGCTTTGCACTTCTGGCAGCTGACCAGCGGGGAGGTTCTGGATTGCACGCCAGCGCTGCTCGGCATCGATACGCTTGGCTTTCGCTTCGGAAACGCGCTGGTTGATGCTGGAGAGATTGGCGGTTGTGAGGGTGACGATCCCGCCGCCATCGTCG
Source organism: uncultured Erythrobacter sp. (assembly GCF_947499705.1). NCBI lineage: Bacteria > Pseudomonadati > Pseudomonadota > Alphaproteobacteria > Sphingomonadales > Erythrobacteraceae > Erythrobacter > uncultured Erythrobacter sp. Next base: position 51,597 of record NZ_CANMPJ010000002.1, on the reverse strand, counting down.
GCACCAGCGCTCGGCTGAACTATGATCCCGCTATTGCGCGCATAGGCGTTGGATGCTTGCTCGGCATCTTGCAGCTTGGTGCGGATCGACTGAATCTGTTCCTGCAGATACTCCTGTGCGTATTCGCTTTCGGCGATGCCTTCGCGGGTGTCCGATGCGACAAAGGCGTCAGCGTAGGCGTTGGCCATTTCAGCAGCGAGCACCGGATTGTCCGAGCGATAGGTGATCGTCAAAATCCAGCTGTCGCCCGGCAAGTCAGCTTCGACCGACCCCATCAGGATCGACGCTGCCATCGCTTCTTTGCTCTTGCGCCACGCTTCATCGTTCATGTTGGGCGGGCGGCTTTCGTCGACATCCTCGCCGAGGAGATCGTAACGCTCACCGAGGTTGAGGTCCGCTGCAACCGTGCTCGCGAGATTTCGGCTCTGGATAATGGCCAGCTGGGTGCCGAGAAAATCGAAGATCTGGTTACTCGCCAGACCTTGGTCGATGTCCTGACCTTCAACGATGTATGACCCGTAAGGCTCAACCTTCACTGTCGCCTGCGCCTGATACATCGGCGTGGCCATCAGCGTATAAACAAACCCGCCAATCAGCGCGAGCGTGATCACCGCCGCAAACAGCCAGCGCTGACGGAACAAGATCCCGCGGATCGCGGAGACATCGATCAATTTTGGACGCGGCTGCTGATAATGCGCGAGCTGGTTCTCAGGCAGGTACGGGTCCAACCACGTTCCACGACCCTCCGGTTCGGGGGTCTGGATGATCGAGCGGTCGTTCATAGGTTTATCAGTTGTTGTTCACGGCCACTGTCGCGAAGACACCGAGAGCCGGAATTGCTTTCAGAGCGTCTTGCCAGAAAACCGAAAGGCCATCGGTGCCGACGACAACACGGTCGTTGGGTTCGAGCACAGGGTCGAGCATTGTGCCCTGACTGACAGCACCATAGTCGAACTTGGCGACGTAGATTTGGTCGCCGCGCGTGCGGAATACCGCGACCTGGCTACGCTTGGCGACGCGCTCTGTACCTTCGGCCATTGCGATCGCTGATGAGAGACGCGCACCGGGTTCGAACGGATAGACGCCCGGTGTGGTCACAGCGCCTTCAACCGTCACGAGGTGCGAGGCATATTCAGCGACGTTGACAGCAACCATCGGCGACTTCAGCCCGGCTGCGGCGAGCCGGCGGGCCACGTCGGTTTCAAATTGTTGTGCGGTCATCCCTGCAGCGGGGATCGATCCCAGCAACGGAAGCGAGACATTGCCTTCGACGCCGACCTGGACGAGCTCCATCGAGAAGTCGGGCTCACGGAAGACATTGACCGAAATCTTGTCAGTTGGGCGCAGCAAGTAAGTCTTGGGCCGTGCGACGGAGAAACCGTCTTGTCCCAGAGCGCTTACCGGCTGCGATGCAGCCACGCCAACGACCGGTTCAGGCGTCGAAGAACACCCGGCCAGCGAAAGCCCTGCCAATCCAGAAGCAAACAGGAAATTTAGAGCCCTAGGACGCATTACGTAATCCCTCCAACCAATACGGGAAAAGCCTTAGACGCGCCTCTGCCGCAGTGCAACAGAGACACTCACAAAACTGGGCACGGGCGACCGCTGACTGCGCTGGGACGATATGTCGCAAAAAACGTGGGGCTTCAGCGGCGTGCGGCGATTGCGGCGAGTGGTGCCGATGCTATGTCTTGTGCCAAGCCCTTCGAGCCATACTCGCGAAAGCCGACTGCATGCCTTCACCCGGACCGTCTATGCTGAGCCTTGTAGCGGCTGCGCTCTATGGGGGAGTGGTTTTGTCATGTCTTGCTTCACTCGCGACCGCGCTGCTCAAGCGCCAAATCCCAGCCCATTGGCGGAGTTGGGGACTGCTGGCGCTGCTGTTCTCGGTATTGGCTGTGCTGCGGGTGCTCAATCTGGAGGAGATATGGCGGGATGAACTGCGCGAGATGCTGCTCGCGACCGACAGCTACGATGACCGGCGGGGCTTTCAGGGCATAATCGTCTTGGTGATTGCCGGGCTTGTCGGAGCGGCGGGATTTTTCTGGATATTCAGGAAAGCGCGCGGCGCACGTGGACGGCGCAATTTCACGGTGATCGCCGCGCAGGCGGCGGGGATGGCAATGGCCGCCCTGATCGCCGTTCGGATTGTTTCGTTCAGCGCGCTCGACAAGCTGCTGTTCGGCCCGCTGAAGCTCAATTGGATCATCGATATTGGTGCGTCGGTATTGGTCGCTGGATGCGCGGTCTACTACGTTTGGGTCGTGGTCCAAGGCGCGGCAATCAGGCCGCGTGACACTCGGCGATGATGTCAGCAATTTGCTGGCTGGCGGTGCCATCACCGTAGGGATTGTGGGCCTTTGCCATGCTTTCGTAAGCGGCTGGATTGTCGAGCAGGCGGCTGACCTCCGACACGATTTGCGCGGTATTCGCCCCGGTTAGCAGGGCGGTCCCCGCTGTGATGCCTTCAGGGCGCTCGGTCGTGTCGCGCATTACGAGCACTGGCTTGCCGAGGCTCGGAGCCTCCTCCTGAATACCGCCGGAATCCGTGAGCACGATCTCCGCCGCTTCCATCATCGCGACGAAGTTGAGGTAGTCGAGCGGCTCGATCAGCGCGACATTCGCGATGTCCGACAGAGCGGGCTGCATGACTTCGGCGACGTTCGGATTGGGATGCATCGGATAGATGAGCGCTGTGTCTTCGCGGCTGGCAAGCTGCCGCAGGGCTGAGGCAATCTGCTTCATCCCTTCGCCAAAGTTCTCGCGCCGGTGGGCGGTGACAGCGATAATCCGCTTGCCTTCGAACCGCTGTTTGAGCGGTGTGATCGCCGGGGCAAGCGAAGGGTCGGCAGCGATCTTGGCGCGGGCTGCGAGCAGCGCGTCGATCACTGTGTTGCCAGTGATGTGGATCGCGCTTTCCGGGACATTCTCGGCGCGCAAGGCGGCGGCGGCGTTTTCGGTCGGAGCGAAGTGCAAATCGGCCACTGCGCCTGTCACCTTTCGGTTCACTTCCTCGGGCCAGGGCGCGTAAATGTCGCCGCTGCGCAATCCTGCTTCGACGTGGCCAACAGGGATCCGGCGGAAGTAGCAGGCGAGCGTCGCCATCATCGTCGTCAGCGTATCGCCGTGGACTAAGACACGGTCCGGCTTTTCGGCGTCGAGCGCTTCGCCAAAACGGGTTATGATGCGCGCAGACAAGGCATCGAGGCTCTGGCCCGGCTGCATCAGGTCGAGATCGATATCCGGCTCGATTCCCGCCATCTGCATGACCTGATCGAGCATTTCGCGGTGCTGCGCTGTGACTGCGACACGCACATCGAAGCGGTCAGCTTTGCGCAATGCCTGCACCACCGGGAACATCTTGATCGCTTCGGGCCGCGTGCCGAAGGTCACCATGATACGCGGTCGGTTCACCGCCGCATTCACCGCTTCATCATGCCGCGCGTATCATACACCAGCTTGCCCGCGAGATCGGCGGGGGTGAGGTGTTTGAAGGCGGTGTGGTCGACAAGCACAACGATCACTTCGGCGGTGCTGAGAGCTTCGTCAAGACTGGCGAGTTGCGCTCCGGTGCCGGTGAAACCGGCGGGCAGTTCTTCGGCGAAAGGCTCTACCACCATGATCCGCTGTCCGCGTGTCTTGGCGAGGTCCAGCGCGATCTCCAGCGCAGGACTTTCGCGGAAATCGTCGATATCGGGTTTGAATGCCAGACCGAGCAATGCGACCTTGCCCGGCACTGCATCGAGCAAGGCCCGAATTCGCCGTTCGGAGTACACCGCTTTGAAATCATTGACTTCACGCGCCGTGCGGATCAGCCGCGCGACCTTGGGCGCGCTGGAGACCAGGAACCACGGATCGACCGCAATGCAATGTCCGCCGACGCCGGGACCGGGTTGCAGGATGTTCACGCGCGGGTGCCGATTGGCGAGCGCGATCACGTCCCACACATCGACGCCGAGGTCGTCGGCGATCACGCTGAGTTCGTTGGCAAAGGCGATGTTCACGTCACGGAAGCTGTTCTCGGTCAGCTTGACTGTTTCGGCGACGCGAGCATTGGTGGTTAGGCAGTCGCCTTCAACGAAGCTGGAATAGAGCGCCTTGGCTCGCTCGGCGCAGTCTGGCGTGATTCCGCCGATGACGCGGTCATTCTGCACCAGTTCGCGCACGATCTTGCCGGGCAGAACCCTTTCGGGACAATAGGCTACGGCAATATCGCCCGCTTCCTGCGAGCCATACACTGGAAGCTTCAGATCTGGACGCATTTCAGCGAGGATGTGCGCCACTCGCTCGGTCGTGCCGACCGGCGAGGTGCTTTCGACAATCACACAGGCGCCCGGTAGGATTTTCGGCGCGATGGCGCGCGCTGCAGCCTCGACGTAGCTGATATCCGGAGTGTTTTCCTCAGTCAGCGGTGTTGGGACCGCGATCATGTAGAAATGCGCAGCAGGAACTTCAGTTGAGGCCGTCAGACGACCGGAATCAGACGCCTCACGCACCAATCGGTCGAGATCTCGCTCTTCGATGTGGACGCCGCCGCCATTGACAGTTTCGACCACCTTTTCAGAGACATCGACGCCGCAGACATTCCAGCCATAACTCGCCAGAACGGCTGCTGTTGGCAGGCCGATATAGCCGAGCCCGATGACCGCAACCTGATGGTCAGGCGCTGGCTGCGTCTTGGCATCCGGCCCGAAAGCCGAGGCGGTGTCGAAAGGTGCGTTCATGTGCTCAATTGTCCTCGCGGGATTTGCGCGGGACATTGGGCGCTAAGTGCTTAAGATCGCGTTAGGCTTGTTCTGGAATCGTCACTTTTTATCGGCGCAAAGTGAAGGAACGATCGTCCTCTAATGGCGGTGCAACCGTTCGATCAGCTTTTCCGCCAATCTGCTGAGTGCGCCCGGACCGGGATAGGCCCGGGATCGGTCGCTGTCGGCAGCGAAGGTTTCAAGCGGCGGCATCGCGCAACTTGTCTTCAGCTCGATTGGCCGCCCTTCGGTGCCGGCACGGTGCATCGCCATGGTCAATTCGTTGACGTGCATCACGAAGTCGGGGGGAAGGGGACTTTCGCCGCCGGTCTCAATCGCTTTCGCCAGAAGGGCAGGCCCGAGGCACTTGTCCTGTGCGCCGAGCTGGCTCTTCTTTTGCCGCTGGACCCACGCCTTGGGACTGAATCCTCGGCGCGGCGCGCCGGGATCTGCTGGGCGTTTAACAAGCGGTACGCGCTTGCCCCCGACCCCGAAGATTTTCCGCAGCATCCCGCTGGAGCGAACGGCTCTCGCTTTGCGGGCATTGAGGGAAAGCTGGGTGAACGGTTCAAAATAGACCGGATTTTGGAAATGGCGGTAAGTGTCCGTCCACAGCTCGCCCTTGTCGCCGATCACTCTGAATCGTTGATCGTAAGGCGCAGAGATCGACATTGTGACGCGCGCAGTCACACCGCTTTCAAAGTCGAGACACGCCACGGAAAAGTCAGCGGAATCGGGCGGCTGAAGTGCCACATCCCCGGCCTTGTCGGGCACCGTCGCCTTGGAGAATGCCGTAATGCGCGCGACCGGGCCGAACATGGCGACCAGCCATGTGAGATAATAGCCGGCATGCTCGACGGTGCACCCGTGCTCATATTCGTCTTTCCACGGCCAAGGCGCGCCGGTTTTCGACCTCCAACCTTCCGGTTTCATGAGGTAAATCGGATTGTCGTCGAACTCGGCATAGACAACGCGCGGCGTTCCGACGACGCCATCGCGGACGGCGCGGCGCATGGTACTGACGGTGTCGGAAAGCATGTTGCAGGGGGCAGACGACAGATAGAGACCTCGTTCAGCGGCAAGCGCGAAGAGCGCCTGAACCTCTTCGGGGTCCTCCGTCACTGGCTTCTCGGTGTAGACGTGCTTCCCCGCTTCGAGCGCCGAGCGGATGATCTCGGCATGACTGTCGATGGACGTGAAGTTCAGAACGAGTTCGACCTCGGGGTCGGCCAGAATCGCTTCGAAATTGTCATAGACGTGCACGCCATAGGCTTCGGAGACAGACTTGGTTCGATCCGGCTTCAGGTCCGTGACACCCTTCAGCTCCAGGATCGGATGTTGATCCCAGGTGCTCATGTAGTGATCGAAGACATAGCCGCAGCCGACAATTGCAGTTTTCACGAAGCGTCTCTTTCGTCGAGCAGGCGGTCCATCAATTCGGTCAGAGCCAGGCTTTCGGACAGGGGCATGCGCGGGCTTTCGAGGTCGCCCGCCACGATCCGGGCCATCACTTCTTCCGCTTGATAGCCGTAGCCATTGCTCCGGCTGGCAGCGGAAATCCTGCGGCGCCCTTTTCGGTCCATCAGCGGCATCAAGATACGCTGCGCGCTCTGTCCCAATCCGGTCTCGCGCAGGTCGGCAAGTTTGCCGGGCGATCCACCCTCACCGCGCGCTTTGTATTGCTTCAGATGGAGCGCGGATGGTCGCCAGATGCGACCTTCAAAGCGCAACGAACCCTTGTCACCGAGGATTTCCAACGAGTTGGGCGCGGTCGTCGTCAGGCTTGCGCGTATCTGGGAGATCGCGCCGCCGGGATGGCGCAGTTGAACCCCAGTTTCTTCATCGGCACCGGATTGGCCCCGGCGGATGATGGCGGAGGATTTGTCCGGAAAGCCGAGGAAATGCGCCGCCAGCGAAAGCGGGTAGATCCCGCGCTGCCGCAAGGCGCCGCCGCCGTTCGGATCGTAGAGCGACCCTCCGGGCTTGGTGGCGATACAGACCTCACCGCGCAGAAGGCGCGGGGTTCCGATTGCGCCCGAAGCGATGAGCTTGGCCGCTTCGATGACGTTGGGCTGAAAGCGCGTCCACATCGCTTCCATCGCGAAGACCTTCCGTTCCCGGGCGGCGTCGACAATGCGCTGCGCATCGGCGAAGCTGGAGGCGAAGGGTTTCTCGACGAGGACCGGGATGCCGGCTTCGAGCGCGGCGACGGCGTTGTCCGCATGAGCATGCGCCGGGGTCGCGATATATACCGCGTCCGCTCCCGTAGCAGCAGCGTCTTCAAGGCTCGAAAATCCGACCGGAGCGCCAATGCGCTGCGCAAAGGCATCGGCACGGGATTGGTCGCGGCTGAGTGTCCAGGCAAGAGAAGCCCCTTCGACCGCACCCAGGCCAAGGGCGAACTTCCTGGCAACGTCGCCGGTCCCCCAGATGCCCCATCGAAACGCTGTCATGCGACCCGCCCTTTGCCGATACTGTGACTACTGCAAGCCATTACAGATTTCCCGTCTCGATAAAGCGCGTGATCGCCGACTGGAGCTGCTCTGCAGGCGGGGAAGGTGGCTTCGTGACCTCATTGAGGGAAAGCCCCTCGCAGATGCGATCTGCAAGTTCGGTCTCGTCCATCGCGACGAGAATTCCGGGCCTTCCCTCCAGATTGCGGACGGTGGCAAGTTGGTGGTCGTTGCGGTGTTCGCCGAGTGCGGCGCGCCGGGGCATCAGCAGGACTGGTTTGCCAAAGCGAGCTGCCGTCAGGACGGTGCCGATCCCGGCATGGCTGACGATCAGGCTCGATTGCTCGACCATCTCTTCGAAATCGGCTGGCGCAATCTTGATGCGCGCCTCCATATGCCGGGGGCTGTAGCTGCCCTTGCCAGTTTGCGCGATGATCGGCTGGTCAAGATCAGGCGCGAGCTTGTCCATCGCCTCGATAAGCCGGTCGAAACCGAGTTGCATGCCGACCGTAACGAGGATCACAGCACGGCTCCGAAATAGCGCGGGCTCGGCTCGGCGGCGAGATGCTCCCACTGGGTGAGGCATTCATGCGCGAATTTCCTGGAGAGTTTGCCGCACATCGAAAGCTGCTCACCATTGGCGACACTGTCGATCCAGAGTGTTTTCGCACCGATCATGCGCCCGAACAGAATGCAGAAAAAACCGGGGGCCGCGCCAGTCGAAATCACGACATCGGGGCGGATCTTGAGGATAATCCAGGCTGCAACGAATGCGCACATGACGGATCGCAGCGGCATATTCTGGTTGCAGTCGGGAAGCGTTTCGGCGTTCTCGATCCCATGCTGTTTCGGCAGTAGCGGCTCTGTGGTCGCAAAGCGCACGTCAAACTTCTCAAGCGCAGGCCTTAGAAGCATCATTTGCTCCCAATGGCCGCCGCCCGAAGCTGCGGCAAGCACTGTCCGTTGGCTCGTGCTCACTCATCGACCTCATTGGTTCTACAGCTGGTGCGCAGGGCGCTAACATTTTGATACGCAAATTCGCGTAGCAACGCCGCCGGTGTGGTGCAACGCACAACGCATGGCCGGTTCACAGGCTGGTTCACAGGTCCGGTTCTCAAGTCTTGCCAGTCTGTCGCTTGCGCGCCACAGGATGTGGCAAGGGAGAGTTGACAGATGAACCAGGCGAGCGGGCCGCTGACCGGCCTCAAGGTGATCGAATTTGCAGGGATCGGGCCGGGGCCGCATGTTGCGATGTTGCTGGCAGATTTGGGTGCGGAAGTGGTTCGGATCGACCGTCCCGGCAGCGCGGTGAGCAACCCCGTGGTCGAGCGCGCGCGGCACCGTGTGGCGGTCGATCTCAAGAGCAACGAAGGCAAGGCCTTCTGCCGCGATGCCTGCGCCAAGGCCGATGTGCTGATCGAAGGTTTCCGCCCCGGCGTGATGGAGCGGCTTGGTCTGGGCCCGGACGAATTGCTCGGCGCAAATGAGCGCCTTGTCTACGCCCGCATGACCGGCTGGGGTCAGGATGGGCCGCTGTCACAGGCCGCCGGGCACGACATCAACTATATCGCGATCACCGGCGCGCTCTCGGCAGTTGGCCGGGCAGGAGAAACCGCCGTCCCGCCGCAGAACCTTGTCGGCGATTTCGGCGGCGGGTCGATGTATTGCGCGTTCGGCATCCTCGCCGCGCTGTATGAGCGCGAACGCTCGGGCAAGGGGCAGGTTGTCGATGCTGCAATCGTCGACGGCGCGACCAGCCTGATGAGCTTTTTCTTCGGTGCAGGCGGCAGGGCCTTCCTCACCACTGAACGCGGCAAGGGCATGCTTGGGGGAGCTGCGCATTTCTACCGCTGTTTCGAATGTGCTGACGGCAAGGAAGTGTCCGTCGGCGCGATTGAGCCGCAATTCTATGCCGAGTTGCTGGCGAAGTCTGGCGCCCCGGCAGAGCTGGCCGACGGTCAGATGAACCCCGCAAATTGGGACGAATATGCGGAGAAGCTCGCCGCCTTGTTCAAGACCAGGCCTCAGGCGGAATGGACCCGATTGCTCGAAGGATCGGACGCCTGCTTCGCGCCGGTGCTCGAATTGGACGAAGCGCGCGATCACCCTCACATGAAAGCGCGTGAGACCTTCGTTCAGCACGAAGGCGAATGGCACACCGCGCCCGCTCCGCGTTTTGATCGGACGCCGGGTGTGCTTCGTTCGAGCGATGACAACGGCGCGGCAGTGGTCGCGAGCTGGACGAAAGGCTGACCCATGGCAGGCAAGTTCTTCGATGAATGGCAGGTCGGCGAAACGATCGAGCACGAAATCCGCCGTACCGTGACCGAGACCGACAATCTGCTGTTCTCGACCATGACGCACAATCCGCAGCCGCTGCATCTCGATGTTGAGGCAGCTAAGGAAAGCGGGTTCGGGCAAATCCTTGTGAATTCGACCTTCACGTTTTCGCTGCTGGTGGGGCTGTCGGTGGGTGACACCACGCTCGGCACGCTCGTTGCCAATCTCGGCTTCAACAATGTCGTGACGCCTAACCCGGTTTTCATCGGCGACACGATGCGGGCGCGCAGCGAAGTGAAGGAACTGCGCGAAAGCAAGTCGCGCCCGGAAGCCGGCATCGTCACCTTCACGCACGAACTGATCAATCAGAAAGACGAAGTCGTCTGTCGATGCGAACGTACCGCTTTGCTCAAAAGGTCTGCTTGACGAACCTATTCCTCCCGACGCACACTTGGCGCGGAGAGAGTTGAAGGGAGGACGCATGCGGAAAGCATGGAACACGCTCGCGCTGGCGGGTGTTGCGGCATTGGGGTTGGCTGCTTGCGATGGACTGACATCTGTCGACGAGGCGCAAAGCGGCGATGGCGAGGGCACGATCGAACTCGCTGAGTTTCCTGACCGTCCCTATTGGGGTGACACCCACCTTCACACAGACAACTCAGTCGACGCGTTCGGCTTTGGCGTGCGGCTCGGCCCGGAAGAGGCGCTTCGCTTCGCCAGCGGAGAGGAAGTCACCGCGACGACCGGTGCCAAGGCGAAGCTCGCCCGGCCACTCGATTTCCTTGTGATCGCAGACCACTCCGATGGACTGGGGGCGACCCGGCGGCTCTATGACGCACCGCGTCTTGGCGTAGTGGCGATGGGCGATGATACGCTGCTGCGCTGGTACGACATGATGCACGAAAGCCCCGAGCAATCGCAGTTGGCGATTGCCGAGCTTATTACGGCGGCAGCGAACGGCACTTTGCCTGAGGCGTTGACGGATCCCGAGCAGCAGAGGGAAGCGACGACCGAAATCTGGAACGGCCATCTCGACACGCTTGATCGCTACAATCAGCCTGGCGAATTCACCGCGCTGGCTGGCTTCGAGTGGACGCGCATGCCCGACGGCAATAATCTACACCGCGTCGTGATGTTCCGTGATGGCTCCGACAGGACCAAACAGGTGCTACCATTCCCAGGCATTGGCAGTACAGCCGAGCAACTCTGGGACTACATGGCCTCATATGCCGAGAGCACGGGCGGCCAGGCGCTTGCGATCCCGCACAATTCGAACCTGTCCAACGGGCTGATGTTCGAGATGACGATGCCCGACGGCTCTCCGATGACGGCGGAGTATGCCAGCAAGCGCGCGGCCGCAGAGCCAGTCGTTGAAGTGACCCAGATCAAGGGAGACAGCGAAACGCATCCCTTCCTCTCGCCCAATGACGAAATGGCAGGATACGGTGTTCAAGGCTGGGAGCTCGGCAACCTGCCGCTCACCGCCAAGACCGAAGACGATATGCTCGCAGGCAATTACGTGCGCGAGGCGCTGAAGCGCGGGCTGTCGCTCGAAGAACAATTGGGCGTGAACCCCTATGCGTTCGGCATGATCGGGTCGACCGATAGCCACACCTCGCTGGCGACGGGCGATGAAGACAATTTCTGGGGCAAGCACAGCGGCAACGAGCAAGCGAACACCGAGCGCGCCAATCAGGCTCAGAACCTCGGCACGCGCGTTGGCCGGTTCGGCTGGCACTATCTCGCGGGCGGCTATGCAGCTGCCTGGGCGCGGGGCAATACGCGAGCGGAAATCTTCGACGCCTTCGCCCGGCGCGAAGTCTATGCCACTACCGGCCCACGCATGAGCGTGCGAGTGTTCGGCGGGTTCGACTTTACCGAGGCCGATTGGGACAATGACTGGGTCCGCAAAGGGTATTCGGACGGCGTACCGATGGGCGGCGAACTGACCGATGGCGGCATGCCCCCGCAGATGATGATCAGCGCATTGAAAGACCCCGATGGCGCCAATCTTGACCGGGTGCAGGTGGTAAAAGGTTGGCTCGACAGCTCGGGCGAGCTGCGCGAGCAGGTCTATGATGTCGTGTGGAGCGATATGGAGAGCCGTGCGCTATCGGGCGGCAACGTCCCGGCTGTCGGCGACACCGTGAACCGCGAAGAGGCAACCTACACCAACGATATCGGCGCAGCGGAACTGCGGGCGGTGTGGACCGATCCCGATTACGAGTCGGGCCAGCGCGCATTCTACTATGTCCGCGTGATCGAGATTCCGACCCCGCGCTGGACGCTGTTTGACGCAGTGCAGTTCGGGATCACGCTCAGCGATGATGCTATGGCGAACTCGGTTGCGCAGGAACGTGCCTACACATCGCCGATCTGGCTGAAGCCCAGCGCCTGAGGTTGCTGAATGACATTGCCGGGCTGGACCCGCGAGCCGCTGGTCCATTTTCTCGTTGCCGGATTTGTCCTGTTCGCGCTGCTCGGCTGGCGCGGCGAGCCGGTTGATCCTGCCAGCAGGCTGATCGAGGTCGACCGCGACACGCAGGCACAGCTTGCCTTGCGGTTCGAGCGGACGATGGGCCGTGCACCGACCGATGCCGAACTCGATGCAAAGATCGAGCGCTTCGTCCGTGATGAGGTGCTGCACCGGGAGGCGCTAAGGCTCGGGCTGGATCAGGGCGATGCTGTGGTCCGCCAGCGGATGGTGGCCAAGATGGACATGTCGGCCAGTGCTGCTGCGGAGGGCGCGGAACCAGACGAGGCGGCATTGCGGGCATTCTTTGAGGAAAATCGGGCACGGTATTCCGGTGCGGGAGAGGTCAGTTTCGACCAGCTCTACTTTGGCGACGAGAACAGCGCGCGCGCCGCTCTGGCTAACCTGAATTCGCAGTCCGATTGGCAGAGTATTGGCGAACCGATCAGCTTGCCTGCGACAATGGACGATGTGTCTTCGAGCGAAGTCGAGAAGCGTTTTGGCGAGGCGTTCGCGGGCCAGCTTTCCGAGCTTGATTCATCCGGCGAATGGTCCGCGCCGATCCAGTCTGGCTTTGGCTGGCACTTGGTTCGTCTCCGCAACCGTGCTTCCGGCGACGGGCCAGACTTCGAAGCGATCCGCGATCGCGTGGAAAACGACTGGCGCAGCGAAGAAATCGCGCAGCGCAAGGAGCGCGCCTTCCAGGTCTTGCGCGATGGCTACCGGGTCGAGATCGATCGGTGATTCGTTGGCTCGTGGCTCTCCTCCTTGCGGTGGTGGCTGCGCCTCTCGCTGCCGATGAACTCCGGCCTGCTGTCGTCGAACTAACCGAACGAGAAGCAGGCCAGTGGACGCTCGAATGGAAACTGCCTGTCGCCGCCACGCCCGGGCAATCGGCGGCGATGCTTGCGCGGCCGGTCATTCCCAATGTCTGCACGATGGAAGGTGAGCCGGTTCAGCGCGCTGCGCCGCTCGCTCTCTATGGTAGCACGCGGTTGCAATGCTCGGGGGCGCTTGCGGATCAGAGCTTTGGCCTCACAGAACTGCTCGGTAGCGCCGATGCGATTGCGCGGATGGTGCCGCTGGATGGCGAAGTGCAGAGCTTTCGGCTGACCGCTGCTGAGCCAATTGCGACCATCGCTGCTGCGCCTGATCGCTGGCAGGTTGCGCGCGATTACTTTTTGATCGGCACCGAGCATATCCTGCTCGGCTGGGACCATCTGCTGTTCGTGATCGCGCTGGTGCTGCTTGTCGGCAAGACATGGCCGGTAGTGAAGGCCGCGACGGCCTTCACCGTGGCGCACTCCATCACCTTGGTCGCTACCACGCTGGGTTATGCAGGCCTGCCAAGCCGCGCGGTCGAAGCGCTCATTGCGCTGTCGATTGTGTTCCTCGCAGTAGAGCTGGCCGGCAAGCTGCGCGAACCGGATCGCGAAACCTGGACACGCCGCGCGCCATGGCTGGTCGCCTTTGCTTTTGGCTTGCTGCACGGTTTTGGATTTGCAGGAGCGTTAGCGGAAATTGGCCTGCCTCAAGGCGAAATTGCAGCCGCACTCGTCGCCTTCAATGTCGGTGTCGAAGCCGGGCAATTGCTGGTGATCGCAGCGGTTCTGGCGCTGCTCGCTGTGATCAACCGCGCGCTCCCCGTGATCGAAGGCCCAGCCATCCGCGCCGCGACCTATGGAATTGGCATCATCGGCAGCTTCTGGATGTTCGAGCGCGTGCTGCTTTAGCTCGTTTCGCCAAAGTCCTCGCCGCCCAAGGCCTGCCATAGCAATATCCGCGCCCGCTGTGCCCGGCCCAGGACCGCCGCTGCACGCTCTCCGCTGGCATCGGCAGCGCGGCGTGCTTCCAGCACTGTCAGGAAATCGGCAAGGCCCGCGCGGTAGCGGGTGTTGGCAAGCCGGGCCGCGCGCTCCAATTCGTCGCGTTCCTGCAGCGCCAGCTTCGCTTCGGCATCGCTTGCTTCGATCAGGCCATAAGCCGTCTCGGCATCGCCTAGCGCCTGGTAAACCGTGCCGCGATATGCCGCGAAGGCTGCTTTCTTGTTCGCGGCGGCGCCATCGATCTCGGCTTCGATCCGCCCGAAATCGAGCAATGGCCCGGCAACACCTGCCGTGAGCGTGCCCACAATGGAATCCTCGTCGAACAGATCACCGGGGCTGAAGGCCAGCAGTCCCACAACCGCCGAAAGGGTTAGCTGCGGGAAGCGCGATCGCGCAGTTGCAGCAAGGTCTTCGTCGGTCGCGGCGAGTTCTGCAGTAGCGGCAACCACGTCAGGGCGGTTGGCCAGCAATTCGGATGGGAGCGATGCCGGAGGCTGAGCCGGTTCAAGAAAGGGCCTACCTTGCGCCAAGGCGGCATTGACGCTTTGACCGTCGATCCCGGCCAGCGTGACCAGTCGCCCGATGATCCGCGCGCGGTCGCTTTCCAGAGAGGCAAGGCGCGAGCGTGAAGCGCTGGCGGCGGCTTCGGCGCGCACCCGGTCGAACCCCGGAGCCAACCCGGCATCTTCGCGCGCTTTGGCGAGATCGGCGAGCTGCTGTGCAGCGAGCACATCTTCTTTCAGCGCATCTGCGCGCGCCGACAGGGTTCGCCAATCCACCACGTTGCCTGCAATTTCCGAGATGAGCGCAATCCGGACCGCGCTAGCCGAAGCAGTTGCGGCGTCGATCCGGGCAAGAGCGGCGCGTTCTTGCGCCCGCAAACGCCCGAACAGGTCGGCGTCCCAGCTGGCGACAAGGTTCGCTCCGTAGGACACCTGCTCCGCGTCGATGAAGCCGCCTTGGCCTGCGCCATCGCCGAATTGGTTGGGATTGATCCGGTTGCCAACTACTGAACCATCGGCGCTGACACTTGGGAGACGGTTTGCTCCAGCCCCGCGTGCGCGCGCACGAGCCGTCTCTATCCGAGCTGCTGCTTCGCCAAGGCTCGGCGAGTTTTCGAGTGCTTGCGCGGCGAGTTCCAGAAATGCCGGGTCTCGCGACGGCAGCAGAGCGCTGAGAGAAGCGCTGGTTTGGCCGTCGGGTGCGTAGAGATAGTTGGCCGGCAATTGGGGCGTCGGGGTCGCGATTTCCGGAGCAGGCCCGGCGACGCATGCGCCAAGCGCGGCGGTCAGTGCGAGCGCTGATAGTATTCGGGAAAACCGGAGCATCGATCTATTCCCCGCTCGCTGGTTGCTGTGCCGGTGTCTCTTCGCCCGACGTCTTGGCCGGGATGAAAGCGTCGACTTGCTGGCCGACGCGGAACGCTTCGTTCTGCGGGAGCGCGTAGATTACCTGCAGCACGCGGACATCGACCCGCTCGGCTGCCGTGTTGGTAAGCTGCCGCTTTGGCACGACTTGCGGTTCGGCGCGGACGAACTTCGCCTTCACTTGGACCTCAGCAGCGCCGCGAGGGGAGACAGTTGCATCTGCGCCCAGATCGACGCGCGCTGCCTCGTTTTCGTCGATATCGACACGGACATGCAGCGGGTTGGTCTGGCCCATCTGGATGAAGGGTGAGGCGTTCCCGCCGCCTTGCGTCGCGACAAATTCGCCAGGCCGAATGTTCACTGCCAGGATCTCGCCCGAGATCGGCGCGCGCACGACCAGTCGCTCGATTTCGGTGCGAGCACTCGCGGCTGAAGCCTGTGCTGCGGAGAGACGAGCCTGCGCGACCTTCAGCCTACTGGCGGCAGCGGCAGCTTCGCCTTCGGCGCGGATCACTTCGGAGCGGCTGACCGCTGCGGGATCATCGAGATTGCGGAACAATGCCAGCTGCTGACCAGCAGTATCGCGAGCCGTACGCGCTTCGTTGATCGCTGCCCGGGCCTCGGCAATCGCGGCGTTGGCCTCTTGCAGTCGAGCGCGGGCGGCGCGGCCATCGACTAGAAACAGTGGCTGGCCCTTCTCGACCATGTCGCCTGTCTGGACGCGCAGATCGGTGACCAAGCCGGATAGTGCCGAACCAATATCGATGATTTCGCTGGCCGGTTCTACCAGACCTGCTCCTGCAACGCGGGCCGAATTGGCGAGCTCGCCAGTGGCCTTGGGCGGCTGCTTGTCCGGCTCGGTCGTCTCCCGGTCCGGCAGATCGCTGAAGATATAGATCGCCGCACCGACGATACCGATCAGCGCGATGATCGGCAGTACCTGGCGCGAAAAGCTGAAGTTTTGGGGAAGGAGGGCCATTGTTTGTGTCCGTCTTGGGGATCAGTGGTCGTCCGGCATTTCGGTGCCGTCATGGGTGACGCGGCCGTCCTCGAGCACGAGGATGCGGTCGGCGAGATCGAAGATACGGTTGTCGTGGGTCACGATGATGCAGGCGCGATCGGGGGCGACGGCGACTTCGCGAAGCAAGTCCATCACCCGGCGGCCCGAATTGGCATCGAGTGCGGCAGTTGGCTCGTCGCACACCACCAGTCGCGGCTCGTGAACCAAAGCGCGGGCGATGGCGACGCGTTGCTGCTGACCGCCAGATAACTGGTTGGGGAGCTTATCCGCCTGATCGCCGATATTGAGCTTTTCAAGCAGTTCCTTCGCCTTGGCGCGGGCTTCCGCGATCGGCACTCCCTTTGCGATCAAGGGCACGGCGGCATTGGCGGCAGCGTCGATCGAAGGGATCAGATTGTACTGCTGGAAAATGAAGCCGATATTGTTGAGGCGGAAATTGACCAGTTCGGTGTCTGACAGGCTGTAAATGTCGGTGCCGAACACTTTCACTTCGCCATCGGTCGGCCACAAGATGCCGCACATGATGGAGATCAGCGTGGTCTTGCCCGATCCGCTCTCGCCGACGACGTAAGTCATCTCACCTGATTTAATGTCGGTATCGATGCCGTGCAGCACGCGGATGGTTGACTGACCCGCCTGAAAATCGCGCACGATCCCGCGCGCGCAAATCGCGGCTTCCGGTGCGCAGCCTCCGATGGCGCTTGTGTCCATGGTTTCTATCTCGCTCACCGGAACACCGCCGCAGGTTCAGTGCTGAGCACGCTGCGCAAGGCGATCCAGCCCGTGATCGCGAGGATCACAATGACCGACACCAGACTGACCAGCGGTATCTGCCAGGGGATATAGAACCCCTTGAAGAACGGATTGCCTGAAAAGCCCCATAGGAAAAGGACCGTTCCGATCACTCCGAAGGCATAGCCGATTGCTCCCACCAAAGCCGCTTGGGAGGCGACCATGCCCACGATCTTGCGGTTGGTGACACCGATGGCCTTGAGCGCGCCGAACTGCTTGATGTTGTCGCGGATGAAGAGGCTGAAGGTCAGCCCGACAATCGCAACACCGACCACGAAGCCAAGCACCACCGTTATCCCGAAGTTCGTCGGGATGCCGGTGTTTTCGATGATGAAGTCGACGCCGGATTGGGCAAAGTCTTCGCGCAGGACAGCTTTCAGTCCTGTCTGCTCTTCGATCCGGGCGGCAACCTCTGTGGCGGAGGAACCTTCGCTCACACCGGCAAGCACAAAGCTCAGTCGGTTGCGCGTACCCGGCACGTAATTCAGCGCGCGGCTGTATTTGGTATAGAGCGTGACCTGACTGGTGAAGCTAGGGATGGAGTCGGCCACGCCGCGGATGACCGCGCGCTGGTCGTTCAATTCGAGCCGCTGATCGATCGGATCGAGGCCATTCTCGAACAGATTGCCGATGCCGACATCGTCGATGATCACAGAATCCGGCTCCGACAGGACGTCTTTCGATCCTTCGACCATACGCTCTGGCAGGCCGATCAACGTCGCGTCGTCGACACCGATGATCGCCACACCTTCGAGATCGCCAGTGCTGGTGCGAACTGCAGCGGCTGCGCGCAGGTGAGGAACAGCCCATTCCACGCCGCGCACTGAGCGCACTTCGTCGAGCGCGGTCGATGGCATTTCAAACTTCACGTCAGTGGTGCGACTGACTGGGTCCATCACCCAGATTTCCGCTTCGGGCGCGTTGAACACGCCGCTGGCGCCGCGTTCCACCAGGTTCACGAAAATGGTCAGCTGCTGCGTGATCAACAGTGTCGAAAAGGCGATGCCAAACAGCAAGCCGTAGAATTTCTGACTATCGCCCGTCAGCATTCTGATCGCAATCCAGAGCACGTTGGGGAACCTTTGCTTGGGGGAAGGGGTTGCTTTGGTAAGGTAGAGAGATCAATATTGAACGGTCGCGTTTAATTGAACGGAGCCGTTCACTTTGTCAAGTAGCTTGTCACCCAACGTCAAAAAGCGGCTCGGTCGGCCTTCCGATCAGGCCAAGCGCGAGGCGATTGTCGAAGCCGCCGCGCAGAGTTTTATGAACGTTGGATTCGCGGCCACGTCGATCGAGCAGGTCGCTGCCGATGCGGGCGTATCCAAGGTTACGATCTACAATCACTTCGGCGACAAGCGTGCTCTGTTCGTCGCGGCTGTTGAGCGCGAATGCCAGAAAATGCGCGGCTATTTTACAATCGACGTGATGCCCGCCGGATCGATTCGCGACCGCCTGACCACAATCGGCAAAGCCATGTTCGCATTCCTCTCACGCCCCGAAATGATCCAGTTCGAACGCCGCATTGCAGCCGAGACCGAAAGCGAGCCTGCGGTTGGATTTGCGTTCCTCGAAGCGGGGCCTTGGCGCATGAAGGAGGACTTCAGCGCTTTCTTGCAACATGCGGCAGAATGCGGCGAACTCAATGTCGACGACACCTATCTGGCCGCCGAACAATTCGTCTCGATGTGCAAGGGAATGGGCGATCTGGAGCACCGCTTTGGCTCTCAGGTCTCCAAGGAAGACAGCGAGAAACGCATTGCCGGGGCAGTCGATGTTTTCCTCGCTGCCTATGCAGCCGAACCGGCCCAGCACGCGTAGATCGATAAATCGCACTACTGTGTTCGGAAATTCGCACCAAACACTCGGCCCCGCATTATCTTGCCATTCACCCGTGCTCTCCTACATTAGCCGGGTGAGAAAGGAACTATCCGCATGAGCGAGCAGAACGATCCGCAACAAGAGCCACCCGAGGGTCAGAACCCGTGGGTGAAGCAATTGATGATCTGGGGCGGCATTTTCCTCGCGCTGCTGCTGGTGGTTTCCCTATTCGGCAATGCCGGGCAGAGCACCGGCACGTCGATCACCTATTCGGAATTCCGCGACGCTGTGACCGAAGGCAAGGTCGAAGAAGTGCAGTTGGGGCAGGACCTCATCACCGGCACGCTCAAGAATAACGAGCCGTTCTCGACCATCCCGGTTCCGACAGACACCAAGATTACGGAACTGCTCGAAGAGAACGACGTCAAGTTCTCGGGTAAGGAACGCGATCAGCCCAATATGCTGCTCTACATCCTGATCCAGTCGTTGCCCTTCATTCTGATCCTCGGCATCGCGTTCTTCGCGCTGCGGCAGGTGCAGAAAGGCGGCGGAGGCGGCGCGATGGGCTTTGGCAAGTCCAAGGCCAAGATGCTGACCGAACGCTCTGGCCGTGTGACCTTCGACGATGTCGCCGGTATTGATGAAGCGCGCGAAGAGCTGGAAGAAGTCGTCGAGTTCCTCAAAGATCCGCAACGCTTTTCAAAGCTCGGTGGTCAGATTCCGAAGGGCGCGTTGCTCGTCGGCTCGCCCGGTACTGGTAAGACACTGCTCGCCCGCGCGATCGCAGGCGAAGCGGGTGTACCGTTCTTCACGATCTCGGGTTCGGACTTTGTCGAAATGTTTGTCGGCGTCGGCGCGAGCCGCGTGCGCGACATGTTCGAACAGGCCAAGAAGAACGCGCCGTGCATCGTCTTCATCGACGAAATCGACGCCGTCGGCCGTTCGCGTGGCCATGGACTCGGCAACTCGAACGACGAGCGCGAGCAAACGCTCAACCAGCTGCTGGTCGAGATGGACGGTTTCGAAGCGAACGAAGGCATTATTATTGTCGCGGCGACCAACCGCCCCGACGTGCTTGACCCTGCGCTGCTGCGTCCGGGCCGGTTCGACCGCCAGGTTGTGGTGCCGATTCCAGATATCGATGGCCGCGAGAAAATTCTCGGCGTTCACATGAAGAAGGTGCCGCTGGCTCCCGACGTGAACCCGCGCACTATTGCGCGCGGCACGCCGGGTTTCTCAGGCGCCGATCTCGCCAACCTCGTCAACGAGGCAGCCTTGCTCGCAGCGCGTCGTAACAAGCGCCTTGTCGCGATGCAGGAATTCGAGGACGCGAAGGATAAGGTCATGATGGGCGCAGAGCGTCGCAGCATGGTCATGACCGACGATGAGAAGAAGATGACCGCCTATCACGAAGCGGGCCACGCGCTGGTCAGCGTCAACGAAGAGGCGTCGGACCCGATCCACAAGGCGACCATTATCCCGCGCGGCCGTGCGCTGGGCATGGTGATGCGCCTGCCGGAACGCGACAATTACTCATATCACCGCGACAAGATGCACGCGAACCTCGCGGTCGCGATGGGTGGCCGCGTCGCCGAAGACATCATCTTCGGACACGACAAGGTATCGTCCGGTGCGTCGAGCGATATTCAGTATGCGACCGATCTGGCGCGCAACATGGTCACCAAATGGGGCATGAGCGAGAAGCTCGGGCCGCTGATGTACGAGCAGAGCCAGGAAGGCTATCTCGGCATGGGCCAGACCTCGCGCACGATGGCCGGTGCAGAAACCAACAAGATGATCGATGCCGAGATCAAGGATCTGGTCGAAGGCGGTCTGAAGCGCGCCGAGGACATCCTGAAGAGTCAGGAAGACAAGCTTCATCTGCTCGCGCAAGCGTTGCTCGAATACGAAACGCTGACCGGCGATGAGATCACGACCCTGCTCGACACCGGCAAGATCGACCGTCCGGATGAGCCCAAGGGACCGAGCATCACTCCGCCGACCCATGGCTCCGCTATCCCGAAAGCGGGCAAACGCTTTGGCGGCAGCGGTGATGAGGCCCCGCAGGGGGCCTAAGGCTTAGAACTTGCGAAATTGAAGGCGTCCGGAGGCGATCCGGGCGCCTTTTTCGTGCGCGGTTCAAAATGCGCCCAGTACCAGTAGCGCTTGCAGGAACAGCACCAGAATTATGATGATGCACACCAGGAGCACCAAGAAGCGCCAAATCGTCGAGAAACGCGAAAGGTCATAGGTGTGCTTCAGGTGTTTGTAGACATGCAGCGGGGCGACTGTCGCGAAGATCGTGAATGCCCAGCCTCCTGTGCCGTCGAGAGAGCTAGCGGCGAGCAGTGAGATCACAATGAACAAGAGCGACATGAAGCTAAGCGAGTAGGTCACGAAAATGGCGTGATCGTATGCCTTGAAGCGCCGTCGCCAGGCGAATGTCAGCCAAACGAACGGGATTGATAGCGGGATCAGCAACCAGCTGAATTTATAGCCATTCGCCTGGAGCTTGTAGAGCATCAGGCTAGGGTTCTTGTTCCACTTGTCCAGGAGTGAATCCAGAAAACCGACGCCAGTCTCGGAAACCTTCAGGGAACCATCTTCCGTTGTGACGAAGAGATTCGCATCTCCAAGCTGCTGCAGACGCGTGATGCCATCTTCAGCCGATGCGATCTCTGCTGCCAGGTTGGCTCGTTCGGAAGACCCTTCGGGCAAAGTTTCCAGCCTCGCTTTTGCCGCGCTTAACTGGTCCTCGCCCGCCGCCTCTAGGTCGCCGAACAACTCTGTTTCGCCCGAAGCCAGCATACGAGTGAGATTTTGTCCGCGCGTTTCGAGCAAGGCGAGATCGGATTCCAGCCCCTCGCGGCGAGTCTCCAGTTCCGCTCGGCGAGCCTCATCAAGATCGGGTTTGGCCAGTTCTTTATCGACCTCCGCGATTTGCGCCGTGACTACGCGGCTCTCAGCTTCGACCATGTCCGTGACCTGCGCACGGGTGTCGCCAACAAGATCGGTTGGTGCGGTCAGCCCGACTGCCTGGAACACCGCAAACATCGCGAACACGCTGAACAGGAACATCGCCATCGGACTGACGAACTTGGCGCGCTCGCCATCGATATAGCGGCGGGTAAGCTTGCCCGGTTTGAAAACCAGCAGAGGCAGTGTGTGCCACAGCTTTCCGTCGAGATGGAGCACGCCGTGGATCAGATCGTGCATGATCGCCGATATGGTGCGGTGGATGTGGCGCTTTTGCCCGCAATCGGGGCAATAGGTCGCAGTGACCGTGGCCCCGCAATTTGAGCAGGCAGTGGGGTCGGCTGAATGTCCGCTGCCTTCCCCATGAGCAGGTTCGACCGCGCGTCCAGCCAGCGCGCCTTCAATCGCTCCACCGATGCCTTCGGTCACATCGCTCATCGAAACAGGCCCCTTGTGCTGCAAAGCCCATAAGCCGGGCAGCGGCTGCGATGCAATGCGCCGTCTGTGCTGAAGCTCTATTCGGAGCGCTTACTTCTTTGCGAGCTTGCGTTCGATCGCGGTCCACAATTGCGCGAAGCCACGCGCGGCTGGTGAACGCGGCGCGAACTCACCGACCGGTTTACGCTCGACTGCGCATTGCTCGATTGCGCTGGCGAGCGGGATGACGGGCCATTTCCTGTTGGCCTCGCGCGCCTCGCGGTGCAGCGTCCGGCGCATGTCGATCATCGACAGGACCGGCAGGATGGGAGGATGGCTTTTGCCGCTGCCCCGCACTTCCTCGACCACCTGATCAAGCGCCCGCGTCGAAAGCGGCGATGGCGGTAGCGGAACAATCACGAGGTCGGCTGCGCGCATCACCTGCGTGCTGATTTCGTTGAGCACCGGCGGGCAATCAAAGATGATGCGGTCATATTCCTTGGTCAGCTGCTCGGTCAGCTTGGCCAGCCGTTTCTTCTTGCCGATCCGGTCGAATTGCCGCCCGAGCGTCCGGATGCTCTCATCGGCGGGAAGCAGGTCGAGATTGGCGTAATCGGTTTTCTGGATCAGCTTGGATGGCTGGCGATCAGCCGAGAACACCGATTCCGCTGTGCGCTTCTTCTTCGGATCGACGCCGAGCAGATAGCCCGAACCATTCGACGCATCGAGGTCCCACAGCAGAGTCTTGCGGCGCGAAATGCTGGCGGCGCACCAGGCAAGGTTGACCGCAAAGGTCGTTTTGCCGACGCCGCCTTTCACACTGTAGATCGCAATCGATGCCATGGTGTTCGCTATTAAGTCCTTCGCCGATCAGCTTTATGACGGTTTGGTTACAAGAGACGGTGTTACACGCACGGCAAATTCAGGCAAGACCTGCGATGCCGCGTTAGAATAGTGTCACGTCGCGCACGAAAAAGGCCGCCAAAGTGGCGGCCTTTTCCAAAACGGGACAGTTTCTGTCTCTTGCGCTGGCGGCTGGGCCTGCGCCGCAAAATCAGCCTTCGTAGTCGGCCCCGATCGAGGTCGAACGGGTCGGCGCCGATGCGGTGATGCGCAGCGCTTCGGCCGACTGGCTCAGCGAACCGATGTCATCCGCTTCGTCTTCATCGTCCGGCAGAATCTTCTGCAGGCCGGTTACGAGCGACTCGCTCAGTTCCTTCGGCTTGATGGTCTGTTCCGCAATCTCACGCAGAGCCACAACCGGGTTCTTATCCCGGTCGCGTTCGAGCGTCAGTTCGCTGCCACCGGAGATCTCACGCGCACGCTGTGCGGCAAGCAATACGAGGTCGAACCGGTTGGGAACCTTGTCGACGCAATCTTCAACGGTAACGCGTGCCATCGTGGGCCTCTTGAATCTGAATTGTCTGAAAGAGCGCTGCACCTAGGCACGAGGGGGCGCAGAGTCAAGAAATTGCAACTTCGCACGCAGTCGCGCATTGGCTGATTATGGATATGGGAAATGCCCCCGACCCGGCCACGACGCCGCAAAGCGATTATCAGGATGCGGATAGCTTTCAGCTGGAGGCGCAGGGCCATGCCTTCACGTTTTATCCGCGCGGCTCGGATCGTCTGGCGGCCCTGATCGACCACATCGAATGCGCGCAGTGTTCAGTCTATGTATTCTATTACATGTTCCAGCACGACCATGCGGGAACACGGGTAAGGGACGCGCTGATTGAGGCCGTGAAGCGCGGTGTGGAAGTCCACCTGATCATAGATGCTTTCGGCAGTGACGCGCCCGATCACTTCTTCGACCCGTTGGTCGAAGCGGGCGGGCATTTCTCGGTCTTTTCGCCGCGCTGGAACGTTCGATACCTGATCCGTAACCACCAGAAATTCGTGATCGCCGACGGGGCCCGAGTGATGACGGGCGGCGCGAACGTGTCCGACCAATACTACGATACGCCCGAGAACAACGGCTGGTGCGACATCGGCGTCGCGATCGAAGGTCCAGTTGTCGATCGGTTCGTCCGCTGGTTTGCTTTGCTGCGTGCCTGGGTGGAAGGCGAGGGGTCTCAGTTTCGCCTGCTGCGCCGCATGGTGAAAAACTGGGATGCGGGTGATGGGCCGGTGCAATTGTTGGTTGGCGGCCCTCTGGTTCGCCGCGGCAATTGGGCCTGGCGCTTCAGGCAAGACCTCACCAAAGGGCGAAAGCTCGACACGGTCAGTGCCTATTTCTCGCCGCCGCGCAGCCTTCAGCGGTTGATGGCGCGGATTGCACGGCGGGGCGAGGCACGGATCATCACCGCTGGCAAATCGGATATAGACGCCACCATCGACGTCGCGCGGCTGCTCTATAAGAAGCTGCTGCGTGCAGGCGCCGACATTTACGAGTACCAGCCGAGCAAGCTGCATATGAAGCTGCTGATCGTCGACGATGTCTGCTATTTTGGTAGTGCCAATCTCGACAGACGCTCAATCAGGATCAATGTTGAGTTGATGGTGCGGGTCGAAGATGCGGCTTTGGCGAGGCGCCTTCGCGAATTCGTTGATCATCTCGAAGCGGCGAGCATCCACGTAACCGATGAGTGGTATGGCGAGCGCGCAACTCTGTTTAATCGGTTTCGCTGGACGATCAGTCACCTGATCGCATTGGCCGATTATCGGATTACGCGAACGCTCAACGGCTGAGCTCTACTCATAACCCCAATCCGAATAGTCTTTCATATTCGGCGAGGTGAACTTGGTGAACTCGCTCTGGAACAGCAGCGGGACGTTGCCGGTTGAGCCGTGGCGTTGTTTGGCGATGTTGACCGAGGCCTTGTTTTTCAGTTCCTCGTATTTCTCTTCCCAGGCGCGATACTTTTCGACCGCTTCGACGCTGCTCGCTTCGGTTGGGAAATCGGGCTTGATCGCCTCGAGGTAATAGTCGTCGCGGTAGACGAACCAGACCATATCGGCGTCCTGCTCGATCGAGCCGGACTCTCTGAGGTCGGACAGCATCGGGCGCTTGTCCTCACGCTGCTCGACTGCACGGCTGAGCTGCGAGAGCGCTATGACCGGGACGCTGAGTTCCTTGGCCAGTGTCTTCAGACCACGGCTGATCTCCGAGATTTCGTTGACGCGGTTGTCATTGGCGCGGCCAGAGCCCTGCAACAATTGCAGATAGTCGACCACGATCAGCCCGATATCGTGCCGTCGTTTCAGACGCCGCGCGCGTGTCCGAAGCGCGCCGATGGTGAGTGCCGGCGTGTCGTCGATATACAGCGGCAATTCGGCAAGCCGCTGGCTTGCAAAGCTGAGCTTCTGAAAGTCATCCCGGCTCATCTTACCGCTACGCAGCGCCTCGGAACTAATCTCGGCCTGCTCGGCGAGGATACGTGTGGCGAGCTGGTCCGCGCTCATTTCAAGGCTGAAGAAAGCTGCTGGAGCGCCATAGTTGAACTCGCCGCCATCGCGCTGCCACTCGAGATGCGCTTCCGCGCAGTTGAACGCGATATTGGTGGCGAGCGAGGTCTTGCCCATACCGGGACGTCCGGCGAGGATGATCAGGTCGGATTCGTGGAGGCCCGATGTTTTCTGGTCAATCGAGTCGAGGCCGGTCGTCTTGCCCGACAGGCCCCCGCCCGAATTCATCGCGGCTTCCGCCATCTTGATCGCGGTCAGCGCCGCATCGCGGAAGCTGGCGGCCTCGCTGCCGGTCGCGGCCCCTTCGGCAACCTTGAACAGGTCGGCTTCGGCCTGAGAAATCCGGTCCATCGGATCGACTTCTTCCGAGGTATCGAGTGCCCCTTCGACCAACCCGCGCCCCACGCTTACGAGTTCGCGCAGCAGTGCCAGATCGTAGATTTGCTGCGCCAGTTCGCGCGGGGCGAGCAAGCCTGCGCCGTTGGCCGTGAGCTGCGCGAGGTAGCTCGTGCCGCCCAGTTCCTTCAGCGCTTCATCGGCTTCGAAATAGGGGCGCAATGTCACCGGCGATGCGGTCGCGTTGCGCTCGATCAGCGTGAGCACCCGCTCAAAGATCCGATCATGCAGCGGCTCAAAGAAATGATCTGGCCGGATCGGCGTTTGCAGCTCTTCGATCACGCGATTGTCGATCAGGACCGCGCCCAGAAACGCCGCCTCGGCTTCGAGATTCGAAGGCAATTTGCGTGCGGTCGTCGAATCGCCTTCGACGAGTTGGAGCTTTTCAGGTTCGGCCATGGGCGCCTGATGCTCTTACAAACCCGATTAAGGCAACCGCTTTTGGAGGTTAATTTTTTTGCGGACGCTGTGGATAGCGGGGATGGTTGTCGGAAGAGCTTGAAGTGCAACCCCGCCATCTGCGAAGGCGCGAATGTCATGGTCGAAATACCGCCTGATTCCGCGAGCTCGTTTCGCATTGCCCACATCGCTCTCGATGAAGAGACGATCCTGTGGCGCAATGCCGATGTCGAACAGGAACGGCGCGTCGCGATTTACGATCTGATCGAGGAAAACACGTTCAAGCCGGTGCGCAGCGCGGAGCGGGGTGCGAATGGCCCCTATCGCTTACAATTGGCAGTGCGCGACGGACGGCTGGCAATGGATATCAGCGATACCGACGAGGATTTGCTTGAGACGCTGCTGATTGGGCTGGCGCGTTTCCGCCGTCCGATCCGCGAGTATTTTGCAATCTGCGATTCGTATTACCAGGCGATCCGCAAGGCGACCCCGTCGGAGATCGAGACGATCGACATGGCCCGGCGCGGCATTCACAACAATGCGGCCGAGCTGCTGCAGGAACGGCTCGAAGGCAAGGTCGAGACCGATTTTGCCACCGCGCGGCGTCTCTTCACGCTGATTTGCGTGCTACACATCAAAGGCTAGGCACAGATGGCGCGCAGACGATCAAGCCGCAAAAAGGGCGGCACGCTGCGCCGCTGGATTTGGCGCAGCATCGCATTGCTAGCGCTGGTCGGCATCGCGTTCGCGGCCTGGTTCTGGTGGGACATGCGCACCTGGCGCCCCTCCGAAGAACTGTATCCCGAGCAAGGCGCTGTCATCCCGAGCGAGGTGAACGGGATCAATTTCACGACGCTCAAAGCCGTCGGAGCGCAGTTCGCCTATCTCGACCTGCAACCAGCCTCGCGTGCGCTGGATGATGATTTCGCCAGTCGGTTTGCGCAGGCGAAGGAATCGGGGCTCGAAGTGGGAGTGGTCCTGCTGTTCGATCCTTGTCTGCGGGCGGATCCGCAATCGAAGCGATTTACCCGGATGGTGCCGCGCAATGCGAAACTGCTTCCTCCCGCCATCGCGCTTGAGGCGACCGGTGATCAATGCGCCGAACCGGTGAGCGATGCGGCGGTCGAAAGCGAACTGCTGACATTGGTCAACCAGATCGAGATGCACGCCGGGAAGCCGGTGGTGCTGAAGCTGGGCAAGGCGTTCGAGCAGCGCCATCGCACCGCGCGGAGCCTGGCACGCGACCTGTGGCTGACGCGTGACCGCGCACGCCCCGATTACGCGCCGCGCCCTTGGCTGCTATGGAGCGCCAACAGTCAATTGGTGAGCGAGGCGGCTGAGGAGCCGCTCGAATGGGTGGTGGTGCAGAGATGACGTTGGATGAGAAGACCGAAGCGAAGCTGATTGCCGCTGCACACGAAGCAGCAGGTCACGCCTACGCGCCTTATTCGGACTATCAGGTCGGCGCGGCGCTGTTGTTCGATGATGGCGCGGTGATCACCGGCAGCAATGTCGAAAATTCCAGCTATGGTCTCGCTCTGTGCGCAGAAACGGTCGCGATTGCGCGGGCGCTAGGCGAAGGACGCCGCGGCGGTTTGCAAGCGGTCGCGGTGGTTGGCCCCGAGGACAAAGGCGATGGTTCGCCGATCACGCCATGCGGACGCTGCCGTCAGGTGGTCAACGAGCTTGCACAGCTCGGCGGCACCGATCCGGTGGTACTGTGCGTCGGTTCCGATGAAGTGCGCCGCGTCGCGCTATCGACGCTGTTGCCGCACGCTTTCGGTCCAGCTCATCTCGCTTAGCTGCCGAGGATATCGCCTAACGCGCCGCCGAGATTCTTGAGCGGGTTCTTGCGGAATGTGCGCTCTTCACTGCCGACATAAGAAAAGATGCCGTCGAGCCCCTGATCGGTGACAGACCGGTTGATGCTTTCCCGGTTCAGCCCGGCCGCACGGATGAAGCTGTGCTTCTCGGCGAGGCCGTCGAATTGCTCATAGACGCCGACTTTCTCCAGCGCGCTATCAACCAGCGGTTCGAGTTTCGTATGCAGCGCATCGTTCGATGACTGACGCAGATACTGCGTGCCGCCATCGTCTTCGCGGATGATCCCCGGCGCGTCGCTGAAGGAGAGGTTGTCGATCGCGTCTCGGAAGATTGGCTTGGCTTCACCCGCTGCCACACCCGCCGCGTCGTTGATGTTGCGCGTAAGGCCATCGAGGATGCCGAGTCGATTGCCAGCATTCAGCAATCCGCCGAGCAATCCTCCACTGCTCTTCCCGACAATCGGTAGCCCGATGCGAACGTCTTTGTCATCGTAAAACGCGCCGGGCTTCGCCAACTTGTCGAGCGCGCTGTCGGTCGCCTTGCCGAGGATCGAGGAGAGGCCAAGCTTGCCCAGTCCCTGCGCGTTGGCTGCTGAAGGGAGCAATGCGAACAACCCGGTCGCGCTGGCTCCTGCAATCAGGGTGCGGCGATTGATGCGATATGTGTCCCGGTTCATGGCTTGTGTCCCTCTCAATTTGTGCAGAGGGAATATAGCACAATTCCGGTCGCAAAGCTGAACCCGGCTGCCTGAACTTGTAAAAGCTCGTTACCGGCAGCGCGTCCTATTCGGCATCCTCCAACCACTCCACCAGCGCAGCAAGACAATCGCGCGCCAGCAATTTGCAACGCTCTGGTGACCAGCCTTGCTCGGGCTCGGGGAAGTCGGCGAGATCCTTGTACGGCATCTCCAGCGTCATCGCGCAGGTGCCGAAGCGTTCGGCGACCTGATTGGTGCTGATGCCGAGATTGGCGCGTCCTGCCGGGGTTTTGGGGTAGCCCAACTCGGTCTGAAAATCGGGTGTGCGACGATCGAGGATGTGCTGGTAGCGATAGTATTGCTCGCCCAATTCGTCGGTCCAACTGGGTATGCCTTCGAACCCGGCAAGGAACACCGCCGGGATTGCTTCATCGCCGTGAACATCCATCGCAAAGTCGACGCCCGTCCGGTCCATCGCACCGCGAATGGCGAGCACTTCGGGTGATTTGTCCGCTGACGGTTCGGCCCATTCGCGGTTGAGGTTGGTGCCGACCGCGTTGGTACGCAAATGCCCGCGCCGCGATCCATCGGGGTTGCAGTTGGGCACGATATGCAGGCGGCAATGCTTGCGCAGCGCACGCGCAACCGGGTCCGAGGGATCGGTCAGGCACTCCAGCGCGCCTTCCATCCACCATTCAGCCTGCGTTTCGCCGGGGTGCTGGCGCGCATAGAGCCATACCTGCTTGTCGCCTTCGCCCATCTCCAGCATGTCGAGCGGTTGGCCATCGAGCGTGGTTGTAAGACGGACGAGATCGACGCCTTCGCTCGCAGCGGCTTCGGCGACGAGATCATGATGCCGCTCCAACGAATACGGCGCGAAATAGGCGAAATAGGCCACGCTCGATGCAGGCGTGTAGTGGATCGTCAGCGTGCCGTCTGCTTCATCCTTGTCGAAGGAACTGGCCGCGCGTGCCCAATATTCCCGATCTTCCGAGACGCAGGCGTCATAGTTGGGCCAGCCACCGGGATAGGCGCTTTTTTTAAGACCGGTCAGCTTGAGCGTAACCTCTTCGCCAGCCGTACAAGTCACCCGAAAGTGAAACCACTGGGCAAACTCGCTCATGTGGTCTTTGGGGATCGCCAGGCGCGCCGTGCGTCCTTCGACAGCCAGAACCTCTATATTACCGCTGTCGAACGCAGCGTCGATGGAAATGTCGTTCATTGGGTTCCTTCAAGCTCATCGACCGCGATGGTTACGGTCTCGCCGTTGCCGCCGGGAAAGTCTTTGAACAGGGCAGCGGCCAGCGCATTGGCATTGGCTGCGGCCGGCGCATAGGGGGAATCGAGGCTTGTCGCCAATTCGGCCCGCCCTTCCCACAGCGTTGCGCCGCTGGAGCGGGAGGAAATGCGCACCGAAAGCTGGGTTACTTCGCGCGGGCCGTTACCACCGCCGCCCAGATTGATGCCGATGCCCAGACCGACGCCGGAACCGAAAGAGCCGGTCCCGGCGCTTCCACCGACGGTCACAGGTGAGCGCCTGCCTGCGCCATCGATCTGGCTGCGTTCGATCCGGACCGTGGCCACCTGATCGGTCGCATCGCCGCCAGCGGGCTGATAGCCAAGCTCTCCCAGCTGCGCCGCGACGGCATCGCGGTAGAGGCTGGTGCGCAGGTTTTCAGGAGTGGTGGGATCGACAATAGTCGCAATCGTGCCCGAGCCAAGCCCCGCCGGATCTTCCGCCAGAAACCGGGTGACTTCGACCGGGCCGGTATACGTTCCGGCGCAAGCAGGCAAAGCAAGCACGGTAAGTGCAGCGGCGACAACGCGTAAGCGGGGTAGGGGGTACGGCATGGAAGGTTCCTCTCGTGCCCGACCTATATAGAGCCGGCGGCAGTGTGCAAAATGGAGCATTGCATACGATTTCCGTAATTCATCCGTGATTTTTCTCTGCTAGGGGCGCGCCATGTCTGAGAATAGCAAACCCTCCGTACTGGTGACCGGCGGTGCCGGATATATCGGCAGCCACGCTGTGCTGGCCCTTGTCGATGCGGGATGGCCTGTGGCCGTGATCGACAATCTCACCACCGGTTTTCGTTTTGCGGTGCCCGATGGCGTGCCGCTGTATGAAGGCGATATCGAAGATGCCGCGCTGCTCGCGCGCATTTTCGAAGAGCAAGGGACACGGGCGATCATGCATTTCGCCGGATCGATTGTGGTGCCTGAAAGCGTCGAAAACCCGCTCAAGTACTACTCGAACAACACGGCAAGGAGCCGCGCGCTGATTGAAGCGGCGGTGACAGCTGGCGTGCCGCATTTCATCTTTTCCTCGACTGCCGCAACCTATGGTGTGCCCGAGGTTTCGCCGGTGCGCGAAGATACGCCGCAGCGTCCGATCAATCCCTACGGCTGGTCGAAACTGATGACCGAGCAGATGCTAGGCGACACGGTCGCGGCGCATCCGATGAATTATTGCGCGCTCAGGTATTTCAATGTTGCCGGCGCCGATCCACGCGCACGCTCGGGCCAGTCGACGGCGGGGGCGACCCATTTGATCAAAGTTGCGGTCGAGGCGGCATTGGGCAAGCGCGACAGCGTCGCCGTGTTCGGCACCGATTACGATACGCCCGATGGCACCGGGGTGCGCGATTACATCCATGTCAGCGATCTGGCGGCGGCGCATGTGCTCGCGCTGGAGGCGCTGATCGAGCAGCCCGAGCGCTCTCTTACGATGAATTGCGGCTATGGGCGCGGCTTCTCCGTCCTCGAAGTGCTCGATGCCGTTGATCGCGTAACCAACATGACGATCGAGCGGAAAATGGAGCCTCGGCGTGCAGGCGATCCTGCTTCATTGATTTCCGACCCATCGCGGATTCGTGAAACCCTGCCTTGGCAGCCGCAGCATGCCGATCTCGACACGATCATCGGCCATGCGCTCGCGTGGGAGCGAAAGCTGTCCGAGATCAGGGGAAATGGTTGACGAATCTGCGCTCCCACCATATGTGCCCGGCAGAAATTCCGCGCGTCGGACCGATTCCGGCGCGCTTTGTTATTTGAGAGACATTCGATGAAGATCCGCAACAGCCTCAAGTCGCTGAAGAACCGCCACCGCGATTGCCGCGTCATTCGCCGCCGTGGTCGCACCTATGTCATCAACAAGACCAACCGTCGTTTCAAAGCCCGCCAGGGTTAAGTGACGTGTTGATTGCGTCCGGTTAGCCGGACGCTTGCAGCGGCCCGCCTCCATCTGGAGCGCGGGCCGCAGTCATTTGGGGCTATGGCTTTTCAGGAGTGTGCGAGTTGCAAAAAGCGGTTGTGTTCGATGTCGGGCGGGTGCTGTTTCATTGGCAGCTGCGCGCGCTGTTCGAGAAGCTGATAGAGGACGAAGGCGAGCTCGACTGGTTCCTCGCCAACGTCGTGACTGAGGAATGGCACTTTGAGCATGATCGGGGCTGCCCACTCGCCGAGATGGTGCCCGAGCGGATTGCTCAATTTCCGGACTACGAGACGCATATCCACGCCTACGCGACGCGCTTCAATGAAACGGTGCCCGGTCCGGTCGAGGGCTCTCATGACATTGTGCGCCGACTGCATGCTAGCGGCGTGCCGTTGTTCTGCCTGACCAATTTTGGGCACGAATTCTGGGCAACTTTCCGCCCGACCGAACCGATCTTCGACCTGTTTGAGGATATCATCGTCTCCGGGACAGAGAAGGTCGCAAAGCCTGAGGCGCGCATCTACGAGATCGTCGAAGAGCGCAGCGGCAGGCCGGGGGAGGCGCTGTTCTTCACCGATGACAATCCCGACAACATCGCAGCCGCCAAAGCGCGCGGGTGGGATGCGCATTTGTTTACGGGTGCAGGGGCACTGGAAGCGCAGTTAAAGGGCGCAGGGTTCTTGTGAGTCTTTGATTTCCGCAGCGCATCCGCGCCGCGATTTCCTCGCTCATGCGACCTAAAGGTCGCGTCGCTGCGGGCGGGCGGTTGCCCTTGCGGTCGCTTCGCGACCGAGCTCCGCGTCACGATAGCTAGGTTGCGCTGGATCGCCGCCGCAGGCGTCGCAAGCGCGACTGCGCGCCCGAGCCTATGCGAGGAGAGCCAAGGCGGACGGATGTCCGCCGCCCGGCGCTTGAGGGCGAAAACAACCACTCCGAGGAATTCGAACGCCGGATGGCGTGCGGAAAACAAACACTCCCAAAACAAAAACCCCCGGTGCAGCCTGGGGATGCTGCGCCGGGGGTAGATAGGGCCGCCCGATGTGGAGAGTTATCGGGCGGTCACGGTATTGGTCGGCGTAAGGGGCCTAAAGCCTCAGTTGCCGTTGCACTTCGCCAGCTTGTCCGCTTCGAGCTCTTTGCCCTTGGCGACGAAGCTCTTCACTTCGCCGAACTCACGGGCGAGGCCGCGGCAGATGCGCATTGGGCGCGAGGTGCCTTTGTTGGCAACGCAGGTTTCACCCTTGCATGCCCATGCGACGCCGCCTGCGACGGCGCGGCTTTCGTCAGCCGGAGCCGCGAGGGTAGCGGTGTAGTACGGGCCGGTCTTGGCTTCGGCGGCGACAGGGGCAGTCGCTGCGCCGAAGGTCAGGCCGGTGTAAACCAGCGCCATGGCGAAAACGGTGAAGCGGCCGGTGCGGGGGAGGGAGAGGGTCATCGCATTGGTCCTTTCTAGGGTCCTTCTGGGGAGTTTCGGTAACTCGTATTGTGCAGTTCTAAGTTTCTTTTCGAAACCAGTTGCGAATCACTACCTATGTGATTAGGTTTCAGGTTGCAACTAGAAACTGAAATTTTTTTGGTCCTCGCGCCGAAACAGGTTAGAAAGGTTGCGGGGAAAGGACTGATATGGGCGATATAAGAGAACCACTACGCGAACTGATCGAGTGCGGATTGCCGCAAGCTCTTGAAGTCATGGGTGAACGTTGGTCATTCATGATTCTTCGGGCGAGCTTTAACGGGCTCAAGCATTTCGAGGAATTTTTGAGCGAACTCGGAATCGCTCGCAATATTCTGTCGAACAGACTCGCGAAACTGGTCGAACACGGCATCCTGAAACGCGAACCGTGCGAGGATGACCGGCGCAAAATCGAATATCGACTCACCGACAAAGGCTTCGATCTGCTCCCTGCGATGATTGCGCTGCGGCAATGGGGCCAGAAATATGGTGCCGAGTTTGTGGCTGAAGATCCGGTGCTAGTGGATCAGGCAGACCGCCTGCCGATCGGACCGGTTTCGATCCTGGCGCATGATGGCCGCATCCTGAGCCATGAAGACCTCTGGATGGTCCGCCGCGCCGATGTCGGCAAGCGCACCGATGGCACGATCGCCGAATGCTGCGGAAAACTGCATGCTGGCGACGTGGTCGATCTGGAAAACGCCAAGAAGGCAGTGGCGGGCTAACAGGCGGTTCGGTACGAGCGGTCATTCACCGCCGTATTCGAAAATTGGGCAGGACCCCGCCACCCCATGACAATTGCCGTCCGTGCAGACCTGCACGACATCCTGCGCGAGACGTTCGGCTTTGCGGGCTTTCGCGGTCAGCAGGAAGCGGTCATCGACCGGGTCATGCGCGGCGAAAACACGCTCGCATTGATGCCTACCGGCGCGGGCAAGTCGCTTTGTTACCAGCTCCCGGCGCTCGCGCGGCAAGGCACCGCGATTGTCGTCTCTCCCCTGATCGCACTGATGCACGATCAGATTCGCGCGGCCAATGCAGTGGGAATCAGCGCCGCTTCCATGACATCGGCGGATGCAGACAATGCCGCGACTGCCGACAGGATGCGCAGCGGGGAACTCGATCTTCTCTATGTCGCTCCTGAACGGGCCACGACCTCAGGCTTTCAGGCGCTGCTGAGCGCTTCGGATATTGCCCTCTTCGCCATCGACGAGGCGCATTGCGTGTCGGAATGGGGGCACGATTTCCGCCCTGACTATCGCGGGTTGCGTCCGCTTCTCGACCGGTTTGAGCATGTCCCGCGCCTGGCATTGACCGCAACCGCCGACCAGACAACCCGCGTCGATATTCTCCGGCAATTGGGCCTTCCCGACGAAGGGATGATCGTCGCCGGGTTCGACCGGCCCAATATCCGTTATGGCATCGCACCGCGCGACAATATCGGCCGGCAGTTGACCGAATTCCTCAGCCGAAATCCGGGAGCCGGGATCGTCTACGCGACCAGCCGCAAGGGCGCCGAGGACATCGCCGCGCGAATTGGCGATATGGGCCGCTCCGTAGGGGTCTATCACGCCGGATTGCCGCCAGAGGTTCGCGCGAAGTCGCAAGCCGACTTTGTCCGCTCCGAAGACATGGTGATGGTCGCGACCATCGCATTCGGGATGGGCATCGACAAGCCCGACGTTCGTTTCGTCGTCCATGCCGGGCTGCCGAAATCGGTCGAGGCCTATTATCAGGAAACCGGCCGTGCGGGCCGCGATGGCGACCCGTCAGAAGCGCAACTGTTCTGGAGTGCGAATGATTTCTCCAAAGCGCGGCAATGGCTCGGCGATATCGAGGAACACCGGCTCGCAAGCGAACGCGCGCGGTTGAATGCGCTGGCTGCGCTGGTCGAAAGCCCGACCTGCCGCCGCGCGATCCTGTTGAAGCATTTCGGCGAGAATCCGCCCGAAACCTGCGGCAATTGCGACAATTGCGAAAGCCCGCCGCAAGTGCTCGACGTGACGCAGATTGCGCAGAAGCTACTCAGCGCAGTCTACCGCACTGGTCAGAGTTTCGGCATCGGCCATATCGAGAAGGTGCTGCTGGGCCGGGACGATGATCGCGTGCGCCAGCGCGGGCATGACAGCCTTTCGGTGTTCGGTATCCTCGGCGAAGAGGACGCTCGGTTGCTCCGACCGGTGATGCGCGCGCTGATGGCGCATGAAATGCTCACCACCACCGAACATGGCGGACTGGCGCTGGGCGAAATGGCGCGTCCAGTGCTGAAGGGCGAACGTGAGGTCACAATCGCCGAACCACCGAAGAAGAAGCGCCGCCAGCGCGGCGGGAGGGGAGGCTCGCAAGCCAACCCCGTGGGCGACCCGCTGTTCGACGCGCTGCGAGCCAAACGCGCCGAACTCGCCAAGGCGAACAACGTCCCCGCCTATGTCATCTTCCACGACAGCGTCCTGCGCGCGATGGCGGCTCAGAAACCGACGACTCTGGCAGCGATGGGCGAGCTATCAGGCGTGGGCGCGAAGAAGCTCGACACTTACGGCGAGGCGTTTTGCGAAGTGGTGCAGCAGTTCGCCTGAGGCAGCGTACGCAAGCCGATATCAGTAGCGGATCGTGACCCGGTAGCTCGCCCCTTGATCGACCAGGTTGGTGATCCGGAACCCAGCACGGCTGAAATTCCTGTTCACCGCCAAGAGTGCGCGCTGCAATTGCGGGCGAGCGGCTTCGAGCGACGATTTGATCTGCGGCACTACGGAATAGGCAATGTCCTCTTCCACCTTGTCCGAGATTGAATTGCATGATCGCCGCGCGATGTTGCACAGGCGATTGTCGAGACTGACCGACGAGCGGAAATTGGCTTTGACCTCACCGTAGGTCAGCCTGCCATTGCGCACGATCACCGGCGCCCACACGCGCAGGATCGCGTTGTTGATATTCGCATTCCGGTTCACATCCAGCCGGCATTCTTCCCATCTGCGGCGGATAACGCCGCGGCGGGTCACGCATTTGCCTTGCACCTCGCTGCCCGAACTTTCGAAATTGAATTGAAGGTTCAGATTGCTGTTCCGCTGCGCTGCAAGCGATGCGCGGATCGAAGACGTGTTGAAATCGGAGATGTAGAACCGCAGGTGTCGGCCACCGGCCTGATTGATCGTGATGCTTTGTTCGGGGACATTGAACCTCGAAACGACCTCTGCATTGTTGCCCACGCGCAGAGCGACATAGCTGTCTTGCTGGAGGAATGACCCGCCATTGCGCGCACCCAGATTATCGATGTGAATTCGGGTGCGACTCAATTGCTGATTGAGCACATTCTGAATTGCAGATTTCTGGATCGTGAAGGTCTGGGTCTGCGTTCGAGTTTGAGCAAGAGCAGGGGCAGCGCAAACAAGACTGGCGCATAGTGCGGTGGACAAGAATAGGGACGGGCGGTTCATTGTAACGCTCCAACTAGGGTGTTTGGAGCGTGGATGGTGTCAGCAGAATTGAATTGGGGCTTCGGTGCAGCCCCTCAATTTTTCAGTTGCGGCTACCCAATTTTCACCGATCGATACGGGGTTTCATTCAACCCCATCCAACATCTCTGCCGTTTCTGCGGTCGCAGGCATCGCATCGTCGGGACGGTAGCTGGTCTTGAGTTTCTGGGCGAGGTCGCGGGTCAGCAGCGCGCCCAGGGCATTGCCGAGATTGGGGTATCTGTCGCTCAGCTGTCTTAGTGCGTCACTGTCCCATTCAACATAGCGCACTCCTTGCGGCGCGACCGAGGTGGTGGTCGTTTTGCGATTGAGAACGTAGGCAACCTCGCCGACGAAATTGCCTTCGGGCAGGCGGAACTGGCGGCCGTATTTCTCGACCGAGATGATCCCTTCGAAGATGTAGAACAGCGCCCCTGATGGCTCATCCTCGCGGGTCAACAGAGTGCCCTCCGGATCGTCGGCGCGGTGCCATTGCGCGATCCGGGCGAGGCGGCGGAATTGGCCGGGGGTGAGCGTGTCGAAAGCGTCGAACAACTGCTTTTCATCGGGCGAAAGCGTGAACGTGGTCCGCTCCAGCATGATCTGGCCGAGCACCCAGAGATTTATCGCCACCATCAGCAGACTGGTGACGATCGCATCCCATAGCGGCGGGGAGGGGACGATGTAGTAGTAGGCGATGTAGACGAAGGTGGAGATCACTATGAGAAGCCGCAGCTTCAGCTCGTCGCGGATAGCATAGGCAAGCAGCAGAAGGCCCGCGCCGACATAGATCAGCCACCAGAGGTCCACGGTTCACCGCACCCCAACGAATTGCCGATAGCTCAGCGCTTCGGCAATATGCGCGCGGCTGACTTCTTCTGCGCCTGCAAGGTCCGCAATTGTCCGCGCGACCCGGAGCATTCGCGTATAGCCTCGCGCAGACAGTCGCAGCTTCTCCGCCGCCTGCATCAGCAGCGCTTTGCCTGCCTCGTCGGGTGCGGCGAAGCGCTCCAGTTTCTCCCCTTCCAACTCCGCGTTGGAGCGCACACCGCGTGCCGTTCCCAGCGTCCGCGCAGCCGCTACCCGGCGCGCGACGTCTGCGCTCCCTTCGGCAGGCGGTGGGAGGCCTAGGTCCATGGCGCTGACGGCGGCGACTTCGACATGCAGGTCGATCCGGTCGAGCAGCGGGCCGGAAAGCCGCGCAGTGTATTCGCTCGCGCAGCGTGGGCCGCGCGCGCAGACATGGCCGGGTTCGCCCGCATGCCCGCAGCGGCATGGGTTCATGGCCGCGATCAACTGTACCCGCGCTGGGAAGGTCACATGCGCATTGGCGCGGGCGACATCGACTTGCCCGGTCTCGAGCGGCTGGCGCAGCGAGTCGAGCACCGGGCGCTGAAATTCGGGCAGTTCGTCGAGAAAGAGCACGCCGAGATGCGCGAGGCTGACTTCCCCAGGGCGCACCTTCAAACCGCCGCCTGTCAACGCGGCCATGCTGGCGCTGTGATGAGGTGCTCTAAAGGGACGGGCGCGGCTGATCGTGCCATCGTCGAGCATCCCCGCGACCGATTGCACCATCGAGACCTCAAGCGCTTCGGTCGGCGTCAGTTCCGGCAGGATACCCGGCAGGCAGCTGGCGAGCAGGCTTTTGCCCGATCCCGGCGGGCCGACCATCAACAGATTGTGCCCGCCTGCGGCCGCAATCTCCAAAGCGCGTTTGGCAGTTTCCTGTCCTTTGACCTGTTTGAGATCGGTAACGGGCGGCGGTTCGGCGACATCGCCGCGCACAGGATCGGGCAGAACTTGGCTACCTTTCAGGTGCCCAAGCAATCCGCTGAGATCGCTCGGGGCGAGCACCGGCACGCCGCTCGCCCATTTCGCTTCGGAGCCTTGTTCGGCTGGGCAAATCAATCCGAGATCGGCCTCACTTGCATGCAAAGCCGCAATCAGCACTCCCGGTGAGGCGACCACGCGGCCATCGAGCGACAATTCGCCCACCGCGATCCAGTCAGTCAGCTGTTCGGCATCGGTCACGCCCATCGCCGCGAGCAAGGCCAGTGCGATCGGCAGATCATAATGCGACCCGTCCTTGGGCAGATCGGCAGGCGACAAGTTGATGGTGATCCGCTTGGGCGGCAGCGCGAGGCCCATTGCGGCGAGCGCGGCCTGCACCCGCTCGCGGCTTTCGCTCACCGCCTTATCAGGCAGCCCGACAATGGAAAAACGCGGCAGGCCCGATGCGACCTGGCATTGTACTTCGACGCTGCGCGCTTCGAGGCCGAGATATGCGACCGTCCTGACCAATGCGACCATTCAAAAACCCTCGGGAGTCAGGACCGTCTTGTCAGTCGGTCGAGACGAAATGTCGGTATGCTTCCCCGCTGCCGAGGCTGGCGATGCAGGTGTTGAGGCTGGAAACCGCGCCGCTCGCGTCGGGCATGGAGATGCTTTCGATTTCTCCGTCATCGGAGTCGACCAGCACCATGGTGCGGGTGCGGGACAGCTCGTTGGTGAACCGCGCGCGCTGCTCTCCGGCGGAATTGGCGGGGCTGAGAATCAATGCCGAGCGCGTTGGACTGTCGAGCAGCTTTTCGCTCACCGCCAGATTGTGCCGCGCGATCATCGCGCCATCGGACCCCATCAGCTTCACGCCTGATACCCGTGCGGCGTTCTGATACAGGCCATCGCTGGGATAAAAGTTCTTGCGCACTTCCACCCTGCCATCGGGCCACAGCAGGATGCCGACCTTCACGTCGTAGCCTTCGTCCTGCGCCTTGGGCGTCATATGCGCTGTCATACAGTGGATCGTGCCTTCGCTGCCGATAACCCATCCGCCGGCGGAGACTTGCATCGCTGCGGCACCGAGCACCGCAATCATTGCTGAAGTCATGGTGAACCCCCTCTTCGTGTTTGCGTAAACGCTGCACGACCCGCTCGCAGTGTGCCGGGTTAAGCATAAATTGTCGAGGCACTAGGTTCGAAAACTAAAGGGTTTCGCAAGT
Source organism: uncultured Erythrobacter sp. (assembly GCF_947499705.1). Classification (NCBI taxonomy): domain Bacteria; kingdom Pseudomonadati; phylum Pseudomonadota; class Alphaproteobacteria; order Sphingomonadales; family Erythrobacteraceae; genus Erythrobacter; species uncultured Erythrobacter sp. The sequence goes on along the minus strand of NZ_CANMPJ010000002.1, from coordinate 11,587 downwards.
ATAAAAATTCGCGATTCCTAAAAGACACCGGGTGCATTTCGGTGTCCATGAGAATTCTGGCCACCCTGTTTGCTGCACTTCAGCTTGCTCTGCTGCCCTCGATGGCCGCAGCGCAGGATTATGCCGGTGCGCGGACGGTTTCTACTGAAGCCTGGGTGGAAGAATGGGATCCTGCCTCGCAGCGTTGGGTGCGCGTCGCAGAGGATCCGGCTGAACTGCGCGCTTCGGGTCCGCACAGTGTGGTGACTACGCACATCGTCAATGGTGTGGTGGTTGCGCAAGATCAGAACACGTCGCGCTATGCCCAGTCATTCACAGCTCCGGTTGTGGGGCCGCAGATGGCAGCGACCGTCGCCGAATACGGGCCGTTCCGCGTGATTGATAACAAGCGGGCCGCAATTGTTGGGCCGACCGACCGGATGAGCCCAGCATGGTTCGATGCGATGCTGCGCGACAATCCGGGACTTGAAGTGCTCGAAATGGTCGAGGCACCGGGCACCAATCACGACATTGCCAACCTTGCTGTCGGTCGCCGGATTCGGGATGCGGGCCTGCGCACCCATGTGCCGGACGGTGGTTCGGTTCGTTCAGGTGCGGTGGAGCTGTTCCTCGCCGGAACACGCAAGTCGATGGATGACGGGGCCGAGTTTGCGGTCCATTCGTGGCTCGACAATTATGGCCGCGAACCCGACGATTTCTCTCCCGATCATCAGGCAAACCGGATGTATCTCGATTATTATATCGAGATGGGGATGAGCGAGAAGCAAGCGCGTGAATTCTACGCGATGACCAATTCGGTGCCGCATCGCAGCGCCCTATGGCTTGGCGCCGATGAGATGCGCAAATGGGTCGGCCCGTCGCAGAAAGCCGTCCCCGCACGCCGGGCGCTTGAAGTCGACGCGCAGCCTGCACCGATCTATGCGCGGCTCGATCAGCCGATTGAAATGCCGATCATCGATTTGACCATTCATGTGCAACTCGCGCAGCTGGTGGCGCCAGTAACCGGACCGAGCATCAATTACGCCGACATCAGCGCCTATTCGATTGCGCGGCTGGACGTCGATTTGCTTGACTCGTGAACGCCATTCCCATAGTGGCGCGCGCCTGATCAGGTTGCTTTAATCAGCAGCCAGTAACTCAAGGTCGCAGCACCGGGGCGCATTCAAACGCACCAGAGCCAGACCAAACCAGATATTCGAGGACGAAATGAAGCGGACTTTCCAGCCTAGCAATCTCGTGCGCAAGCGTCGCCACGGCTTTTTCGCACGCAAGGCAACTGTCGGCGGCCGCAAACTGCTGCGCGCCCGTCGCCGTCGCGGACGCAAGAAGCTTACTGCGTGAGTTTCTTCCGTTTGTGATTGCGCACCCGCATCCGCGGGCGCGATGTCCTCGCGTTTTTTGTTTTCACCCTCAGACGCCGGGCGCGGGCCATCCGGCCCGCTTGGCTTCCGGCCTAACCGGCCGACGCGCGGTCGCGCTTGCGGGCTCCCATTGGGAGCCCGTCTCATTTCTACGCCAATAGCTTGGTGGCGGAGCACGGCCCTTAGGGCCGCAAGGGCGACTGCCCGCCCGCAGCGATGCGACCTTCAGGTCGCGTGAGCGAGGAAATCGCGGCGCGGATGCGCTGCGTAAAACTAAAGACTCCGCGCCCGGCCCCACTTCCTCTAACACCCTGACATGATCTCGACCCTCACCAAGCGCGCCGACTTCCTCGCGGCCAATAAGGGACTGCGCAATGCGCGGCCCGGCTTTGTGCTGCTGACACGGCCCAATGGCGGGGAAGGGATGCGCTACGGGATCACCGTTACAAAGAAGATCGGCAACGCCGTGGTCCGCAACCGGATGAAGCGGCGGTTTCGCGAACTTCTTCGGGCGGCATTGCCTCAGCACGGCCTCCCAGATCACGATCATGTTCTGATCGGACGCAGCGGCGGGATTGAGCGCGATTTTCAGACTATGGTAGCGGACCTTGAACGCGCCCTTGAAAAAGCGCGCGAAGGCAAAGGCGATCCCTCTCGCGGTCGACGTCCACGGCGCGGGAATCGGCAGGGAAGTCAGAACGCCGCTCGCCAACAGAACGCCCACCCATGAAGCATGTCTTCATCTTCATCGCGCGCGCGTGGCAATGGGGGCCATCGCGCATTTTACCGCCCACTTGCCGCTACGCGCCATCATGCAGTGAATACGCCGTTCAAGCCCTGCAAAAATATGGCGCTATCAAGGGTGGATGGCTGGCGACAAAGCGGCTAATGCGCTGCCACCCTTGGGGAGGGCATGGGCATGATCCGGTTCCGTAGTGGTTACACTGCGCGGCGTAGTGCCTATATAACACACCTCAGTTTCACACGCAGTCGTCACATCAGGGTTTAATCTTGGACAATCAGCGCAATTTGTTGCTCGCCGTCGCGCTTTCGGGCTTGCTCATCCTCGGATGGGATTTCGCGATGCGGGCGTTCTATCCCGAGGCCTCGCTTACCGCGCCGACCGAGCAGGTTGAGCCTGCCGCGCAGGCCAGTGCAGGCGATGCGCCGGGCACCACGACCGTCGCGGCCGATCTTGGCGAAGGTGAGACACTTGCCGGTCCGGTCGATCTGTCGGCAGCGCTAGCCAATCCGCAGCGGGTTGTGATCGACACGCCGAAGCTGGCCGGTTCGATCAATCTCGTCGGCGCGCGGATCGACGATATCGTGCTCAAGGATTACCGCCAGAGCGTCGAAAAGGACAGCGGCCCGGTTCGCCTGTTCGCACCCGAGCGCACCGATGATCAGTATTTTGCCGAGTTCGGCTTCATCACCGGCGGTCAGCGTATGCCCAGCAGCGCGGTGTGGCAGGCTGACGGTGAAAAGCTGACCCCGCAAACTCCGGTCACTCTCAGCCGCACTGGCGAAGACGGCCTGACCTACTTGGTAAAGCTCTCGATTGATGCCAATTACATGATCGCAGCCGAGCAATCGGTAACGAACGGTTCGGAAGCGGCGGCGATTATTCAGCCGTTTGCGCTGATCAATCGCTCCAGCGAGAACGCTTCGCCTGACGAGTTCATCGCCCATGCCGGCCCAGTTGGTGTGTTCGGCGGCACTCTGCATGATCCGAACAGCTACGAAGAACTGGCGGAAATCGGTCGAGATACGCCGGAAGGTGCTGCGGACTGGCTCGGCTTTACCGACCGCTACTGGCACTCGGCCCTGATCCCCGGAGACGGCGATGTCGACAATGCGGGCTTCCGTTCGCTGGGCGATGATCTGTTCCGCACCGATGTTCTGTACGAAGCGGTGACCGTCCCGGCTGGCGGCAGCGTGACGCAGTCGACGCAGCTCTTCGCTGGCGCCAAGGACAGCGTGATCCTCGATCAATACGAAGACAGTGGCATCACCTATTTCGGCAAGGCGATTTCGTGGGGCTGGTTCGAGTGGTTCGAAAAGCCGCTGCTGTGGCTGCTGCGGACACTCAATGGCTGGATCGGCAATTTCGGCATCGCCATCATCGCGCTGACCTTCATCATTCGCGGATTGCTGTTCCCGATTGCGCAAAAGCAATTCGCCAGCATGGCACAGATGAAAGCTGTGCAGCCGAAGATGAAGGCGATCCAGGAACGCTACAAGGACGACAAGCAGCAGCAGCAGCAAAAGATCATGGAGCTGTACAAGGAGGAGAAGGTCAATCCGCTCGCCGGGTGCCTGCCTTTGATCATCCAGATCCCGATCTTCTTCGCACTCTACAAGGTGCTGATCCTCGCGATCGAGATGCGGCACGAACCGTTCCTCTACATTCGCGACCTGACCGCGCCCGACCCGGCGACAATTCTCAACCTGTTTGGCCTGTTGCCATTCGAAGTGTCGGGCATTCTGGGAATCGGCATTCTCGCCGTTCTGCTGGGCGTTACGATGTGGCTTACGTTCAAGATGAACCCGAGCGCGATGGATCCGATGCAGCAGCAGATATTCAATTTCATGCCGTGGATCCTGATGTTCGTCATGGCGCCGTTTATGGCCGGCCTGCTGCTCTACTGGGTAACCTCGAACATCCTGACGCTGGCGCAGCAAAGCTATCTCTATTCCAAGCACCCGCAATTGCGTGCAGCGGCTGAGAAAGAGAAAGCGGAGATGGCCAAGAAGGCTGAGCGAGAGAAGGCGGAGAAGGGCGAAGCGTGACCTCGCCGGACCCAACCGAACTGGAAGAACGCGAACAGCAGCTCCGCGAAGACGCCGCCGCGCGCCTGTTTTCAGGCCGTGTGGATTTCCTGCTGTCCGCGCCGCAGCTGAAGTTCCTGCCCGACCCGACAGTCCCGGAGATCGCATTTTGTGGGCGCTCCAATGTCGGCAAGAGCTCGCTGCTCAACGCACTGACCGGTCGCAAGGCGATCGCCCGCGCTTCGGTGACGCCGGGCCGCACTCAAGAACTCAACTTCTTCGAAGTGGGCGAGCCGACACAGTTCCGGCTGGTCGACATGCCCGGCTACGGCTTTGCCAAGGCGCCCAAGCCGGTGGTCGAAAAATGGAAGAAGCTGGTGCGCAGCTATCTGCGCGGTCGGCCGGTGCTCGCGCGCAACCTCGTGCTGATCGACAGCCGCCACGGCGTGAAAGACGTCGACCGCGAGATGATGACGATGCTTGATGAAGCGGCGGTCGGATACCGCATCGTCCTGACCAAGACCGACAAGATCAAGGCGAGTGACCTCGAAAAGGTCGCGGGCCGCGTCGCCGATGAAGCCCGCAAACACCCCGCAGCCTATCCCGAACTGCACCTCACCAGCAGCGAAAAGGGCATGGGTATCGCGGCGTTGAGAGCGGCAGTGGTTGCAGATGCCTTGGGTGAGGGGTGGTTTGCGGGCTAAAGGTTGATCGCTGAAGGTGGAGCGAACTTAAGACGCGAAAGGACTGAAGCCTGGAACGTCAGCCGTCGCTATGACCATGCAAGCACGACCTTCTTCGTCTCAGCGTTACAGTACTTTCGAAACTCCGGACGGCTGTTCATGAAGGCAATGACAGGTGCCTTGGTAAGTGTGTCGGGTTCCTGCTCCTCGCCTGGCTGTGCAACAACGCGGAAGCGCGACAACGGTGCGCCGACAGCCAGATTATAAAGTTCGACTGGGGTTAGGAAAAGCTTGCCCTTGCGGCCACGGTCAAACAAGTATTTGCGGACCGCTTGCTCGCTCATCGTAAACGTGTCGGTAGCAGTATCATCTGTGTGCTTGGCAATCTTGCTTGCCCCCGGGCCACGCCCTGTAGCCCCGGTGTGCGTTCGGTTGGCTCCTGCGAAGGTCACGTTAGTTACAGACGATGATTTCACCGCTTTGCGGTCGGCATGCTTTGATCCGAGAAGTTCTTCCATCGCATCCTTGTGGGTGCGATATGCATTTCCTGCCTCAACCATCCACTGGATCAGCCTGAGGTTCGCCAGACGGGAAAGCGGATGCTCACCGCCTGCAACCGGGAGCTGATATTCTGGATGCCATTGAACGCCCATCACCGGCGCTCCGTGTCGGCTTTCCACGGCCTCGGGCGTCTTGAGCTTCGAATTGTCCATCGCGCTCATCTCAAGCATGTTGTTCGGGTCGATGAAATAGGGCCGCCCCGGGACACCCGTTCGGGTTCCCATGGCACCCGTGCGAATAGCGGCCCAATGGACGCTGTTGACGTTGAGTTCAGTTGGACCGTGCGGCCTGGTCTCCGGTGTTTTGTGCTTCGGGTCAGTATAAGAACTTCGCGCCGGAGCCTTCCCCAGTTTTGGCGCCAGCGCACTCTGGAGCATGCTGCCTGGACGGATCTGGGCCCCGTGCTTGAACTCGGTGCGCACGTTATCCATGTTTCCGGCGTGGCGCTTGCGGTTGGCGTCTCTGCGACCCGAACTAAGGATCTTCCCTTCGTGATCGAGCGCCGCGAGCTCCACGGTCTGGCCGCCATAATTCTCCACCAAGCGCCATGATCCGCCGCAGAGCGCGAGGATCGGCATTCCGAGTGTTCTGGCTTGCTCGATGAGATCGAGTTCGGAGGTTGCTCGTTCGGCAGCATATGCCGACGTGCTGCCACCACGCGGCGCATTGGAAGGCGCCTTTCCGGCTACAGGAATCTGCGTGGCATTGGCGTGCGGGCCGCCGGGAATGACCAGCAGGTCCATATCCTTTAGTTCGCCTTTCGTCAGTCCCGTCGCGGTATCTGCGCCCGCCCATGCGAGGGTGAAAACCTGAACTTTGTCCGCCAGGCCGGGGTGTTGGAAGACCGCCAGATCGCCCGCATGCGCGGTGTTTCTGCCGTCCCGTCGCCAAGCGACGCCTACTTTGACCTTCGGCATGGCTGGGATTCTCCTCTGGCTGACTGACGTGTGAGTATTGTAACGCAGAAGCGCCCGCAGGTACACGTAAATGTCGGTTGATATTCGAGAGGTGGCGGGTCAAATATTGAACTCCACTTGACGGGTTCAATAAATTATGAAGCGGACCGCAATAACATTCTCTTCGTGTCGATCTGAGCTCTACCGCGAATCGATTAGGTTCGAAGACACTATCGGTTACTGCAGAGGATTTGCATGATGCGCGAGCACGCAGCCTCTTGTCTCAGTCGTCAATTTGGCCAAACCTCGAGAACGAGTTGTTTGAGCAATGGCTGCAACTGGACCGTAAGCGCTCAGCCCGCGATCCTTCTCACGTCGCAAACAGCTGCCCCATATCCGCCATCGCCTTGAACTCGAGCGCGTTGCCAGCCGGATCGCGCAGGAACATTGTCGCTTGCTCGCCCGGCTCGCCCTTGAACCGCACGGTGGGTTCTATCACAAACTCGGTGCCCGCCGCTGTCAGCCGCTCGGCCAACGCTTCCCAAGCCTCCATGTCCAGCACCAGACCGAAATGCGGGACCGGCACATTGTGCCCGTCGACTGCATTGCTAGTTCGGTCGCCCGCGTTGGTGGAAAGGTGCGCCACGATCTGATGACCGTGGAAATCGAAGTCGATCCATTCGTCTGAACTGCGACCCTCCGCGCAGCCCATCACCTCGCAATAGAACCGGCGGGCGGCGGCAAGATCGTCGACGGGAAAGGCGAGATGGAATGGCGGCAGTGTCATGATGCGCAGTCATACCTCCTAGCGGTTCAGTGCCAAACCGATTTCCTACCTCGCATATTTGGACCATGTAACGACATCGCCATGGCGGCCGAAACCCGGGAAAGTGTTGGAGAATTGTCAATTTCGTTTTCCCGGATTTACGCTCTGAAAAGAAAGCGAAAAACTGCTCCAACGAAGAGTGACACAGTGTCACTTGTGTCAACTTCGACGTTCAGTCTCGACAGTGATAGGCTGAACAACTAGGTCAAGGCCATCCCAAGGCCCAGCAAGGTGGAGCAAGGCCCCATGAAGCTCATTATCGGTAACAAAAACTATTCGAGCTGGTCGATGCGCGGCTGGCTGGCGGTCAAGCAATCGGGCCTGCATTTCGAAGAGATAACCGTGCCGATCCTGGGCGAGCATTGGGACAAGCAAAAGCAGGAAATGGGCGATGTACAGCCTTCCAGCGGCAAGGTGCCGATCCTGTGGGACAATGAAACGGTGATTTGGGATAGCCTCGCGATCCTCGAATATTGCGCTGACAAGGTTGGGCGCGACCGGTTCTGGCCAAAGGACGAATCTGCTCGGGGCATGGCCCGGTCGATGGTCGCCGAGATGCATTCTTCCTTTGCCGCTCTGCGCAGTGATCTGCCGATGAATGTTCGGCGGCGCGTGCAGCTCGAAAAGATCTCCGATGAAGCCAAGCACGACATAGTCCGCGTTCTGGGCCTGTGGGCGGAAGCGCGGGCACGGCATGGCAAGGCCGGTCCGTTCCTGTTCGGCACCTACGGCGCAGCGGACATCTTCTTTGCTCCGGTGGTCTCGCGCTTCATGACCTATGGCATCGGCGTGCCGGGCTTCGCGCAGAGTTACATGCAGGCAATGTGGGAACATGCCTGGACACAGGAATGGATTGGTGCGGCAGAGGATGAGCAATGGGTGATCGAGCAATACGACACGGTCGCCTGAGCGCTGTAACTGCGGCGCTGTGTGCGCTGGTGTTGCTGCTCCCTGTCCCGGCGCAGGCATGGGGATTCTACACCCACGAAAAGACGGCCGAGATCGCCGAGGCGAATGTGTCGCCTCAGGTGCGCGCAAAAATCCGGCGATTGATGCGTGCCGAGAAGATGCTCGGAACGCCAGAGTGCGACCTTGCGACTATCGAGGATGCAAGCGTCTGGCCAGATTGCGTGCGGCGAACGCGCTGGCGCTGGGGCTACACCGCTGCCTGGCATTACCGCACGACGCCGATCTGCGAGGCGTATAATCCGCGCGCAAATTGCTCAGGCGGCAATTGCGTTACCGCGCAGATTGAGCGCAATCACCGAATTCTTGCCGACGAAAGCCTGCCCGATCATATCCGTTTGGAAGCGCTCGCTTTCATGGTGCATTTCGCGGGTGACATTCACATGCCGCTGCATTCTGGCGACAAGAATGATCGGGGCGGCAATGACCGCGAGACTGATTACGGGATTGTACCGAGCCTCAACCTGCATTGGATCTGGGACGGACCGCTTGCCGAGCGCGCGATCAGCGATCCGGCCGATCCGGTAGTGCGGCGCTATTCGCCAGCCGAGCGCGCCGATTTGGGTGGCGGTGCACCAACCGATTGGGGCCGTGAGAGCTGGGCGATCAGCCGCGATTTCATCTACCCGACCGCCTTCGACACGGACAATGTTTGCGGGCAGGAGCTGCCAGGCAAGACCGCGCTTTCGCAGGACGACATCGTGCGCGGCGTGCCCATCGCCAAGCGCCGGGTGCAACAGGCAGGCATCCGCATCGCCGAGCTGCTCGAAAGCGCCTTTGCGCCCGGACCGCTGCTCGAGCCGGAGCGGCAGTGACGGTCGCTGCTTGCGATTAAGCTTGTGCCTGCTAACCCAACGCCAATGTCCAAAGTCCTCGACTTAGCCAAACGCCTGATCGCCGCTCCCAGCGTAACCCCCGCCACCGGCGCGGTGTTCGATGAGATGCAGGCAATGCTCGCGCCGCTTGGGTTCGACATTCACCGCTTCCAGCGGGGCGATGGCGAGGAGGGCAGTGAGGAAGCGCCGGTCGAAAACCTGTTTGCGATCCGGCGCGGTCCGGAAGGGTCGAAGCATCTCGCATTCGCAGGCCACCTCGATGTGGTCCCGCCGGGCGAGGGCTGGGCGAGCGACCCGTTTGAACCGACTGAGCGAGGGGAACTGCTCTACGGACGCGGCGCGGTCGACATGAAGAGCGCCATCGCCGCGATGGTTGCAGCGGTCGCCGATGTGCCGCATGATGCTGGGACGATCAGCTTCATCATCACAGGTGACGAAGAAGGCCCCGCACTCCACGGCACCCGCGCACTGATCGACTATATGCGCGCCGAAGGTATCCAGCCCGATCTGTGCCTCGTCGGTGAACCGACAAGCGTCCACCAGCTGGGCGATATGATGAAGATCGGTCGGCGCGGGTCGGTCAATATCTGGCTGAAGGTCGAAGGCACGCAGGGCCACGTCGCCTACCCGCACCTCGCCGACAATCCGATTCCGAAGCTGGTCGCGATCCTTGCCGAACTCGATTCTCTTGTGCTCGACACGGGCACAGACTGGTTCCAGCCGAGCAATCTCGAAATCACAGAGCTCGAAGTGGGCAACCGCGCGCACAACGTCATCCCCGCAGAGGCGAAGGCACGTATCTCAATCCGGTTCAACGATCTGCACACCGGCGCAAGTCTGTCCGAACGGGTTGGAGCCATCGCCGAAAAGCATGGCGGCACCGCGCTTCCGATTATCTCAGGTGAGCCATTTCTCACCGAACCCGGCGCATTCTCCAATATGCTCGCCGAGGCGATCGAAGCCGAGACCGGCAATAAGCCCGAGCAATCGACCACTGGCGGTACTTCCGATGCGCGATTCCTGCGCAATGTCTGCCCGGTGATCGAATTCGGACTCTGCAATGCCACGATGCACAAGCGCGATGAAGCGGTAGCCATCCCCGACCTTGATGCGCTAGCCCGGATATACACACGCGCGGCGCTGGGGGCGCTCGCACTCGAGACAGAACAAGAAGGGGCGTGAGCCGATGAAAGCCTGGTTTGCAATTCCGCTGTGGCAGCGGGTTATCGGTGCGCTGATCCTCGGCATCATCGTCGGCTACATCTGGGGGCCGGGGGCGGCGAGCATCAAGATCGTCGGCGACATTTTCATCGCCTTCATCAAGATGTTGGTCGTTCCGCTGATCTTCTTCAGCCTTGTCGCAGGCGTCGCGAGTATCGGCGACCTGCGAAAACTTGGCAGCGTCGGCTGGCGAGCGCTGCTGATCTTCGTCGTGACCGGCCAGATGGCAGTCTGGCTGGGCCTCGGCATTGGCACATTGGTGCAGCCCGGAGCGGGCCTCGATGTGTCGAATATGAACCTCGACGCCGACGCGCTGGAACGCGCGCAGAGCCGTCAGGAAGAGGCGGTCACCGTCCAGCAAATGATCCTGGAGATGGTGCCCTCCAGCCCGGTTCAGGTGATGGCGGACGTCAATGTCCTGCCGCTGATCATCTTCTCACTGCTAATCGGCATCGGCATCCTGATGGCCAAGGAAGATGGCGAGCCGGTGCTCAAGATCTTCGAGAGCGGCAGCGTCATCATGCAGAAAGTCACCATGGTGGTGATGGAACTGACCCCGTTCGGCGTTTTCGCGCTGATGGCGTGGGTTGCGGGCACGCTCGGCGTCGACGCTCTGCAAGCGCTCGGGATCGTGGTGATCCTCAACTATCTCGGCTGCTTCCTGATCATCGGACTGATTTATGGCGGGATGATCAAGTTCATCGCCAAGCTGCCGGTTATCGACTTCTTCCGGGGCATTATCGACGCGATGGCGGTGAGCTACTCGACGGCAAGCTCGAACGCGACGCTGCCAGTGACCCTGCGCTGCGTGCGGCGGAACCTTGGTGTTTCGAACTCGGTCGCGAGTTTCGTCGTGTCGCTCGGTGCAACGATCAATATGAACGGCACCGCGATGTATCTGGGCCTCGCGACCCTGTTCGGCGCGCAGGTGTTCGGCGTGGATCTGAGCTGGGGCGACTATGTGATGATCTCGGTGCTCGGCACGCTCGGCGCGATAGGCGCGGCGGGCATTCCGGGTTCGGGACTGATCATGATGGTGCTTGTGTTCGGCGCGGTCGGCGTTCCGCTGGAAACCATCGCGCTTGTCGCGGGCATTGATCGGATTATGGACATGATGCGGACGACGACCAACGTCAGCGGCGATGCGGCGGTGGCGACGACAGTGGCGAGCCTGACGGGCGAGATCGACGAAGCCGAGCTGATCTCGGCGGATGATGTTTAGGGGGACTCGTCATCCCCGCGAAGGCGGGGATCCAGTGCGGAGCCATTGACCTTGCGTTCTAGATTCCCGCCTTCGCGAGAATGGCTAGTTTATTTTGCTACGATCCTTGAAATTGGCACTGGTCCAGATCATTTCGTTAATGAAGGATAGGCCATCCTTCACAAGGTAAACATAGACCCACATAGACCCACATAGACCCACATAGACCCACATAGACCCACATAGACCCACATAGACCCACATAGA